>NZ_DCKA01000013.1:0-269549 GCF_002320215.1 Alistipes sp. UBA1686
GTCGATCTTCAGCAGCCGGTTCTGATAAGACCAGCAGTTCACGTAGACGTATTTGCCGTATTGCACCATCTGTTCGGTCGAACCGGTTTCCATCGTCA
This sequence comes from Alistipes sp. UBA1686, assembly GCF_002320215.1. Lineage (NCBI taxonomy): Bacteria > Pseudomonadati > Bacteroidota > Bacteroidia > Bacteroidales > Rikenellaceae > Alistipes > Alistipes sp. UBA1686. The sequence continues at coordinate 99 of NZ_DCKA01000013.1, forward strand.
TACCCGGGCAGTCGATGTATCCCGTAATCTCGAACCGTTTGGGATTGACGATGAAAATGCGGTTGTCCCAGATCTGTGTGACATAGGCTTTTTCGTCCGACAAAAAATGGATATAGCGCGGGGAGGTGAGGTTCGTGATGCGCCCGACTTCTTTGAAGGTCACGGGGTCGATGGCAAAGATCACATGCGAATTATTCACGACGATCCAGCCCAAGCCGCCGTACATCGTCATCGACTGTGCCACGTCGCCCAGCTTCTGATCGTTGGCGCGGAAGAACACCTCGTTGTCGATCTTACGGGTTTGCGTGTCGTAGAACGAGAGCGTGGCATTGCCGTATTGGAAATTCCCCTCGTTGGTGATGAACAGCCCGTGTCCCACCTCGGGGCGGACTGCGATCTCCCGACCGAGATCGTAGTCCCACTTCATACAGCCGGTGAGAACCGAACAACAGCTTGCGACGATGAATATAAAGCGGTTCATCCTACGGCTTGACATACTCCCCTGCGGTTATTTGCTCCCAGGTCGGATTATAACCGTTGCCCGAGACATTCCACTTGTCGGCCGAAAGTGACGGCAGCGCATTTTTCAGCCCGGAGAAATCGGTCATCTTGCCCCAGTATTTGATATCTACCGAACCGATTTCAGTGACGCCCGCGAAATCGGCCATGCCTGTCAGCTTCATTTGGCTGGCCGCACCGGAGTAGGTTCCGCCCCAGAATTTGAATACCCCGATCTTGCGCAGCAAGGGTAATTCGAGATCGCCTTCATCCACATACTGCATATAGCTCGTGTCCCACTTGTCCGTCACCTCGGTAAGTTTCGGGGCGCTGAGTTTTTTGAGGTACGAACAACTGCTCATCTGGAAAGTTCCGACTTGCTCCAGATCGGGAAATGAAACAGTTGTCTGGCCGCTGGCTTTGCCGCCCGACTGCGAATAGGTACCGATGGATTTAATGCCGGGGAAGGTAATCAGGTCGTTCTGCGTATAATTGGAAACGCTGAGTTTTCCCGAGATGGTTTCAGCGCCTTCGAGTGCGGTGAAGTCGCACGCTCTCGAACCGCCGTTCAGCGACAGATCGCCCAGCGCATTTTTCCGAACCCTGACCTTCGCCAGTTTGTAACAGGCGATCAGTTCGACCTTCGGGAGCGACTCCACGCCCGACAGGTCGAGCGACGGCAGCAGGTTCAACTGGTAAAAATAGATGTTTTCGCAGGCCGTGAGCCGGGGGATGGAGAGTGTTTCGATCAGAGAAAGGTGGCGCAGGTAGAACTGTCCTCCGATGGTTTCGAGCGCGGGCAGTTCGAGCCTGTCGCTTGAAAATTTCGTGTCGATCTTAAAATCCGCACGTACCTTTTCGAGCGACGAGAGGTCGATGCTGGAAAGCATGGCTGCAGAGCTACTGTCCGAGAGCGAGAACGAGGCCAGCGAAGGAACTTTCGGCATTGCGAATGTGGTCGCTGCCGTCAGGTAGTTCCAGGTAAATGCACCGCCCAGATGCACCAGTTCCGGCATATTGAGTACTTTGAGCTGTGTCAGGTAAGTCAGCGTGCAGTTGCCGCCGATGGAGGCGATCTTCGGGAGTTCCAATAACTGCAATTCGCTGAGATACTGGAGCGACAGCGAACCCGTTACTTTTTCGAGCGACGAGAGTCCGAGTGCGGCCAGGGCCTTGTTGCCGGTCGAGGCATTTGTGCCGGAGAGGATCGTCAGATCGCCCGTACACTCCTTCAGCGCCGGAACATTGAAAACGGAGAGTTTGGCTGCATTGATATAGACCGTCCCCGTCGATACGAGTTTCGGCAGGTCGAGTTTGGCGACCGTATTGCCGTTTACCGAGAGCTGTCCGAGCGATTCGAGGGCGGGCAGTACCACGTCGAAATCCTGGGCGGTCGTAAGCGGCGTGGTGGCCGTTCCCAACACCAGACCGCCTGCCGAACGCAGGTTTTCGAGCCCGGAGAGTTTTTCCCCAGCGAATGAGTTGCCTACGACGATGTTGTAGCGCACGTCGGTCAGTCCGGCTAACGGCGCAAGGTCGGTCACGGGATCGTCGCAGGCCGAAAAATCGCCGATCGTGAGGTTTCCCTCGATCACCGTCGCACCCGTTGCGGCGAACGCTTCGACATCGGCCTGTGTCGGCAGTGCGACGCTGCCGGCCGTAACGTCGTTACGCTTGACCGAGTAGGCGTAGTCGCGCAGGGTCTGGTTATAGGCCATGACGCGGAAACGGTGTTCGTTGTCCCAGTCGGTGATCCTCGCCGGATCGGGGTACAGGATCGCCTGCTCGCAAAGTTCGTAGTCAGCAGTAGCACCTTCGAGCGACACATTGCGGGGAATGGAAACCACGATTTCGTCGCCGACGAGTGCGGCGCGGTATACCGTTCCGTCCTTGGCGGTGAGCGCGAACGAAGTGATGTGGTTGTCGATGCCGGCAAAGGGCTGGTTCTCCTCTTTGTCGTTGCAGCCGCAGAACGCGAAAACCGCTGCGGCCAGAATCAGTATTTTTCTCATCGTATTATTTCTTTTTGGTCATGTTGTAATCGAATACGCCGAACACTTCGGTCGAAATTTCGCCCAGCCAGCCGCTTTTTGCCTGAATGCCGGTCTGCACCTTGACAAAGTCGATGTATTTGAGGCCAGCGGGCTTGCCGTCGAAAGTGACGGCGTCGGAAATCCGGAAATGGTTGGCGTTGACGCCTGCTCCGGAGTTCGGATCGTCGGTCAGACGGTCGATCGGGCTGAAGTTGTCCGCGTAGCCCCAGTCGTAAGCCGGATTGACCCAGTAGGAACCGTTGCCCGACTGGTCGTAATTGTTGGCCTTGAGGCAAGTGCCGCGCAGCGTGTAGCTGTCAGCCTCGACCCATGCCGGATAATAGTAGTCCTGCGTATGGAATTGCGAAAGGTAATCGACGGAACCGCTCGCACCCTTGTTGTCCGTCCACTGCACCTCCATGCCGGCAGCGCGTGGACGGTAATAGGTCACGGCATAATCCTGTGTCGTTTCAGGCTTACCGTATTCGGAGCCTTTCAGTTCGTACCATGTGTCGTTCGGCAGTCCGTCGCCGTTTTCGTCCTGCATGACCCATACGATGCCCGGTTCGGATGAACCGTCGAACGAGTTGCCCGAAACGCCGATGTTGTAGCCGCCGTCATTTTCAATGCTGTGGTCGAAGCCGACTACCAGATAGCCGCCGAAAGCTCCCAGCGACACATAGGTGTTGAGTTTCATCTGGGACTCGGCATAGGCGCACGCTGCGTCCATCGTCGTCACGTCATAACGTTCGTTGACGAATTGTCCGGGAGCGGCAAGGAACTCGTAGACCTTGTTCCAATCCTTGCTGCTTGCCGGAGATCCGGCACGGTAGTATCGGCCTTCTGCGGGGCAGACATTGACGGTCAATTCCTGAGGAACCGTCAGATATGAGTTTTTCATTTCGACTTTGACCGTGTACGTTCCTTCGGCCGATTCGGAGAAAATATATACCGGATCGGAGGACTGTTGCACCTGTTTGCCGTTTACCGACCAGGTATAACTGGCATCGAACGCATTGGTAATGTCGAAAGGCATCAGACGGATGCGGCGGCCGGCGGATAGGTTGAAGACCGTCTGATCGAATGTCCAGCCGAACGGCATTTCGTCGATCGTGCAGACTTTTACCCCGAATTCCTTGCTGTCCTCGCCGTCCTCATTGCGGGTGGCGAATTCGAGCGTATAATCTCCGGCTTCGGACGCGTCGAATGTAAATTCCTTTTCGGAGGAAACCTCTTTGCCGTTCACGCTCCATGTGCAGGTCGTGGGGATCGAGGTGTCGATTACGGAGGGTTTCAGCGTCAGAGGACTGCCGACCAGAATCGTATACCCTTTTTCGGGAACCGGCAGGCTGATTGTCGGGATTTCCAGTTCTACCACATCCACACGCAGCTCCTCGGAGGCCGTGCCGTAACGGTTCGACACTTGGAGGAGCACGAACAACTCGCCTACGGTTTGTTCGCACACCGTAAGGGCGGGTTGCGTGCCGACGACTTTTCCGTCGATTTTCCACACATAGAGTGCCTTGTCCGCGTTTTCATAAGTGGGGCTGATCGTCAGTTCCCGGCCTGATTTGATGGTGTAAACCGCATTCTCGCTGTCGAGCGTGATACGGGGGGCCGTCTGCGAATCGACCTCGATCACATCGTCTTTGTTGCAGGACGACAACACGAACAACGCAGCAAATAAACAGGATAACAGTTTTTTCATCTCTTTATGCTTTATTTGTTAATATACGCTTCGGAGAAACGGTAGACGAAATCGATCCCGGCCGGGCTGGCACCTTTCTGCGTGGGATAGGAAAAATGGTTGATTTCCGAGGCGGAAGTTCCGCTCACGTCATAGGTGTAGATATTCGAATCGACGTAGCTCGACTTGCCGACCCACAACACATTGGTTGTCGGATGCTGCCCCATAATGCCGTAAATCGTTTCATTTCCAGATAGATATTTGTAATCGACGGTCTGCGTCTGGTAATTGTACCGCGTTGCGCTCGTGGCGTTGAAAGCATCGGTATCCACAAAATAGAGATAAGGATCGGTGAAACTGGCGCACATGCCGATAGCCGGAGACCATGTTGCGATCGGGAATCGAACACCTCCGGAAAGTTCTTTTTCTGAAACGACCGTGCCCGAGTGATCGATGCCAACGATCATCGGATCGGAGGTCAGGGTTCCCATATTCGGGCTCGTGCCGGAATAGGTTCCGGCAAGGGCGAAATAGATATTGCCGTCGGCACCTTTGACGATGCCTTTTACTTGCCGGCCCTCATAGGTCAGCCGCTTTTCCACCGTTCCGCTTTCGGCATTGATGATAACGACGCTGTGTCCGCATCCCGCATAAATCTTACCCCGTGAATAGACCATGCGGGTTTTGATCGCGCCCACCGAAGTAAAGGCTCCGAACGTGCCTTCGAGGGTCGCGCCGATTTGCACCGAATTTTCACCGAGGGTCAGGGCGACTATGCCCGAAGTGCTTTCCATACTTGAATCGGAATATTGAACATAGGCTTTCGTTGCACTTACAACGACCAGATGCTGAGGCCATGTGTCTTTGTCTTCGGGGGTTTTAAATACCAGCGGGTCGGCGAATTCCATGCGCATCGTCCGGGCATCGCACACAACGAAACGGCCTGCGCCGCCCATGCGGTCGCCGTTCTGGGTTAACAGGTAGATTTTTCCGTTGGCCATGAACATATCCTGTACGACGTTGCCGATCTCCAATCCGCCGTTGGCCTGCTCGAATACCTCCCGGTACTCCTTGCCGGCCTTGTCGTAGTAGACCAGCATACCGTTTACTGAAGTCATATTGCCCTCGCAGACCACGAACGTACCGTCCTTGTCCGTGTAGTCTACCGAAGCGCACACGTCGGCCGAGGCAAAGACCGTATCCCCTTTTTTATCGATCCCGATCAGCGTGATGATGCCGCCTGAGTAAGCTGCATCCGAAGCCGCCGGAGCCTGCACGGTTACGCTATTTTTCGCAAGGTTCAGCGACGCCTTCCACCCTTCGGGAATATTCATGAAGTCGGCGGTTTCCACATCCGTCGTATTCAGCGTCAGCGTCTTTTTCTTGCCGAAGTCGAATACGAAGTACGAACGGCCGTCGTCGGGCTGTACAAAACAGAATGAGGACACCGAAGTTTTTGGAATGACGATTTCCGTGCCGTCGGTCAGAGTGAACGTTACGGCATCGTCGCCGTCGCTGACCGATTTGAAGAACGAATCCCCGTCTTTTCCGTTGCTTCCCGTCGCTTTTACGTCGTTGCCGGCCGCATCTTTGATGCGCGCTCCGTCCACAATCCAGTAACCGTCGGCATCGACGGCCATTTCGGGTTTCGAACCATCTTTGCCAGCTACCGGGATTTTGTGGCCGTCCGCATCGGTCAGCCAGTTGCCCTTGCCGCCGATCGTCCAGTAGTAGCCCCCCTCGAACAGGTCGATACCGACCTCCGGGGCATTCGTACCGTTCTTGCCGTCGGCAATCGAAACGGAGGTGTTGTCGTTGAACGTGATGGTGTATCCGGTGTCCGTCTGGGTCACATCGGAGATCGTCTTGCTTTGGCGCAGGGCATCCACAAGCGTTTGCAGCGCCGAAACCTCTTTGTTGAGTTCCGCGAGTTGGGTCTTGATCCCGTCGATCTCCTTCCACAGATCGTCGTCGTCGTACGAGCAGCTCCATGTCGCAGCACCGAACAGGGTTATTGCCAAAAGGGTAAATAGTTGTTTCATGCTTTTCAGATTTTAATTATTAATCGGTTTGATTTCCGGGGGATAAAAAACGCCTGCCGACAGGCGACGGCCTGCGGCAAGCGTAGAGGATGAACAGGAGATCCGGACGGGGCGCGGATTAGCCTCTCCCGTTGTATAACCCTGTCTGTTATGAATTATTCCCATTGTCATTCGAATCACGCGGGTGATTGCACGACAGGAAACTGCTGAAAATCAAATCGGGGAGGGAGTGCGTTGCGATAACGACGACCGTACCATTCGATTCCAACCCGAAACCCGCGGGTGCAAATCAATCGTTAAGGCAGGTCTTCTGACTCGTCCCGTTTATCGCGCCTTCCCAGTTTAAACCAGTGGCAAAGAGTACGATAAACAACTTCTCCCGAAGGAGGGGACTTACAGCAGCGAGTACTGTTCCGGATTTTCACCGGATTCCCTTTTCATCCTGTCCGGCATACCGGGCAGGAACCATAACGGCGTAAAGGTAATTATTTTTTTTGATTGTTATACAAATCACAAAAAAAATCGCCCGGCCTCGCAATCGGGAGGGCGTAGAATTTCCGTATCGGTAGGGATCTGCCCGGGTAAAATGCGTTACTCCTGTGCGCGGCTTCCAGCAGAGATCGGTTTTGTGCAAAAATAACGCTTCCCGAATAACTGCCAGCCGTATTTCCGCAATTTGTCCATCCCGTAAATTTATCGATATACGAATAATTTGCACGTACTTGCATCTCCCGGAGGCATTTCGTATTTTTGCATGTCCTGCAAAAGGGACGAACCCGCTATGAAAGGATTTTTGTTGCCCGGCGTGCTGGCCGGCGGAGTGGTTTCTGGCGGAGTGCAGCAAAAAGTACCGACAAACAGCGAAGTTATGAAAACAAATACATCGACGATCCGCCTGATCTACCCGCAATGGCAGGGCGGCAATGTCGCGGCAATGGTGCCCGAGGTAAAGGATCCCGACGATGCCGCACGGGGATATTACCTCGGGGCGCAGCTGCTCGACTTCCTGGCTCCCTGCGGCGGGCAGGAAACGCTCACCGTTCCCGTCTCCACCCAGATCGGGGAACGCAGGGTGACGGACGGTGTACTCGACCGCGACGTCATTCTCCGGCAGACGAAAGCCGCGCTGGAGATGCTGCGGGCGAGCGATCCCGGCAGGATCGTGACCCTGGGCGGGGATTGCTCCGTGAGCGTGGTGCCGTTCACCTACCTTGCCGCGAAATACGGCGGCGACGTGGCGATGGTATGGATCGACGCCCATCCCGACATCACGCTTCCGGGCGATCCCTATCCCGGCTACCATGCCATGGCCGTGACGGCCTGCATGGGGCACGGCGATGCGAAGATCGTGGCGGAACTGCCCGCCGCATTCGACCCGTCGAAGATCCTGTTCGTAGGGTTGCGCAACTGGGAGCGGGACGAGATTAAGGCCCGCCAGCATCAGTACGGGATAAAGCATCTCACCCCCGAAGAGGTGGCTGCGGACAGCGATGCGCTCCGGGCCTGGCTGAAATCGTGCGGGGCGTCGAAGGTGGTGGTTCATTTCGATATGGACGTGCTCGACCCGGCGGAGATCGTTGCGGCGGTCGGCACCGATCCCGACGGGATGAAAATAGAGGCGGTCGTCCGCGTGATAAACGATATTGCGGCTGAAAAGGAGCTGGTGGGCCTTACGGTCGCCGAGCCGATGCCCCGTACGGCGATCCGGCTCAGGGATATGCTGGGCAGGTTGCCGTTGCTGGAATAGCCGCCTTATGCGATACGCCGTCGAATCCCCGGGAGTTTCCTTCCCGGGGATTTTTCAAATCTTCGTCCTGCTGCACATCGCGCCTTTCCCCGGTTTACAGCCCCGTCCCGTTCGCAACGAGGATATAGGCGTTGAGGTAGGTGGCGAAGAGGAGCCAGCAGAGGTAAGGGACGAAGAGCCATGCGGCAGCGGCGCGTACGTTTGCACTGCGGACGAGATAGAGAATCACCAGGACGTCGAGCGCCACGATGTCCACCATGCCCAGCAGGGGGCTGCGGCAGACGAAGAAGAGTATGCTCCACAGGAAATTGCACCCTAACTGGAGGAACCACAGCCTCACCGCACTTTTACGGGCGGGGGCTTCGGAGGTCAGTACCAGCCCGCCCGAGATACCCATGCAGAGGTAGATGATGCTCCATGCGATCGGAAAAACCGCATTGGGCGGTGTCAGCGTCGGTTTGTCGAGCAGCGGATACCATTCCTCGATCGCGTCTTGCTGCAACCATCCGGCAAGTCCCCCGAGAACGAAACACAGCGCTGTCGGGAGAATATAGGCCCATATCTTTTTCATGGCGTTATTGTTTTGTTCCGAATTTACAAAAAAAATGCCCGATGCTCCGTTTCCCGGCATCGAAATCGCATTCCAGCTATGCGCAGTTGCTTTGTTTGTCCCACGTTGCGATACGGCAGTCGCCCGGTGCCTTGACATTCCCGTCGAGGATGACCTCCCCGTAGCTTTCGGCCGTGACCGAACCGCTGCGGGGGTTCTTCACGCTGCGGACGGGGCCGTCTATGGCGGCCTGCAATGTCGAGTATTCGAACGCCAGGTCGCAGTCGTCGGCCATCGTACAGTTTTCCAGTACGAGATCCGTGGCGTAACACAGAGGCTGGGTGCCCGATATTTTGCAGTTGACCAGCCGCAGCCGCTTCGAGTGCCAGCCCAGGTACTCGCCGTTGATCTCGGAGTCGTAGACCGTCACGTCCTCGGTGTTCCAGAAAGCGTCCTTCGAGTTGATGACGGCGTTGCGGATCACCACGTTGCGGCAGTATTGGAACGAATAGTTGCCTCTTTGTGCGTAATCCTCTATGCGGATGTTTTCGCCGTGCATGAAAATGTAATCGCCCTTGTCGACCCGCACGTTGCGCAGCCGCACGTTGCGGCAGTGCCAGAGCGTTTCCTGCGCAAAAGGCAACCGTACGTTCTCCAGCCGGATGCCGTCCATCTCGCGGAACATCTTGGGGGCTTCGACCAGCGTGTCGCTCATCGTAAGGTTGCGCGAATACCACAGCGCCGCGCGTGCGCCCTCGGTGAAGAGGCAGTTCCGGACGACGAACCCGTCGACGTGCCAGAACGGGTATTTGCCTTCGAAACGGCAATCGACGGCTTCGATGTCCGAGCACTCCTTGAGTGCCGATTCGCCGGCCTGTATGGTTACGTGCTCCATGCGCAGGCCGTGCGAGGCGAACAGCGGGCGTTCGCCTCCGTAGGTGGCGTTTTTTATCTGCATCGTTCTTGTTTTTTAGTTTGAATTTACATGGCCGTATATCCGCCGTCGACGGCTATTGCCTGGCCCGTAATGTAGCTCGCTCCGGGGCTGCAAAGCCATACGACGACTGCTTCTTCCGCTCCGTCATGTCGGATTTTGTTCGCTATTGTTTTCCGGTGTTTCCCGTCGTTGCCTTTCGAACCGGACGCTAAGCGAGCCGGGGATGCTGAGGGCTTCGATTCCGTTGCCGTCGATGCGCCCGATTCGGATCAGGTCGTTGCTCCTCGACCCGTTTTTGTAGAATATGGCCACATTGCCCCACGGGACATAGATCGTGATGTCGCCCGGTGCAGGGGTGCAGCTGCGTGCGACCTTGGAGGTCGTCAGCGCCGGTGAGGGATAAAATATTTTCTCGGCGTTGCTGTAATCCGACAACGTCACCTCCAGCGGCAGGCGCGAAAGGAAATCCCGTGCGGCGGCATTGTCCTCCATCGTGGCGGTAATCGTGCGGCTGCCGACCGTGATGCCGATTTTCAGCGATGTTTCGCCCGGGTCGCCGCCCTCGTTTCCGCCGGGCGTCTCCGGTTGACCGGGGTGCCCTCCGGAAGGGGCGGGGTAGTCGCCCGATTCCCCGCATGCCGCCGGCAGTACCAGCGATAGCAGCATGAACGGCAGTAACAATAATTTTTTCATAGTCGTTCTTTATTGGTTTTACAGGTTGGTCGATCCCGGGTACGCGGGCGCCGGACAGGTGCGGCATCCCGGTGTGCTTTTGGCACTGTTGCCCGCGCAGCGGGATTATTTCAGCGCATCCCTGAAGAATGTTTCCAGTTTCCCGAACGGGATCAGGCCTGTCCGGTCGTAGAGGTCGACATGCCCTGCATCCGGCACGAGGTAAAGCTCTTTCGGCTCGGCAGCCAGGCGGTAGGCGTCCTCGCTGAATTCCCGCGAATGGGCGTTCTCTCCCGCGATGAAGAGCATCGGCCGCGGCGAGATGGTCTCGATGTCGGCGAAGGGGTAGAAGTTCATGAATTTCACGTTGCTGGTCAGTGTGGGGTGCGTAGTCGTGCGCGGCGTGGCCCCGTCGGGGGTGAACTCCCCGCGCGGCGTACGGTAAAATTCGTAGAATTCGCGCTCGATCGGCGTGGATTCGGCCGTCAGTTCGTGTACTGTGCCGCCGGTGTAAAGGGGTTCCCCGCCCAGGAATTCGGCATAACGCTGTTCGGCAGCCTGGGCGATGATCCGTTTGCGCTGTTCGGGCGACAGAGCGTGTTTCAGCCCGTTGCGGCTGGCTGCCCCCATGTCGTACATGCTGACCGTTGCGATGGCTTTCAGGCGGGGGTCGATCTTCGCAGCGCTGATGGCGAAGCTGCCGCTGCCGCAGATCCCGACAACGCCGATACGTTCCCGGTCGACAAAGGGGCGGGTGCCGAGGAAATCCACCGCCGCGCTGAAGTCCTCCGAATAGACATCCGGCAGGACGGCATTGCGCGGTTCTCCGTCGCTTTCACCCCAGAAGGAGAGGTCGAGTGCCAGCGTGACGAACCCGCATTCGGCCAGTTTCGTGGCGTACAGACCGGCGCTCTGTTCCTTGACTGCGCCCATCGGGTGCCCGACGATGACGGCGGGGTATTTTCGCCCTTCCTCCAGCTCCTTGGGCAGGAAGAGCCGTGCGCCTACTTTCATTTTGTATTGGTTGGAAAAGGATACTTTCTCGGTGTTTACCGAATTGCTTTTGTAGAAATTGTCTGCGTCGCCCTGTGCGACGGATGTGTTCGTGCCGAGTATCATAAGTATGGCTGTTGTCAGAATTAATGGTCGTTTCATGATCGTGTCGTTTTTTCGGGTTATTTATAGGCGGCCCGGTAGATAGCTGTGCATTCGTCGATGCTCAGCCTGTGCCGGTCTGATTCAAACAGTCCGGGCATTGTGTCGAATGCGTTGAACGTCATTTGCTGTAACTCTCCGGGGGTGATGCCGTAGTCGGACATCCTCAGGTCGGCGACGCCGCATGCCTGTTGCAAGCGGGTGAGCGCCGTGATGAAATCCCTGGGCTGTGCGGCCTGCTCCATCCCCATTGCACGAGCCATCCGTACGAAACGCTCGTCGCAGACGTGCCTGTCGATGAAGAACGAGAAGTAAGCCCTGCTGAGCATGATCAGCCCGGCGCCGTGGGGCAGATCCTGGTGGTAGGCCGACATGGCGTGTTCCATCGAGTGCTGGCTGGTCGTGGCGCTCAGGCACATCACCACGCCGGAAAGGGTGTTGCCGAAGGCCACGCGGGTGCGAGCTTCGAGATCGTCGCCATTGGCCACGGCGCGCGGCAGGTTGCGGGCGATATGCTCGATGGCGGTCAGTGCGTACATGTCGCTTGCGAGGTTGGCGAATTTCGAAATGTAACTCTCCACGCTGTGGAACAATGCGTCGAACCCCTGGTATGCCGTGAATTTCGGCGGCACGGTGAGCATCAGCTTCGGATCGACTACGGCCAGTACGGGGAATGCGGCTTCGACGCCGATCTTTTCATGGGTTTGTTCGTTGGTTACGACGCCCCACGGATCGACTTCCGACCCGGTTCCTGCCGTCGTGGTTATTGCGATGACCGGCAGCGGTGCGTGTTCGGCCTGCTGTTCTTTGCCCGTCCCGCCGAATACGTAGTCCCACAGGTCGCCGTCGTTGGATGCCATCAGGGCTATGGCCTTCGCGGCGTCCATGACGCTGCCGCCTCCCAATGCGACGATCATGTCGCACCCGTGCTCCCGTGCCGCTGCCGCTCCGGCCATGACGGTGGATTTCAAGGGGTTCGCCTCGATCCGGTCGAACACCACGCTTTCGACCCCTGCCAGCCGGAGCTGTTCCTCCGTGGCGGCCAGATAGCCGTTTTCCCGGGTCGACTTGCCGTTCGAAATTGCCAGCAGCGCCTTTTTCCCGGGCATCTGCTGGCTGTGCAGGTTTTTCAGTTCGTCTGCCCCGAAAAGGATGCGGGTCGGGATCCGCATGTTGAAATTCATTTTTGTTTTCATGGCTCTATTGTGTTTGATGTTTTTCTACACTGCAAAACTACATCCCGCGGGGCATTCGTTTTGTATACGTATTACGGATATATTTACCCTGATTACTGGTTTGGTTGTCTATGAAATATGCTGATGTACAGTAATATACCCCTATTACGGATAATATTACCCCAATTACTGTTTCGGCGGCCCGGCGTGTGGGCCGAATCTGCAAAAACACTATCTTTGTAACAGGTAAAGAAAAAAGCCATGGAAGAAATCCTGAAAATCGACACTGTCGACCAGTATAACAAACTCTTCGGGTTCGAGACCCGCCACCCGCAGGTCGGCGTCGTTTCGTTCGATACGGCCGAGAGCCAGGGAAACTACCGGATGACGATGGGGTTCTATTCGGTATTCCTCAAGGAGACTGCGGGATGCCGGATCGACTACGGCAAGACGAGTTATGATTTTGACGACCAGACGGTCATCTGCATCGCTCCGGGGCAGACGGTGGGGTATACCGACGTGGAGGGTGTTCCCAAGAAATCGGTCGGGCTGCTGTTTCATCCCGATTTTATCCGCGGTACGTCGCTGGGGCAGAAGATTAAGAAATATACGTTTTTTTCCTATGAGTCCAACGAAGCCTTGCACCTGTCGGAGGAAGAACGTATGATTGTCCTCGACTGCCTGGAAAAAATCCGCATGGAACTGCTCCACGCCATCGACAAGCATACCAAAGGGCTTATTGCGACCAATATAGAACTGCTGCTCGACTATTGTATGCGTTTTTACGAGCGCCAGTTCGTCACGCGCGAGGACATGAATCTCGATGTCCTGGCACGTTTCGAGCGGTTGCTCGACGATTACCTTACCCAAGGCGCCGCTGCGAAGGAAGGGTTGCCTTCGGTACGCTATTTTGCAAGCAAAATATGCCTGTCGCCCAATTATTTCGGCGATCTGGTGAAGAAGGAGACCGGGAAATCGGCCCAGGAGTATATCCAGCTGAAGATGATCGACGCGGCCAAGGAGGGGCTTCTCGACCCGAACAAAACCATCGGGCAGGTGGCCTATGAACTGGGATTCCAGTATCCGCAGCATTTCGTACGCTTCTTTAAACGCCATGTCGGCTACACCCCCAGGGAATATCGGTTGCAGAGCTGATCGGGGCTGAAACAGGTGTGCCTGCGAAATTTTCCCCTGTTTTTTCCGATTTTCCGGAACATTGTCTTATATTCGCAAAAAATGATTGCATAAGACCGATGGGAACTGTTGCATGCGGGCAAATATTCAAGGGTGCCTCCCGCTCTTTCACTTACCGCCACGAAAGGCTGTGGTACCGGGACGAATTCCCATACCACCAGCATCCCGAATACGAGATTACGGTGGTTTTCAGCGGGAACGGCCAGCGGGTGACCAACGACTTCACGGAACCCTTCCGCGAGGGGGAAGTCGTCGTGTTGCCGCCCTATTTTCCGCATGGCTGGGTCTATGACAAGGCATTGTGCGCCCCGGACGGGATGATCGAAAACGGTTCGCTGCAATTCGGCGAGGAGTTTCTGGTGCAGTTGTCGCAGCTCTCGCCCGAGTTCCAGCCCGTCGTACGGTTTTATAAGGAGTTGCGCCAGGCGGTCGGGCTCACTGGCGAAACGGCGGTCAGGGTGCGTAAATTACTGGCGGGTCTTGAGCGCAGCTCAGACCCCGAACGGTTCGTGACGTTATTGCAGTTGCTTTTCCTGATCGCGCAGGACGGGCATTGCCGCCCCATCGGGCCCGGGAAATTCCGCGGGGCAAAAATCCATAAGAACAAGCAGCGCCTGCAGGCCGTTTACAAGTATATCGTCGAGAATTACCACCGTAAGATAACCCTCGAGGAAATCGCGTCCTATGCCTCGATGAACAAGACGGCCTTCTGCCTGTTTTTCAAGAAGGCGACCGGCGAGTCGTTTGTCGCCTACCTGAATGTCTTTCGGTTGCAGATGGCCTGTACGATGCTGACCCGCTCTTCTAAGAACATTTCCGAAATCTGCTATGCAGTGGGTTTTACGGACATTCCCTATTTCAACCGGGCATTCAAGCAGCGTTACGGCGTTTCACCGACGCAGTACCGGGCTTCGATGCGGAATGCACCTCAGGCGGAGGGGCAGGGCGGCTGATCCGGCAGGGTGTCCCCGTCTAACGATTACGACCGGGTAATTCCCGGCCGTAATCCGTATGCCGGCGAAAGCCGGCAAATCGTGTGTCGTTGCCCGCTATGCCCGGACGATCTTTATACTCAGCTCATAGAGCAGGTAAAGCGGCAGGAAGACGATCATCAGCGTGAACGGGTCGCCCGTCGGGGTGATGACCGCAGAGAGCACCAGCAGGACGACTACGGCATGTTTCCGGTATTTCCGGAAGAATGTCTTTGTCACGAGGCCCAGTTTCGAAAGCAGCCATGCCAGCAGCGGCAACTCGAAGACGATGCCCATTACGAAAATGAGCATCAGGAAATTACCCATGTAGGAAGTCAGCGAGATCTGGTTCGTGATAAGCGGACTCAACTGATACTCGGTCAGAAACCGGAACGTGAAGGGGAAGACCAGGAAGTAACCGACCGCACATCCGAGGAAGAACATGAATGTCCCGAATGCGAATGCCAACCCGACGCTCTTCTTTTCGTTGTCGAACAGGGCAGGTTGTACGAACCGCCATATTTCGAACGTCAGGTAGGGGAATATCAGTACCAGCGCGAACCAGAACGAAGTGCTGATATGCGTCAGGAACTGCGAGGCTACGTTGATGTTGATGAGTTCTACCGAGAAGTGGTCGTTGCTGAAATCGGGGAGCAGCGGGTTGCCGCCTCCCAGTTTCGACAGCCATCTGTAAAGCGGGAAATCGGACGTGGTGGGAGCCAGTACGAAATTGTCGAACAGATAGGGCATGAGGCAGAAACAGACGACAACGAACACGAATAAGACGGCGATTACGCGAACCAGCGACCAGCGCAGGTCTTCGAGGTGCGCCCAGAACGTCATTTCCTTTTCTTCCATGGGATAGTAGGGTTTATTGCTTATTTTCCGGAAGGTATCTTTCAGCGAAGAAATATCCGGCCATCCGTCTGACGGCCGGATATCGTCTTCATGCTTCCGGAGGGATTATTTGCTGTACGAAGCCTTCACGAAAGGTGCCTCGAGCAGGTAATCCAGGCTCAGTTTGACACTCTTCTCCACATCGTAGCTGTATTGCTCGACCTCGACGATGATGTTTTCCACACCGGCGGTCTTGGCATTCTCGAAGATGGCATCGAACCCGACCATACCGCTCTGGCCGATTTCGCGGCGATCCTTGATATGGAGCATCTTGAAGCGGCCGGGGTATTTGTGGAAATAGTCGACGGGGCTTGCCTTCCCCATCACGGCCCAGTATACGTCCAGTTCGATGAACAGGTTTTCAGGGTCGGTGTTTTCGATCATGTAGTCCAGCATGACAGCCTTGTCCTCGATCTTCTGGAATTCGTGGGCGTGGTTGTGGTAGCCGTATTTGATTCCGGCTTCCCGGCACTTCTTCCCGATCGCGTTGAGGTAGTCGCAGTAGGTCTGCATCTCCTTCAGCGTCTTGGGGACGGGAAGGTACGGGGTCACGATGTACTCCATGCCTGCGGCCTTGTGGGCTGCGATGCACTGATCCCACCATTTCATCGACTCGGAGAAGTCGCCCGAAGCCAGTTCCTCGTCGGAGAGGCCTTTGCCGCAGTGCGAAGAGAGCACCTTCATGCCTACGGCCTCCACGTCGCGCCTGAACTCCTCGGGGGTGTTGCCGTAGAATTTACCGTCGTTGTAACTGGCGGCCTCGATGCTGGTGTAACCCATGTCGGCGAGTGCCTTCAGGACGGGTTTGTAGTCGTGCTGGTTTCTTCCGAAACTCCCGATCAGATCCCTGACCGAGTAGAGCTGGATACCGATATCCTTCTTTGCGTCCTTCTTCGCTTTGGCAAATGCCCCGCAGGGAGCAATTGCCGAAGCGAGCAGGATGCAAACCGCTGTAAACAGTTTACGTTTCATACGTTACCGTTGTTAACGGAATTAGTCGAGCACCTTGATGCGGATGTTGCGGAACCATACATCGTCGCCGTGATCCTGGAAGCCGATGTAACCTTCGCGCTGTGCACCGCCGCAGTTGTTCAGCAGTTCGAATGCCAGGGGCCACTTCTCGGGGCTGAACTTGCTCTTTTCGAGCATCTCCGTCCACTGGGGAGTCCAGAGGTGGTACTCGAGCACGTTCTGGTCGTTCTGGCCGTGTACCACGGTGCCTTTGTAAACCATGATCTTCGCCTTGTTCCACTCGCCATAGGGCTTGGCGTTCTGGGGAACGGCCGGGATCATGTCGTAAAGCGAAGCCGACTTGCGGTTGCCGTCGACGCCCAGTTTGGCATCGGGGTGGTTCTCATTGTCGAGTACCTGGTACTCGGGGCAGGAGATGTAGATGGGCTCCATCCGCTGTTTGCCGTCCTTGGTCGTGGCTACCTCCTGGCCGAGGTAGAAGATACCCGAGTTGCTGCCTTTGGCAACTTTCCACTCCACTTCGAGCTCGAAGTTCTTGAACTTGTGCGTGAAGATCAGGTCGCCGCCGTCGCCGTCCTGGGCTTCACCGCCGCCCGAACCGTTGAATTTGATCGCGCCGTTGTCGATCGTCCATTTCGAGGGCACGTGGTCTTTGCCGTAGCCGCGCCAGCCGTTGAACGTCTTGCCGTCGAAGATCACGTAGTAGCCGTCCTTGTCCTGCGGGAAGCCGGAGAGGTCTATTGTCGCATTGTTGATGACCGTGTATTCGGGTACGGCCTTGGTTTCTGCCGCTGCCGTGTCGGCTGCCGCTTTGCCTTTGGCACCCGGGCCGCCGCATGCCGCCATCGTTGCGGCTGCTGCGATGCATGTCGAGAATAAAATGACTTTTTTCATATTCTTTCCGTTGTTTTAATTTGAATTGATAATCTTGTCCGTAGATTAACGCGGCATGTCGGGCAGTTTCCAACCGTCGCGGTAGGTGTGCTTGATGAGCTCCTGTGCGAATTGCTGTGCGTTGACCGGATCCGTCCAGGTCTTGTCGAAGGTCGGGTGACCGTCCTTGATGTGGAACCCGTCCTTGATGACGGCACTGATCGTGGCGTCATCGGGGATGTTCGTGAAACGCATGTTCGGGCCGTCCCAGAGCAACTCGCGGTTCAGGTTCTGCAGGCGGACTGCCAGCACGCCCATAACCACCATTTCATTGAACGGGCCGGCTTCGCTGAAGTCCGATGCGCTCGGCACGCGGTCGTCGGCATCCTCCTTGCAGGCACGTACCCAGTCCATCTGGTGCGACTCCTTGATCTCGCGCAGTACCTTCGGTGCGTTGGGCACGCGACCCGAAACCAGGTAGGGGTTCACGCCGTAGCAGCCGCAGATCAGCGTATCCTTCGTACCGTAGAAAATAACGCCGCCGCCGGCCATGTTCAGGTCTTTGCCTGCGGGCAGCCCTTCGGGGCGCGCCGGTTTCAGGCCGCCGTCGTACCAGTATACCTCTACCTCGGGCATGGCTACCTTCGGCATGTTGTCGCGTGCCGGGAAGACGAACTTCACCGTCTGCGCCATCGGTGCGGATTCGTTGAGCAGCAGCGTCGAGCTACCCTGAACCTTGGTCGGATAGCCGAGCTTCAGGCCCTTGAATACCGGGTGGAGGATGTGGCAGGCCATATCGCCCAGTGCGCCGGTACCGAAATCCCACCAGCCGCGGAAGTTCCACGGGGTGTAGATCGCGTTGTAGGGACGGTAGGGAGCCGGGCCGATGAAGGCGTCCCAGTTCAGCGTCTTGGGGATGCGCTGGTCGTCCTCGGGACGTGAGAGCCCCTGCGGCCAGATAGGACGGTCGGTGAAGGTCTCCACCTTGCGGACTTCGCCGATCTCTCCGTTCCAGATCCATTCGCAGACCTTGCGGACACCCTCGTCCGACGCACCCTGGTTACCCATCTGGGTGGCTACTTTATATTTGTCGGCGAGCTTGGTGAGCAGACGCGATTCGTATACGGTATGCGTCAGGGGCTTCTCGACGTAGACGTGCTTGCCGGCCGTCATCGCATCGGCTGCGATGATCGCGTGCGTGTGGTCGGCCGTAGCCACCATCACGGCGTCTGCCGACTTGAGCATTTCGTCGAACATCTTGCGGTAGTCGTTGTACTTCTTGGCAGCCGGGTAGCGCTTGAACACGTGGTCGGCATATTTCCAGTCGACGTCGCACAGGCCGATGATGTTCTGGCTTTCGAGGCCGCGGAGCACCGACGAGCCGCGGCCGCCGATACCGACACCCAAGATGTTGAGTTTGTCGCTCGGAGCCGTGTGCCCGAACTTCTTACCTAAAACCGTACCCGGAACGACCGCTAAGCCGATCGCGGCAGCAGCTCCTTTTTTCAGGAACTTTCTCCTTGACATTTCGCTTGACATTGTTTCTTGATTTAAGTTAGTTGTTTTTGAGGGACTATTTATTTTCGTTGTTGGATTTTTCCGTACCCGAGTTTTCGATGTCGTTCTCGATGTTGTTCATGCCTTCCTTGAAGCTGCGCACACCCTTGCCGAGACCCTTCATCAGTTCCGGGATTTTTTTGCCGCCGAAGAGCAGCAGTACGATCAGGGCTATGACGATGATTTCGCCTGCACCCAGGTTGCCGATAAACAGTAAGTGGTTCATACCGATTGTTTTTAAGGTTTATAAAGTTTGTTTTAGTATCAGATTGCGGCTTATGCGCGCTTCCTCAGCAACCCGTAGCCATTCGACATCGTGCGGCGGCGTTCGCGAATCTCCTGCAGCGTTTCCAGATTTCCGATTGCCGGCAGGTCGTGCTGCCGCGAATCCTGGAGGAACCGCCATGCGTATTCCGATGCCGTGGCGGCGTCGCGGAACGAGGGGAGCGACGGATTGCGTTTCCCGCTTTCGATCGACTCGGCGAACAGTTTGCACAGTACGTCGATGTTTTTGCCTCCGTAGGGCTGTATGAGCCGGTGCGTCTGTGTCACTCCGTGCAGTTCGACGATCGCCGTCTTGAAATCGTGCGTCATGCGCGCGATGCCTTTCGTGCCGATGATGTCGATGTATGAATTATGTGTCTGTTTTTCGGCCAGTTGTCCGTATACATGTCCCTGGGTAATGTCGAATACGATGCCGTTCTCGAACGTGCCGTGGCACTGGAGCCACCACGGATCCTTGTAATCCCACATGCGGATGGCCTGTGCGTTCCAGGTCTTGAATTCCGATTCGGCATACCAGCGTGCGATGTCCACGTAGTGCATGCCGCAGTCATGGAACGACGGGCCCTCGAATTCGTGTCCTTCGCCCGGGGCCAGCCCCGGTGTCATGTGGCATACGCGGATGATCGCCAGTTCGCCGATTTCGCCCTGTGCGATAAAATCCTTGATGGTGTTGTGGTACCACGAATTGCGCAGGTAAAGGTTCACCGTCGAGAAGATTTTGGCCTTCTCGGCCAGCGCGACCGTCTGCCACTCCTTTTCCACCGTGTCGGCGATCGGTTTCTCGGCTATGACGTGCTTCCCGCTCGCAATGGCTTTCTGAATCTGCTCCGGGCGGGAATCCGCCAGGGCGAACAGCCCGACCGCCTGAATCTCGGGGTCGTTGAATATGATTTGTTCGTCGGATATTACTTTCGACCGGGGAGAGAGCCGCTGGGCCAGTTCCCGTGATGCGGGAGATACGTCACAGATGTAAACGATATCCCAGTTACCGCTTTTTTGCATCTCTTCGAGGTAAAAACCTCCCATTCTGCCAAAACCGATCAGACCGACTTTAATTGGATTCATTTCGTATAAAATAGGTTTAAGTAGGTGTTTACAATCCGATGCAATCCGGCTGCCCGCTGCGGGAGAGGGTGGCTGGACGCTGTGTTTACAAAATTAATCCTATTATATACCATATTTATAGGTTGGGGCGGAAATTGTAGAACCTGTAAAGTATTATATGTTTGTAAATAAATATTTTATCAAAAAAATATACAAAAAAAATGTAGTTGCCGTGGAATCGGTCACGGCCTGTTTTCGGGCGGCACACCGATTCGCATGACCATTTTTTCGAAGTCCTCGCGCGATATTGCGGCCTTGTTCCGGGCTTTGGTGCGGTAGTTATATACGGTGCTCAGCGAGCATCGCAGGAACGAGGCGATCTTGACGCTGTCGGTGATGCCCAGCCGCAGCAGGGCGTAAATCCGGAGTTCCTTGTTCAGCAGGTCTTCCGATTTGAGCACGATCCGTTCGTCCTCGACCAGCAGGGCGTTGAAATCGGCGACGAACGTCGGATAGAGGTTCAGGAATATGGCGTCGAAATTCTTATACAGTTCATCCAGTTCGTTCTCCATCATCGACGTGGATTTCAGCTGTTTGTATAACTCGTCGATCTGCCGGTTCTGCGCCAGTTTGTTCAGCGATTTCCGGTAGTCCTCTATCTTGTCGATATACATCGAACAGAGGTCGAAGAACCTCGCTATGTACTGTTCCTTGATGATGTTCGAATCGGTGAGCTGCGTGTTTTTCTCATGCAGTTCGTCGTTGAGCTGCATCAGGCGCCCGTTCGTCCGCGACAGCTCCTCCTTGATGCGGTACAGCTTGTGTATCTGCTGGTAAACGTAGATGAACAGCAGCACGAGGAACAGCGACAGGACGCTGATCAGGATCAGGTAGTGCTGCAACTTGGATTTGGACTTGGCCTCCTTGGCCTGGTAGATCGAGTTGATGATCGAATAGAACTTTGACATCTGGGTCGTGCGGAACTGCACGTTGCTGAATACCGCATCTTCGATGGCCGCCTGCGTGTACTTGAAAGCCCGTGAAAGGTCGCCCTGGTCGTAATACATCAGAGCCAGCGTGTGGAACGAGGCGTTCTCCTTCACCGCACTCTTCGCATCGGCGATCGCGGAGAGCATGAAATATTTCTTTCCAGCCTCCGGGTCTTTGTTCAGCCGGTAGAAATAACCGTAGGCATAGGCCGTCTCCGCGTAGAGCGGCGTGTCCTTGCCGACCTCTTCCAGCAACTCGTCGAGGATCGCCCTGGCTTCGTCCATCTTACCGTTTCCCATAAGTTTGTAGCTCAGGTGTATCCTGTACCGGAACGATCCCGGGTCGGAAACCATCATCAGCGAGTCCCGGTAGATATTCATTTCGTGCAGGTGGCTGCGCTGGCTGCTCAGCGTGGCGTAGTGCTGGAAATAGCGGTTGTTGGCCTCGTAGTAGACGGGAAGCAGGTCGCGCGGGAGTTCGGACGATCGAATGGAGCGGAGTATCTGGTTTGCCTCGACGCACATGCCCGAAAAAGAGTAGAGCTGGGCGAGGTACATGTTCGACAGGTAGGTCAGCCTTTTGTTGTCCAGCTGCCTGGCGATTTCGAGGTTCCGTTCGACGTAGCGGATGGCCGAATCCAGCTTGTATTTCCTGAATTCTTCGTACAGCTTCGTATTGATCTCGTACTCCTGTTCCGGGGTCAGGTTGCTTACGCCCAGCAGGTTCCTCAGCCTGCTGATCCGCTCTTCCTTTTCGGCTTCGAAAATATGTTTGTTCTCGATTACGTAGTCCAGATATTCCGAGAGGGATTGCGTCTCGTCCTGCCGGCACGACGCTAATGCCAGCAAGCCGGAGAGCAGCAGGAGTAACCTTATCGGACGTATGGAATTTCGTAGTTTCATGGCCTCTTCGTATGCAGCCTTCCGTAGCAAAAACGGCAGGTTGCGGGCTGCCGTAAAAAAATGATATTTTATGCTACGAAGTTAAGGCTATTTATAGGATAAATATTGTTTCTTTTTATGTATTTATTGTCTGATATTCGTATTTTTTAGGGTGTCTTTGGCGATTGCTGCGCTTCGGGAGCCGAGGATATTCCGGAGGCTTCTTTTCTGGGACATAATGCCGGATTTGTGAATCAGGCATCTGTAATCCGTTGTGTCATTGTCTGAAACATTTTTTTATGGACTTCCAAATATGGTAACATGCCACAGGTGTTTCCCTCTTCCGCTTCCATTGCAGGCATCTGGCTGTGGGACACGGTATTGTCCGGGATTTTCCGCCGATGGGGCCGGCCCGTAACAACGATCCGATATTACGGAAACGTTTTTTACACCGGCAAAGTGTGTCCCCGCGGACTGATTTGTGCGAAAGCTGTTTCGCCCCTCCCCTCTCTTTCGGACGGGAATGGCGCAAAAACGATAAATTTTGCTACCTTTGTCGCTTGTATGAAGGCATCGCTCAAAAAGACTTATGCTTCGCTCGGCGCCGACGGCCTGGTAGCTTTGTGGCTCGGCGTGTGGTGGGTGTGCAACCTCCTGCAGGCCGGGTTTTCCGAACTGGCCAACGACGAAGCGTATTACCATATGTTCGCTGAAAACCTCGCATGGGGATATTTCGACCATCCGCCGATGACCGCCTTGCTGGTCTGGCTCGGCGAGCACCTTTTCGGGGGCGAACTGGGCGTGCGGTTTTTCTTTACGGTGCTGCAACCGCTCTACCTTTATATACTATGGCGGATAATCCGCCCCGCGGATGCCGACCGGCGCGACGCGGCGCTTTTTGTCGTCCTCTCGGCCGCGACGCTGATGTTGCAGCTCTACGGCTTCATCGCCGTGCCCGACGGCCCGCTGATGATGACCACCGCGCTGTTCCTGCTGACATTCAAGTGGTTCTCCGAGAACCGGCGTTGTGCATGGCTCTGGATGGGGGTTGCCATGGCGCTGATGGCTTACAGCAAATACCACGGGGCGCTGGTCGTACTCTTCGCGCTTGCGGCGACCCCCCCCCGTCTGTTCCTGCGTCCGACCCTATATCTCAGCGGCGCGGTAGCGCTGTTGCTGCTCGTGCCGCATTTCGTGTGGCAGTACGAGCACGACTGGGCCTCGCTGGCCTATCATCTGGCGGGGCGTAATTCGGTGTTCCGGCCCAATTATGTCGCCGAATACCTGCTCAACCTGCTGGTGGTCTTCAATCCCTTCTTCGTGCCGTTGTACGTGAAGGCCTGGATCGCCGTGAAGCCGCAAAACGCCGTCGAACGTGCGCTGAAGTTTATCCCCGTGGCGTTCATCGTTTTTTTCCTGCTCTCGACATTTCGCGGTTACGTGCAACCCCAATGGGTGATCGTCGCCGTTTTCGGCCTGATCTATACGCTTTTCACCTATGCCCGCCGGCATTCCCGCACGCGGCGTTACCTGATGTGCGCCGGGCTGGCGACCGTTTTGCTGGTCGGTCTGGTACGTCTCGAAATGATCTTCAATCCGCTGGGCCTGCGTTTCGAGGTCTTCGACAATCCTGCGAGCTACGGCCGGATCGCCGGGATCGCCGACGGCCGCCCCGTCGTTTTCCGCCATGGCTATGCCGTCGCGGCCAAATACGCCTTCTATACCGGGGGCGAGGCCTACTGCCAGCCCAATATCCGCTACCGTACGCACCAGTGGCAGTTCCGCGATGACGATACGCGCTTCGCGGGACACGAGGTGCTGGTCGAAACGCCTTACGACGGGGCGGATACCACGGGCCGCGTCCGGAGCGTCGTGTTGCCCAACGGCAAACGTTTTTCGTGGTTCGTCGACCCGCATTTTCATCCGACGCGCCTGGTGGATATTGCCTTTACGGGGCTGCCCGAACAGGTCGTTGCGGGCGATACGCTGCGTTTGACGCTGCGCATCTCGAACCCCTATCCCTATGCGATCGGGGTCTGCGGGGATCGGTCGCTCGTGATGCTCTGGAAGCACGGCCGCTTCCGCGTCGAGGAATTCGATACGGGGGAGCATTTCAATATCCCGGCCGGGGATACCATCACGCGCGAGGTGCGGTTCGTCGTCCCGGAGCAACTCTCCGGCGCCGGTTTCGATGCCGGTTTCGCCCTGCGCCGCGATGGGTATACGAATTGGTTTAACGGGAAACCTCTCCGCACGGAGGTCGTCGCACCATGATCCAGCAGTTCATCAAATTCTGTGTCGTCGGCGGTTCGGGGGTCTTCGTTGATTTCGGGATCACTTACCTTTGCAAGGAATGGCTGCGCCTGAACAAGTACCTGGCCAATTCGCTGGGGTTCCTCTGTGCGTCGACCTCGAACTATGTCCTGAACCGCATCTGGACGTTCCATAATGAAAACCCCGACATTGCCGGGCAATACCTCCGTTTCCTCGGTATCGCAGCCGTCGGGCTCGTGATCAACAACCTCACGATCTATCTGCTGCACGAACGCTGGAAACTGAATTTCTACCTGGCTAAATTATTTGCCATCGGGGTAGTCACCTTCTGGAATTTCTTCATGAACTATTTCTTTACGTTTTGATTTCCGGGGTGCTCGGATTCCGCTGTAAAGTATGTATGCATAAATGCCAGCCTCCCGGGAGGCTGGCGTCCGTATTCCTGCCGGATGGCTGTCACTGCCTTTTCGCGCTTCTGATCGAACGGAACGGGAGTCCCAGCACGCCGAAGAACGCTTCGCGGAAGATGCCGCCGCTCATTTTCGAGGTGCCTTCGCGGCGTTCGACGAAGATGATCGACACCTCCTTGAGTTTGAGTCCCAGCCGCCATGCCGAGTATTTCATCTCGATCTGGAACCCGTATCCCTTCATCTTCACGGCGTCGAGGTCGATCGTCTCCAGCGCGTGGCGCGAGTAGCAGACGAACCCCGCCGTTGCGTCGCGCAGGGGCATGCGGGTCACGATGCGTACGTACATCGAGGCAAAGTAGGACATCAGCAGGCGCGACATCGGCCAGTTCACGACGTTCACACCCTGCACGTAACGCGAACCTACCACTACGTCGTTCCCTTCGGCCGCAGCCTGGTACAGCCGTAGCAGATCGTCGGGATTGTGCGAGAAGTCGCAGTCCATTTCGCAGATGTAGTCGAACCCGTTGTCCAGTCCCCAGCGGAACCCCGTCAGATAGGCCGTGCCCAGCCCCTGCTTGCCGCTGCGTTCCAGCAGGTGCAGCGTCGCGGGGAATTCCTGCTGGCGCTCTTTGACGATTGCTGCGGTGCCGTCGGGCGAACCGTCGTCGATGACGAGCATTTCGAAAGCCTCGGGCAGCGAGAAGACCTTGTCGATCATCGCCGAAATATTCTCTTTCTCGTTGTATGTCGGGATAATTACCAGTTTGCGCATAGGGGCTCGTTTTGGAATTTCTTACACAAAGGTAACATTATTTTGCAAATCTGTGCCGTGCGCCCTGTTTTTCTGCCGGGCGCCGTCGCCGGGCTGCCGTTTTACCGTCTGTCGGTTGTTTTGGGGCCTGTCCAGGCTGTTTTTCCGCCTGCCCGGCCGTTTCGGTGCCGGGGCGCGGGTTCACGGCGGCCCGTGAAGTTGCCTGTTTGCGCCGTTTCATGGCGCGGATCGCCTGTTTGTCCGTGTCGCTCACGCGCAACGATTCGACGATTTTTTGCAGCGATTTGTTGAATGTCCAGTCGTCGAGCGAGCAGCTGCCGAGCCACTCGTGTGTCCGCAGCGGGAATTTTACATAGCAGACCGACACCGCCCATGCCACGGCCATACGGGCGTAGTAGGCTTCGTGGCGGACGCCGTCGAGCAGTTGCAGCAGTGCCTCGAGGTGCTCCCCGTCGACGAAATTCCCCAGCCCCGTCACCACGGCGAAACGCACGTCGTATTCGGCTTCGGATCGGAAATAGGGCTGTATGAATTCCCACATCGGCTGCCGTTCGGCCGCCTTCAGGCGCCAGCAGAAACAGTCGCAGACCGCCCAGTTGTCGATTTTGGGCACGAAGCGCGCCACATGCTCCAGCTTCTCGGCCGGCGTGCAGCGGGCGCAGCCGATCACCAGCCCCTGCAACATCCGCTCCTCGAAATAGAAATCCTCGGCTTCGGCAAGGTATGTGCGCCAGTCGCCTGCGGCGATCTGGCGGGCTATTTTGCGCAGTACCGGCAGGCGTATGCCCAGTACGTTTTCCACGCCCGGCATCAGTGCCGCGGTGAATTTCATGTATTTCGGCTCCTGGAGTTCGAGCAGTTGGTCGCGGAGGGTCATCGTTTCCGGGATTCGGGGCTATGCCGCCACGGGCAGGGCGGGTCGCCGTGTGCGGTTATTGTTTTTTCGTTACGGTGCGGTAGCAGCCGATGCCGCTCACCTCGGTCGATACCTCGCCGATCAGAGGCGCTTTGGCATTCACTCCCGTCTGCACCATGATGAAGTCGACCTGTGCGAGGTTGGCCGGGGCGCCATCGGCCGTTACGGCGTCGCTGATCCGCAGGCGGTTGGTCATGCCGGTGCGGTCGGAGGCCGAATAGTTGTCGGCGTACCCCCATGCAAAAGGCTCCATCGTCCATTTTTCCCCGGCTTGCCCGATATTCCTCGGCAGCCGTGTCCCTTCGAATGTGATTTCATTCTCCACGATCCATTCGGGGTAGTAGGCCTGCGTATGTTCTTTCACACGGTCGATCGTGCCGCTGCCGCCCTGGTTGTCCCTCCATGCTACCGGGGCGTCCGCCTCCGCGGGGCGGGTATAGGTGATCTCGTAGCCGCGGATCGTTTCGGCGTTGTCGTATTCGCTGCCCCGCAGTTCGTACCACGTGTCATTGGGCGCTCCGTCCCCGTCAGCGTCCTGCGACACCCACACGATGCCCGGTTCGGACGACGTATCGAACTGGTTGCCTTTGACGTAGAGGTCGTATCTGCCCGTGTTGGGCACGGGTTCCGCGAAGGCCGCCACGATGCGGCCTCCCCAGCCGCCGAGCGAAACCCAGTTGTTCGAGGCGAGGCGGTTCGCAGCATAGCTGCATGCGTCTGCCGCCGATGCCACATGGTCGAACCCGGCCATCGTGCCGTTGATGAACTGGCCCGGTGCCGGGGTGTATTCGAGGATCGTGGCGACGGGCTCCTGGATCTGCGTGGTCGTGGTCTCTTCGCCGGAATTGCAGGCGGCGAAAAGAAGCGCCGCGAGCGGGAATGCATATTTTTTCATGTTTTCCATAATTTTTTACGGTTTCTGCCGGGATTCGGCGCGGGTATTCCCCGGGCTTGCCGGCGCCCGGGCTCCTGCCCCTCCCCAGGCATTTTCTCCGCGCCGGAGGGGGGAGGCTGTCCGCAACTGCACCGGTCGCCCGGCGTACGATCCGCCGCCGGGTGGCACGCGATCGCGTCGCGGTGCCGGTTTGCCTGTCTGTCCCGAACGGGACAAAAATACTCTTTTTTCGGCATATGGCAGCCGGGATACGGGCAAAAAGCCGGGGTTTCGAAAAAAAGATTAACTTTGTGAAAAATATTCGAGACGTATGGCGGTCGAAATAGAGTGTGTGACAGAAGTATCCGACGAACTCGCCGAGGCGTTCGCAAGGCTCATGCCGCAGCTTTCGCCCTGCCTGGGTGGACTCTCCCGCGAGGCTTTGGAGCGTGTCGTGTGCAGCGACGGCACGGCGCTGTTCGCCGCCCGGCGGGACGGTCGGATCGCCGGGGTGCTGACGCTGGTGTGGTACGACCTCCCCTCGGGCCGGAAAGCCTGGGTCGAGGATGTGGTGGTCGATGCCGCAGAGCGCGGCTGCGGTGCCGGCGAGGCGCTCGTTAAGGCCGCCACGGAGCATGCCGCCCGCATCGGTGCCGCGAAGGTGATGCTCACCTCGAACCCTGCGCGCGAAGCTGCCCGGGCACTTTACCGTAAAGTCGGATTCGAAGAGGCGGGGACTACGGTTTTCGTCTTTAAAACAGATAGGAAATGAAAAAAATCGTGAAGATTGTGGCCATTGTCGTGGCCGTTGTTCTGGTGGCGGCTTTTGTCGCCCCGATGTTGCTGAGGGGAAAGATCGCCCAGATCGTGAAGCGCGAAGCCAATGAGATGCTCGACGCACGGGTCGATTTCGAAAAACTCGACATCAGCCTGCTGCGCCATTTCCCGCGCGCGTCGCTCGACCTGAAAGGGCTGACCGTCGTGGGCGCGGGGCCGTTCGAAGGCGATACGATCGTTGCCGCGAACCGCATATCGGTCGTCGTGAACCCGATGTCGCTGTTCGGCGACGACGGGTTCGAAGTGACGAAGGTCATCCTCGCCGAACCGGCGCTGCACGCGCATAAACTCGCCGACGGCAAGGTCAACTGGGACATCGTGAAGGCTTCGGGGGAGGAACCCGCCGCCGGGGAAGTGTCTTCGGAGGAAGGTTCTTCGTCGTTCAGCCTCTCGATTCGCGATTTCAGGATCAGCGACGCGACGATCCGCTATGAAGACGATTCGACGGGCATGCGTTTTTCGACGGCACCCCTCTCCCTTCGCCTGCGGGGCGACATGTCGGCCGACCAGACCGACCTCGACCTGCGGCTTACGGCCGGTGCCGTGCGGCTGGTTTCGGGCGGAATTCCGCTGCTGAGCGACGCCGAGGCGGAGCTCGACGCCGTGATCGCGGCCGACCTGAAGAACAACCGTTTTACCT
Source organism: Alistipes sp. UBA1686 (assembly GCF_002320215.1). NCBI lineage: Bacteria > Pseudomonadati > Bacteroidota > Bacteroidia > Bacteroidales > Rikenellaceae > Alistipes > Alistipes sp. UBA1686. Next base: position 28,982 of record NZ_DCKA01000013.1, read on the forward strand.
TCTCCCGGAACCGTCTGCGCCTCAATGCGATCGAGCTTACGCTCGACGGCTGGGCCGAGATGAAGGACGATGCCGTGGCTATGGATATTACGGCCGGATGCGACAAGGTGCAGTTCAAGGACGTGCTTTCGCTTGTCCCGGCATTCTATACCCGCGATTTCCGCAACCTGTCCGCCTCCGGCGAACTTTCGATGGCGCTGTGGGCCCGTGGCGAGATGCGCGGGGCGGCGCTCCCGGCCTTCGAACTCAAGACCGAGGTGCGCAACGGCAGTTTCCAGTATTCGTCTTTGCCCAAGGCGGTCGACGGAATCAATATCGCCGTACGGATAGCCAACCCCGGCGGCGTCATGGACAAGACCGAGGTAGACCTTTCGGAATTCACGCTCCGCATGGCGGGTAACACGCTTTCGGCATCGCTCTATGCGACGAACCTCGCCAGCGATCCGGTATTCCGCGCTGCGGCCGACGGACGGGTAGACCTGGGGGCGGTGAAAGAGGTTTACCCGCTCGGTGAGGATGTAGCCCTGAGCGGACTGATTAGCGCCGACGTGAAGGTTTCGGGGCGCATGTCCGATGTCGAGAAGGCCCGTTACGGGCAGATCGGCGCCTCGGGGACGTTCGTCGTCGAGAAACTCGGCCTCTCCATGCCCGGCCTGCCCGCGGTGCATATCCGCCGTGCCGCGGCTACGATCACCCCGGCGTCGATGACGCTGGGCGAGTTCGGCGTGACCGTGGGTAAGAGCGACCTTGCGGCCAACGGCCAGCTTACGGGGTATATCGGCTACCTGCTGCGGGGCGACAAGCTCTCCGGGCGCCTTTACGTGAAATCCGACCTGCTCGACCTGAACGAGATCATGAACGCCATGCCGGCCGACGAAGAAACCGCCGGCGGGGAAGCTGCTGCCCAGGCGCCCGCCGAGTCCCCTGCTCCCGCGCAGGCGCTCGAAGTCCCGCGCAACCTCGACCTTTCGCTCAATACCGAGTTGCAGAAGGTGTTGTTCCAGAAGATGACCATCGGCGGCATCACCGGCGAAATGCGCATGGCGGACGGAACTTTGTCGCTCAGCCGCCTACGTATGCAGCTCTTCGGAGGTACGGCTACCGCATCGGGCAGCTATTCGACGGCCTTCGATCCGCAGCGGCCGGCGCTGAAACTCTCGCTGGGGCTTTCGGGGGCATCGTTCTCCAAGACCTTCGACGAGTTGGAGATGGTGCAGAAACTCGTCCCGGTCTTTGCCAAGACGGGCGGCGACTATTCGCTCTCGCTCGATATGTCCGCGACGCTCGATGCGCAGATGTCGCCCGACCTGCAGTCGGTCAACGCCACGGGCGAGATCAAGTCGGCCAATATCCGCATCCAGAACATTGAGGCGTTCGATGCACTGGCCAAGGCGCTCAACAACGACAACCTGCGTAAGATCGAGGCCAAGGACGTGGCTATCCGCTTCGCCATCCGCGACGGACGTATCGCTACGGAGCCTTTCGACCTGAAGATGGGCGACATCAGGATCAACATGTCGGGTTCGACGGGGCTCGACCAGACCATCGACTATACGGCCAGGGTAGCCCTCCCGGCCGGTTCGACGGGCGGTATCCTGCAATCGGTCAACGTCGGTATCGGCGGCACGTTCACCTCGCCCAAGATCACGCTCGGTGTGAAGGAGGCCGCCGAACAGGCCGTGAAGAACGTCGTCGACCAGCAGATCCAGAAGCTCACGGGCAGTGAGTCGCTCGGCGAGGAGATCCGCAAACAGGCCGACAACCTCCGGGCCGAGGCCGCGAAGGCGGGTGAGAAACTCGTCGAGGCCGCCCAGGCGCAACGGACGAAGCTTATCGACGGTGCGAAGGAGAAAGGTGCGCTGGCCAAGCTGGCTGCCGAGAAGGCCGGAGACAAACTGGTCGAGGAAGCCCGCAAACAGGCCGACAACCTCCGGGCCGAGGCCGATAAACAGATCGAAAAACTCACGGCGAAGCAGGAATAAACGATGCTTGTCATTTTTGCCGTCATCATCGGAGGAATCATTGCGGGGCGCCTGCTGTCGAGCTGGCGCCTCGTATTCGTCTCCCGTATGATTACCGTGATTATCTGGCTCCTGCTGTTCCTGCTGGGACTGGAAGTCGGTTCCGACCCTGCCGTCGTGGGTGGTATGGCGACCCTCGGACGCACGGCCTTCGTCATCTTCGCATGCTCGGTCGCGGGCAGTATCTGCATGTCGTGGCTGTTGTGGCGCTGCGTCCGGCGAGGAACCGCATCCCGGCCTCCCGCAGAAGGGATGCCGGAACAGGCCGGGGCTGTCGCTGCGGGGATCGAGGCGCCGCAACCGCGCGTTACGACCTCTGCCGGTACGGGAATGCCCGGGCCGGCCGTTGCAGTGGAGTGTCCCGGACAGAACGCCGGGCGTATTGCGGGGGAGCACGTCGTAAGCGGGGCGGACGCGGCGCTTTCGATGTGGGGCGCCTTGCGGGGGAGTCTGGTGATCGTCGCCTTTTTCGTCGCAGGATGTCTGGCGGGGCTCTCCTCCGCCTTGCCGTTCGACGTGGCGGGGTCGCGCCTCAGCACTTATGTGCTCTATGCCCTGATGTTTTGCGTGGGGATCACCCTCGGCAACGATACGACCCTCGCGGGACGTGTCCGGCGGCTCGATCCGCGGCTGGCGCTGCTGCCCGTGATGACGGCCGTCGGTACGCTGGCCGGCGCTGCCTTGTCGACACTGCTCCTGCTGCCGCTTACGGCCGGGGATACGATGGCCGTCGGCGCTGGGTTCGGCTACTACTCGCTTTCGAGTATCTTCATCGCCGATTTCCGGGGTGCGGAGCTGGGGACGGTGGCATTGCTCTGCAATGTCATGCGCGAGCTGTTCACACTGTTGGCCGCACCCCTTGTCGCCCGGTGGTTCGGGCCGCTGGCCGCCGTTTCGATCGGCGGCGCCACGACTTTCGATACCACCCTGCCGATCATCACGCAGTCCGCAGGAAAACCCTATGCCGTGGTGTCGGTCTTCCACGGCTGCGTGCTCGATTTCAGCGTCCCGTTCCTGGTGACGTTCTTCTGCACGATGTAAATTCGGATACGGATGCCCTTCCGGGGTGCTGTTGCCTCTGCTACGGCAGAAATCCCCGCCAAGCGGGGATTCAGCGCTGGACGGCAACAAACGCGGCGTTCCGTTGCGGGGTGTTTCGGGGCTATCTTTTTATGTAGGTCTGCAACGCCGCGACGTATTCGGCGAAGGCATCGCGCCCGGTGTCCGTGATGCGGCAGACCGTGCAGGGCATCTTCCCGCGGAAGGTCTTTTCGATTTCGATATAATCCGCCTTCGCCAGCTTGTCCAGTTGTACCGAAAGGTTGCCCGCCGTGGCTCCGGTCTGCTGCCGGATAAAGACGAAGTCGGCGCTCTCGACCCCGATGAGGATCGACATCACGGCCAGTCTCAGTTCCGAATGCAGCAGCGGATTCAGTTCTTTGAACATTGCTTGCGGGTTATGTGGCGGAGGATAAAACCGGGTAGCAGTACGAGCAGTATGCCATGGGCGGAGAGTTCGAGCATCCATGTTCCGCCCTGGGCGTCGAACGGCATGCGGAACGTATAGTTGAACGCCATGATGAGCTCGAAGACCGAGAGCATCAGCAACGCTGCGAACGACCCCGATTGCTGGGAACCTTTACCCCGGTAGAATTCGGCGGTGATGGCCAGTGCCGTGCCGAGCAGCAGCTGCATGACGCCTACGGGGTTTATCGTATTCCCGGGGATGGTTACGGCATAGACGATCGCGGCGGCCGAGATCATCGCCGGCATGCCCCATATCAGGATCAGCAGGTCGTCGAACCCCGTGCGGACGAGGGCCTTCCGCCGCGAATTGCGAACCGTCCAAATATAGCCGCAGACCAGCGGAACCAGCCAGCTCCACAGCACGCGCACGTCGCCTGTCCAGCGGTAAAGCCCGTATTCGGCCAGTGCCGTGAGGCTGAGCAGCGCTCCCCAGCAGATGAACAATTCGCCCCGTACGTAATTCATGCGGCGCATATTGCGGTCGAAGACGCGGGCGATGATGTCCAGCGCTTCCGTTTCGGATATTTTCTGCCTGTCCATTGTGTTATTTATATCGTATGGTTCGACTTGTAGTTGAGGATATGCCCCGGGATAATCATCATCACGACGAATCCGGCGGCGAAGAGGGCCGGCATCCAGTAACCGCTCACGATGAGCGAAACGGGAGCGAGGACGATAGCCGCCGTACCGCCGGCGGTGGCCGGGCGGAACCGGATGATCAGCCCCGTGATCGTGGTTCCCATGCCCATCGTCAGCAGGATGATGAACAGGATCGGCAGCCGTATCTGGCTGAAAAGCGAGAGCATGCTGACGAACCACGCCGTGAGGCCCATTACCAGCCATACGTTGTTGATGACGCGGTCGACGAACGTGCTGACTTTGCCTTCGGTATGCTTGTCGCGTGTCAGCCACATCAGCAATGCGCCCAGTACGGGGAGCAGCATCCACAGGATGTTCCATTTCGGATCCTGGAAATAATACACCGCACCCATGACCAGGAGCGTCGTGAAGACGGTCACGTAACCCCAGACCAGGAACGGCCGTCCCGAGTTGCGCAGCATACGGTTGCGGGTGTTGTCGATCATGCGGCTGATGAGCGCGATGCTCTCGGCGGCATTCAGTTGCTTGTCTTCCATAGCGATGTGTTTTTGCGTCCGTTTCATGTCGTTTCAGTGGGCGCCGGGTGTTTTGCCGCCACCCTTGCCGGCACGGTACTGCCCGGAATGTTTATAACGGTAATGGAGCAGGTGCCCCGGGATGATCAGCATCAGGACGAATCCCGCCGTGAATAATACGAGGTGCCAGTGGTCGGTAACCGCGAGCGAAACCGATCCCAGTACGATCCCCGCCGTGCCTCCGGCGATGCCGGGCGTAAACCGCAGAATCAGGCTGGTGATGGCGATTCCCATGCCGATCATCAGCAGGATGGTGAACGTCACCGGAATCCGGATGATGAGCAGCACCGCCAGCGAGCCGACCAGCAGGGCGGCGAACCCGATGACCTTCCAGATTATGTCTATCACCTGGTCGACGTAAGTGCGGGAACAGGATCCGGTCGTTTCGGATCCGAGCAGGCGGGTTATGAGGTAGCCGGCTACCGGCAGCATGAACCAAAGGTAGTTCCAGTGTGTGTTGTCGAAATAGCTTGCCAGCCCCCAGACGGCGAGTGTCGTGGCGACCGTAACATAACCCCATGTCAGCAGGTGGAGCCCGGCGCTGCCGGCCATGCGGTTGCGTGTATTTTCGATCATGCGGCCGATGAGTGCCAGACTCTGGGCGGCGTTCAGTTTCTTATCTTCAGTCATGCGCGTCGTTTGATTTCGCCACTTTGTCCGCATCGCACCTTACCTGCCTTCTGAGCGCGTAGCCGGCACCCGTGAGCCCGATGAGAACCGCTGCGGCAAATTGCAGCAGGTTGTAGTCGGGGTCGGCATTGAGCCAAGAGTCCCGGGTAATACCGAAGCCGATCGGTATTACGGCGCATGATGCGTAATACATGTACTTGTTGCGGATTACCTGCCCCGAGATGAAGAGTCCGGCGCCGATCAGCAGCAGCGCAGGGAAGAGCGGGTCGACCGCCCACGGGTCGTACCCGCAAATCAGGATCGCCGACAGGACGACCAGTGAGGCTATGCAGCTCCATATCTGTTCCAGCAGCCGGTCGGTGTAGCTTTTGACCTGCGGGGCGCGGAACCTGTTATGCCACCAGGTCACGGTGCCCCCTGTTGCCGCGGCTGGCAGCCACAACCATAGCCAGGCGCGGCAGTCGGTGGTTTTCAGCAGGACGAAGATCACGATGGCGGTCGCGGCCAGCAGGTATCCCCACAGGAGGAACAGGTTGCTGCTGCCGAATGAGAGCCGTCGGCGGGTGCCGCGGATCATCTGCTGGATGAGTTCGATGCGCTGGTTTGCGTCGAGGTTTTTGTCTTCCATGGCGGACGGTGGGTTACGGGGGATAAAGTTACGAATTATTTTTTATTGTTCCGTGCTTTTCACGAGGCGCTTGCGCTGGGTTTCTGCCGCGCTTTCGACGGTGCGGGCGCGGAATTTGTTGCCGGTGCGGAAATTCCAGGCCGCGCCGACTTTCCACAAGCGCCCCGACCAGGCTTGCCGTGTGTCGATCGTGCGCCGCATGCCGTCGGTCAGGGAGGCGAACTCCCAGTCGCAGCCGGTGATGTTCGACAGGGTGCAGAAAAGCGTCAGGCGTTTGCCGAAGAGCTGTTTTTTGACGGTCGCCGAGAGCGTGTGGCGCGGCCCGACCTCGCTGTTGCCCGAGTAGAGGCGGCTTTGGGCACGGTAGGCGGCTTCGGCGAAGAACCCGGCCGGCAGCGTGAACGAGCAGGTGGCGTCGGCGAACATCAGGTAGTGCGTGGCCGGGCTGTCGGTGCTGTTGAGCCGGATGCGCTGCATCACCCCGACGGCATTGACCGAGAGGTTCCACCAGCGGGTGATTTTCGCCGGGACGCTCGCCGCCACGAACCAGTGGTTTTCGGTGTAATGATTCTCGGGGCGGATATACACCGCGTCCGGGTCGGTTTCGTCCCTGTGTGCGATTTCGCGGATCAGGTCGTGGTGCAGGTTGCCTCCCACGGTGAGCGTATAGCGGTATTTCCATACGGCCGTGAGCGAGAAACGGTGTATGTAGGTCGGCCGCAGCGAGGGGTTGCCCGACTGCCAGCTGTAATCCGATATGCGGATCCGTGCGGGGTTCAGCGCCGGGAATGCCGGGCGTTCGATGTTGCGGCTCCACTGCGCCACGAGCAGCCATGTGCGCAGGGCGTTGAGCGCGCGGCTGACCGAAACGTTTGGGAACAACCCGAAATAGGAGCGGTCGAGCGTCTGCGATGCGACGGAGGTGTATTCGCCGCGCAGCCCGGCCGAAAGCTCCCACCGTCCGGCGCTGTATTCCAGCGAGGCGTAGGCCGCACCGATCTGCTCGGTGTAGTGCTGGTCGTAGCTGTATTCGGGCAGTGCCAGCCATGTGCCCTGCGTCTGTGCTGCGTAGTGGCTTTTGTCCGCCATGCCGTTGCGGGTGTAGCGCAGCCCCGCGCGCAGTGTCAGGCCGTGCGGCAGTTTGCGCGTAAGCCCGGCGTCGGCCGTCAGGATGTCGTACACGGAACCCGTGGAGGATTCGTAGAGCGAGTCGCGCAGGGTTCCGGGTGCGGAGGTCGTCGTATGGTAGCTGTTGTCGCCGTGGGAGGTGTAACGCGTGTAGTCGGCGATCAGTTTGAACTGCGATCCCAGCGTGTCGATCTTCCAGATGTAATTGGCGGTTGCGGTCAGGGTATTCCCGCCCATGTGCTGGCGGTAGCGGCTGTCGCTCTGGGTTTGTCCGAGTGTGGTGCGCGATAGTGTCGGCATGTGGGTGCTGCGTTCCGTGTATTCGATGTCGAAACCTGCGGTGTGTTTCGGCGTAGGGTCGAATACCGCGGAGAAATGCCCGCGCCCGTAGTTTGTACAGCTCTTCGAATCGCTCCTGCCGGCGAAGGGCAGCCGTTGCCCGGCCTGTTCGCGGGTCTCCGTGAAGCGGCTTTCGGCAACCGGAGTGAAGCTTCCCGACCCCGATGCGGTGAGTGTCCAGCGCCCTGTGCGGATGCCGATACGCCCCGAAGGGGTATAGCCCGCTATCCGATTGCTTTGCACCGTGGAGAATTGCAGGTTGCCGTCCATGCCGCCGTCGCGGCGCCGCCGGAGCGTGATGAGGATCGCCCCGCCGCGCGTGTCGGCTGCGAACTCGGCGCCGGCCAGCGGCATGACCTCGATGCGGGCGATGTCGGCTGCGGTCAGGCTGCGCAGGTAGGTGGTGGTCTCCTCCGCCGAACCTTTCAGCTCGCGGCCGTCCACGTAGACTTTCGTCCCGCCGGCGCCGTTGATCGAGATGCCGTTGTCACCCAGCCATACGCCCGGCGCCCGTGCCAGCAGTTCGGTGCCGTCCTGTCCCGCGAGTGCGGGCGTATTCCCGATGCTGACCACGAACCTGTCGGCCTGCCGTGTCACCGTCTCGGCGGTCACCGTCACCTCGCTGATTCCGAGAGGTGCAAGGGGCAAATCCCCGAGGTCGGTATCCGCTGCGGCGACGCATACCTCCTGTTCGAAGGGCCGGTAGGCGACGTGTCGCAGTACGAGCGTGTAACGGCCCGTATCCGCCGTGAGCACGAAGCCCCCTGCGTCGTCGGTCGTCGTGCCCGCTGCCTGGCGTCCGTCGCGCAGCAGGACTGTCGTGGCGTAGCCGACCGGGCTCTCGCCCTCCAGAGCGCGCCCCCGGAGGGTATGTTGAGCCGTGGCCGGGATCGTCGCGGCGAGCAGCAGTGCGGTGAGCAGCGGACGGTACATGCGCCTATTCGTTTTCGGTGGCAGGATAGTAGAGTTTCAGCGTGGCCGTGTTGTGCTCGGCGGGAAGCTTGCATTTTCGGGTGGCGTAGCCTTCGGCAGGGCCGCGGTCGCCCATCTTCAGCTTGTAGTCGCCGTCTTCGTCGTGGAAGAGCGAAATCTCGGCCGCATCGGCTTCGATGCCTTCGAGCGTCACGACGACTTTGCCGGCCTTTGCGGCCGCCATGCCGTAGACGGGCTGTTCCTGCCCGGCGACCTTGGCCATGACGAGGATGTTGCCCTTGTCGTTGCGAATGTCCGATACGGTGACTTCGAGCGTCTTGGCCGAGACGGCCGTGGAGGCCAGCATGAAGCTGGCGGCCAGTAACAGGTGTAAGGTTTTCATAACCGGGATTTTTATGGGTTTAACGGTAATCTTTGTCTTCGTCGCAGCCCGTCAGGTACCAGACCAGCGAGAGGATCAGGTTCAGCCCCCAGCCGGCCATGACCCATACCACCCACCAGTAGTGGGGCGAGGTGTACCAGTTGACGAAGGTGAGGAACGCGCATACCGCGACGTAGGTGGTGATGCGGCGGGCGAACCAGCGGCCGAAAAGGCGGCGTTTGTCGGTGGTGTTTTCCAGAAGTTCCATAGGTTTGCGGTGTGAAATGACTCTCTTGGCTTATAAATCTGTTGTAAATATAAAGTAGTTTGTAAAACAAACCAAATTTCCGGACGGGAATTTTCGAAAAAATTCGATACCTATATTAACAGCCGGGTAGTTTTTATGCGCGCGGGGTATTCCCGGTTGCCGGAAAAAATGTAAATTTGCGGGAAATAAATTGATACCGCACCGATATGAAGAAACTCATTTTGTCCCTTATTTGCCTTGCCGCCGCATGGGGTGCCGCGGCCAAGGTCGAACTGCCCGAGATCATCGGCAGCGACATGGTGCTCCAGCAAAATGCCCAATGCCGCCTCTGGGGCTGGGCCGATCCCCGGGCCACGGTGCGGATCGAAACCTCGTGGGGTGCCGAATGCACCGTGCGAAGCGATGCCGACGGCCGTTGGTCTGCGCGGGTGAACACCCCGGCCGGCAGTTATGAGCCGCAGCAGGTGACGATCGTAAGCGGCGATAGGGTCGTGCTCGACAACGTACTGATCGGCGAAGTCTGGTTCGCCGGCGGGCAGAGCAATATGGAGATGCCGCTCCGCGGGTTCAATAACTGTCCCATCGCCGGGGCCAACGAGATCATAGCCCGTGCGGGGAGTATGCGCGACAGGCTCCGCTACGTGAAAATACCCCTCACGGCGGCCTATACGCCCCAGGATCGGGTTCCGGGGAAGTGGAGGCCATGTACGGTGGAGACCGCGCCCGATTTCACCGCCACGGGTTATTTCTTTGCCGAACTGCTCAGCGACGTGCTGGACATGCCTGTCGGCATTGTCGACTGCACGTGGGGCGGGACGCGTGTCGAGGGTTGGACGAACCGCGAGATACTGGAAACCTATCCCGATATCGACCTGACGGAAAAAGGCATCGAGGCTACGACCGACTGGCTGCGCCCGATGGTGATGTACAATGCCATGTTGCACCCGGTTGCGGGGTATACCGTCCGTGGCTTCTTGTGGTATCAGGGTGAATCGAACGTAAACCAGTATAAGGACTATGCTGTCCGCCTTTCCAACATGGTAGGGCTGTGGCGTTCGCTCTGGAAGCAGGGCGATATCCCGTTCTATTACGTCGAGGTCGCCCCCTTCGCCTATGGCAGCGGAAACGGCCCCTATCTGCGCGAAGCGCAGTGGGAGGCACGGGAACTCATCCCCAACAGCGGCGTGATTTGCACGAACGACCTGGTGGAACCCTACGAGGCAACCAATGTCCACCCCAAGAATAAACGGGACGTAGGGCACAGGTTGGCCTACATGGCACTCAACAAGACCTACGGTTTTTCAGACATCGCCTGCGAAAGCCCGCGGTTCAGGTCGATCGGGATCCGCGACGGAAAGGCTTACGTTGCCTTGTCCCATACCGAAGAGGGGTTCAGCCGTATGGAGGATATCCGCGGGTTCGAGGTGTGCGGCCCCGACCGGGTATTCCATCCGGCCGATGTGGAGGTCGACAGGCGGGAGCTGTTGCTGGTCGTCTCGTCGAAGGAGGTTGCCAGTCCGGTTGCCGTACGGTACGGGTTCCGCGACTTCATGCCCGGCAACCTGGCCAACATCCGGGGGCTGCCGGTCGTGCCGTTCCGCACGGACGATTTTTGAATGCCGTGATACCGTAACAGGAAACCCGCCGGGAGGCGGGTTTCCTGTTTATTTGGCCGGTATTTCTTTCAGTACCACGTCCACCCATTCGGGATGGCGGCGGATATATTGGGCGATGAAGGGGCACTGGGGGATCATTTGTAGTTTCTTGGCGCGCAGATCCTCCAGTACGTCGTGCACCAGCTCGGCGCCGATGCCCTGCCCTTCGTATTTTTCAGGGACTTCGGTGTGTGTCAGGATAATGAATCCCTGGGTTTTGATGTATTCGATGATGGCGATGTCGTCGCCCAGGTCGAATTCATAGCGCTTTTCGTCGGCATTGTCGACCAGCGTGTGTTTTTTTCTTTCCATAACCTTGCGTTTTAGATAGTGGCTTTACCTCTTCAAATATAGTTCCTAATCGGGAAAAATGTTATTTTTGCATCCGAAAGATGGAGCCTGTTTCCGACATACTGCTATCCTGGTTCGCCCGCGAAGGCCGTGACTTGCCCTGGCGTCGCACGCGTGACCCTTACCGGATATGGCTTTCGGAGGTTATCCTGCAACAGACGCGCGTGGCGCAGGGATTGGAGTACTACCTGCGCTTTACGGAGCGGTTCCCCGACATCGCCGCACTGGCAGCTACGCCCGAGGACGAGGTGCTCAAACTGTGGCAGGGGTTGGGCTATTACAGCCGTGCCCGTAACCTCCATGCTGCCGCGAGGCAGGTCATGTCTCGGTTTGGCGGGGTATTCCCTGTCACCTACGAAGGCGTGCGCGCGCTGCCCGGCGTGGGCGACTATACTGCGGCGGCCGTCTGCTCGATCGTTTACGACGCCCCGTGTGCGGTGCTCGACGGGAATGTATACCGGGTGCTGGCACGGCTTTTCGATATCGGCATCCCGATAGATACGACGGCCGGGAAGAGGACGTTCGCCGAGTTGGCACAGTCGCAGCTGGATACTTCCCGCCCGGGACTTTACAACCAGGCGATCATGGATTTCGGGGCCCTGCAATGTACCCCTGCGCAGCCCCGGTGCGGGGATTGCCCCCTGGCTGGGCGGTGCCTCGCCCTGGCTGCCGGCACGGTGGACGTGCGTCCCGTAAAACAGGGGCGTGCGAAGGTGCGCGACCGCTGGTTCAACTACCTGCACGTGACATGCGGCGGGCAGACGCTGCTGCATCGTCGCGGCGGAGGCGATATCTGGCAGGGGTTGTATGAATTTCCGCTTATCGAAACCGACAAGGCCGTGGATTTCGCGGAGCTGGCTGCAACGGCGGCGTTCGGGGAGCTGCTCGGCAACGGCAGGTGGCACCTGCTTCGCAGCGTCACGATGCCCGGGCACCGGCTTTCGCACCAGCTTTTGCATGCGGTTTTCCACCGCATCGAATGCGACGCCATGCCTGCTTTCCCGTCCGTGGAAACCGCCGCGCTTGGCGGCTATGCCCTGCCGCGGCTGATCGACCGTTACCTGACCAAATACCAGATGTAAGCGATGTAAATCGCCAGGAAGATAGCGCCTTCCCACCGGTCGAGCTTTTTGCTGCGGAACGTGAAGGCTGCCATGAACAGCAGCAGCGAACTCAGCACGACCACGAGGATGTCCGTCAGCGTGATCCCGCCCATCGTCAGGGGGTGGATCGTGGCGCTGATGCCCAGGATCAGCAGGATGTTGGCGATGTTCGATCCGATGACGTTGCCGAGTGCCATTTCTGCTTTGCCTTTGAGCAGCGATACCACCGACGAAGCCAGTTCCGGCAGCGACGTGCCGCCCGCCACGAGCGTGATGGCGATGACCGATTCGCTGATTCCGAGCGTGCGGGCGATCGCCGTAGCGCTTTTCAGAAACATCTCGCCGCCGAAGACCAGTCCCGCGAGCCCTCCTGCGATCATTACCCCCGCCAGCCACAAGGCCATCGGTTTCTTTGTGCCTTCGGCGTGTTGCGCCCCGTTTTTCAGGGCAGCTCCGGATACGGGGATATTCATTCCGGTTGTCGCACCGGGTATGCTGCGCTGGCGTTTGGTTGTGCGGATCATGTACCACATCAGCCCGATGTAGAGCGCGAGCATGACGATGCCGTCCGGGCGGCCGATCCTGTCCGTTGCCCCGGCGCATACCAGGCGGTCGGAAGTGACCGCCAGCAGCACGAGCGACGCGGCCATGCCGAACGGGATGTCGCGCCGGATGTTTTCCTTAGTAAGCACGAGCGGCCGGATCAGCGCGCAGATTCCCAGGATTACGAAGACGTTGAAAATGTTCGAGCCGACGACGTTGCCGATCGCCACGTCGCTGTTGCCCGCCGCGGCCGAGAGTACCGAGACCACCAGTTCGGGCATCGAGGTGCCGACGGCGACGATCGTCAGGCCGATGATGAATTCCGGGACGCGGAAACGCTGGGCTACCGCCGCAGAGCCGTCCGTCAGGAAATTTGCGCCGCCGAGGATCAGCCCCAGGCCGACGAGTAGTAACAGGATGTCCATTGTTTTATCCGAGCATTATGAGACTTACGGCCATCAGTGCCATGCCGGCCACTACGCCGTAGATCGAGATGTGCGCTTCGCCGTATTCACGGGCTGCTGGCAGCAGTTCGTCGATCGAAATGAATACCATGATTCCCGCTACGCCCGCGAGGATGCAGCCCATCAGTGTCGGCGTCATGAAGGGCATCAGCACCAGGTAGGCCAGCACCGCCCCGACAGGTTCCGCGAGCCCCGACAACAACGAGAGTTTGAAGGCTTTTTTGCGGTCGCCCGTGGCATAGTAAACCGGGATCGAGACGGCAATGCCTTCGGGGATGTTGTGGATGGCGATCGCCGCGGCGATGGCAACGCCCAGAGCCATGTTGTCCACGGCCGAGGTAAACGTGGCGATACCTTCCGGAAAATTGTGTATGCCGATTGCCAGTGCGGTCATTACGCCCATGCGCATGAGTTTCGGGTTGCGGGGCTGCTTGTCCATCTCCTCGACCATGTGTGCCTCGTGGGGGTTTTCGAACGAGGGGACGAGCCGGTCGATGATGCCGATGAGCAGTATCCCGGCGAAGAAGCTGGCGACGGTGACGATGATCCCCGTCTGTGCGCCCCATTCGTCCGAGAGGGTGGTGTGCGCCTGCTGGAACAGCTCGACGAACGATACGTAGATCATCACGCCGCCCGACAGGCCCAGCGAGAACGACAGCAGCCGCTTGTTGGTGCGGCGGGCAAAGAAAGCGATGGCGCTGCCGATGCCGGTGGCCAGTCCGGCGCCCAGCGTCAGCAGCAGGGGTATGAGGATATTGTGTTCCATAGGGTTTACCGTTCGTTTGTATGGCTCTATCGCCGCGAAGATAATGCAACCGGGCGGCAAGAGCGCAAACTCCCAATTGTCCGGGTGCGGTTTATCTTCTGCAAAGATAGTGCTTTTCCGGTGAACACCGTAAAAAACCGGGCCCTTTCGGAGCCCGGTTTTTCTGATAGGAGTATAACCTCCGCCTATTCGGAGTGCTGTTTCCGACAGGCATTTGTGCGCCCAAGCGCTGATATGCCGGTGCGGCGGTGCGGTGCTGCCGGTCTGCCGGACGGCATGCTGCGTCCGGTTATTTGCTGTGCGCTTCGCGGATCAGCGCGCCCAGCACTTCGATGCTGTCGGCCGTGATGTGCGGCTGCGGGTCGGCCTTGTCCGCCACGTCGAGCGTCGTTTCGCCCGAGAGCACCAGCACGCCCATGGCCTTGGCATTGTGCGCCATCGCCACGTCGGTGTAGATGCGGTCGCCGACCATCGCGATCTGGTCGGGTTGCAGGCCGTGGCGCGAGAGTATGCCCGAGAGCATGTTGGGATCGGGTTTGCCGAGCGTGATGTCGGGCCGCCGTCCCGTGGCATGTTCGATGCAAGCGCAAATGGAACCGCAGTCGACCAGTACCGTCGGCTGGTCGGTGGGGCATACCCGGTCGGGGTTGGTAGCGATGTAGGGCACGCCCTGCGACACCCACCATGCGGCGCGGCACAGGCGGTCATACTGCAGCGTCATGTCGAACGCCGCGACCACCACGTCCGGCACGTCGTCCGCCGAATCCGCGGCCGATTCGAAACCTGCTGCCTCGAATTCCGAGATCATGCTCGGCGTGCCGAGCAGGAAAAGCCGTTTGGCCGCAGGGTAGTGCTCGCGGATGTAGTCGATCGTCGCAAGGGCGGTGGTGTACATTTCCTCGCGTGTGGCGTGTATGCCCAGCACGTCGAGCTTGTGCAGGTAGTCGGCGATCGACTTCGACGGATTGTTGGTCAGGAACGAATACCCGATGCCCATCTCCTTGAGCCCCGCGAGGAACGGCTTGGTGTAGGGAAAGAGCGACATGCCCATGTAGATCGTGCCGTCCATGTCGAGTGCCACGTGCCGGATGCGGCGCAGGTGTTCCATCAGTTCGTCGTGCGTGTAGACCGAGCGGTATTTTTCGAATGCAGCCATTTGTTTACTTGCGGTTGAGATTGAGGTTCTGGAATAAGTAGGGGTAGTCGGTTTCGATGACGTCGCAACCCGTCGGGATTTCGAGTTCATAGCCCTGTATCTTCTGCGCGTCGGTGGCCCTGCGGTCGTGCGTCGGGGCGAGCGAGATCATGCACATCACTCCGTTGCGGTGCAGGTTGTCGTAAAGCTCCTGCTGGTCGGGCAGCATCATCGTGCCGACGTAGGCCATCACCTGCGACCAGGGAATCCGCTCCCCGACATACTCGTTGAACTCCTTCATGTTCTTGCACCAGCACGAGAACATCGCCTGCGGGTCGCGGTCGAGATACGTGCGCGCCTGTTTGGCGTTGCGCACGGTATACATCACGTTGGCCGGTGCCAGGCGGTTGATGAATTGCGACATCACTTCGAGCGGGACGTCCTTGATGTCGAGGTTGAGGATCGTCTTGCCCTGGCTCCAGGCGATGCACTCCTCGAGGGTGGGGATCTTGTAGGTCGTGACGTTGCCTTCGCGATCCTTGAGGAAGAACTGCTGCAACTCCGCGTAGGTGTAGTCCGAAACCTTGCCCGTGCCGGTCGTGGTACGGTCGATCGTGGCGTCGTGCATCAGCACGATCACGCTGTCTTTGGTCATGCGCGGGTCGATCTCGAAGAACGAGGGCATCATCGTGAGCGTCTTCTCGAACGACTCGATGCAGTTTTCGGGGAATCCCGTCACCATGCCGCCGCGGTGGCCGCTGATGACGACCGGCCGCTCGGGCGAATAGCGGAACCACTCGTGCAGCTGTGCGCGGTCTTTGATGTCGATGTAGTAGGGCCCTTCGGCCTTTTGCCCGCCCGGGGCGCATCCGAGCAGCAGGGCGGCGGTGGCGAAGGCGGTCAGTAGTCTGGATGTTTTCATAGTGTGTTTTATTGGTTCTCTGCGGTTTGTTCCAAGAGCAAAGGCGCCCGGAAGCGCCTTTGTCCCTGTTCTGTTTCCTTTCAGGCGGTTACTTGTCGATCCGGTGGCGTTTGATGACCTCGCCGCCCGTGTTCACGACGTCGATGTCGATTCCCCTGCGGTCGGCCTTCACCACGAGCTTGTCCCGGTTCGAATTTACGAGGATCGGGAAGTTCGTGCCCCGGCTCCCGTCGTCTATCCACTGGTAGCGGTGGTAGTGCCCGCATAGCATGATGTCGACCGAAGCTTCGTTGAGGATCGGTACGAACAATCTGCGGATCTCCTGTTCGCCGTGCCAGCTGCTTTTCCCGCCCGGGATCATGTGCAGCACGACGATGTGCAGGGGTGCCGCGCGGTATTCCTCGCTTTCGACCACGCCCTTCAGCCAGCGGGCTTCCTGTTCGCGGTAGGCGTCGGTGGTCGACAACCCGTAATAGCGGATGTCGCTGTCGGGTTTGTCCTCGCCGCAGTCCAGCACGACGAAATAGGCCGGCCCCTGCCGGAACGTGTAGTATACCTCGCCCGTGGAGGTCGGGAAGTAGTCGAGGAAACTCGGGGAGAAAGAGCCGCGGTTCTCGTGGTTGCCGCGCGTGGCGAAGATCGGGATTCCCGCGGGCGTCAGCAATTCGGCGGCCGAATTGAGATACCCCTCGAAAAGCTGCTTCTCCGACTCCATCGAAGTGAGCATGTCGCCGTTGAAGCAGACGAAATCGGGTTTGGCCTTTTCGGCACCTTCCAGCAGCAACCGGAAGATCGAATCCTGGGCGTGAATGTCGTTCACAACCCAGAATTCGGTTTGATCCTTCTTTTCGTCGAGCGTAGTGGCCGTATAGGGCTTGTGTTTGAGGATGTCGCTCCCGTAACCTTCGCCCAGGACTACCCGCTTGTTGCCTTCGTCGCAGAGCACGCCCTGCTGCATGATGCGGTAACGGTAGGTCGTCCCCGGAGCCAGCCCCTCCACGCGTACGCGGTGCAGGCGGCCTATGCGGCGTTTGCCGATGTGCGAATCGTAATATTTCGGCCGCTCGGCGGCGTAGAAATGCGATCCGTCGTCAGGAGCGACTTCGACCCACGATGCGGCATTGATGGTCGTCGTCCACACGACGGTGAAACCGTCGTCGGTGACCTGTTGCAGGTAGGGCCCGTGGGCAATGCGTACCGAGGGCTGTCCGATGGCAATGCCCCAGGCCGATAGGGCGACGAGTATCGAGATCAGTCGTTTCATTTTGTTTTTGCTTTTGAATCGCAATTCACAAAGTTACGAATTTTTCCGTAATAACCTACTCGCCGACCGGGAAATCCTCGGCAAGGCCCGTGGTGAATTTCGTTTGCGTGAAGGTCGTGCCGAACCGATCTGTGGCACGCACTTCGACCGACGCTGTCGGTGACTGAAGCGTGTAGTAGTACAGGTGGCGGACGTTGCGCTGGTAGTAGCTCGTGGGTTTCTTATTGCTGTCCAGTTCGGCCTTGCCTACTACGCCGATGTGGTAACCCAGTGCCCAGGCATCCCAGGACTTGTCCTTTTCATTGCCTGTGTAGTCGAAATGCGTCATTTCCCCTGTTTTTATGCCATTCTCGTATACTTCGATTTTCCAGTCCTTGTCGGCGTTCCAGACATTGGCTACGATCTGGTCGTCGCCCTTGTAATAGAACTGGTAGTTTTTCGAGTAATCACGCATGAAGATGTCGTTGGCGCGGTAGAGCCGTATCTGCTGCTGGGCATCGAGCCCCGTGCCCTTGTATACCCAGTCGGTAATCGTGGCGCCCTTGATGTTGTAGATGGCGTAGCCGTTGGGCGTGCCGTCGACGTTGATCGTGGAGTTCCACCATGCGCCGCAGGCCGCGCCATGCACGTGTTCGTAGTGGCTGTCGTAGACGTTGTTCTCGGCGTAGTGCGTGTGCCCCGACATGACGTGCACCTCGGCGAACGGCTTGAGCAGTTCGAATACCGCTTGTACGTTCTGGTTGCCGCTGGCGCGCATGGGAATGTGTACGCAGAGGATCACCATTTTGTCTTTCGAAACATAACTCAGATCCTGTCGGAGCCATTCGACCTGGTCGTCGCGGAATCCGAGCGAATAATCCTTGTGGCTCGGGAAAATGATGTTGTCCATGGCGATGATGTGCACGTTGCCGCGGTCGAACGAATAGTTCACGGGGCCGAAGATGTATTCGAAATTCCGCTGTGCGGCGATGTCGTGTGCGACGGTGTAGTTATCCTTGCTGACGGCGATCACCTTGTTATCGTGGTTGCCCATCACCTGGAAGAGCGGCAGCCCGACCTTGTCCGTCTGCATGGCCTTTTTCATCAGCGGGAATACGTCGTTCGTGTAGTCCGTATTCTCGGTGTTCCACCCTATGTCGCCCAGCGTGATGCCGTACGAGGGCAGCGCCGAGGCTGCGACCTGTGCGGCGATGTCGGGCACCGTCTCGTTGTTGAAACGTGCGATGTTGGTCGTGTTCTGGCACTGGGGGTCGGCCACGCAGAAGAGGTTGAACTCGTTTTCGGCACCTCCGGCCAGCGGGGTCAGCGTGAAGTCGTAGCGCTTGCGCCCTTCGGTCAGTTTCTGCCAGAAGCAGGGCAGCCCTTCGGACACGGGTACCTCGTATGCCGCGGGGATCGAAAGGTACACATGATAGGAGAATTCCCCGGCCGTAAGCTGGTATACGCCGTTCTCGTCGGTGGCTGTGCAGGTGTATCCGTCGCTTACGACGATTCCCTGAAGTCGGTTCCCCTGGTTGTCGGTCACCACGCCGTAGATGTCGGTCAGCGGATCTATGGGGGTCTTTACCGGGCGGTCGTCGTCATTCGAACACCCGGAAAAGATCAGGGCAGTGAGCGCGGCGATGATAAATATGTATCGTTTCATTGTATGCTGAATTAAGGTTTGTGTCGGGATGCGCGCCCCGGGAAAATATCGCTCCGGGGCACGTTTCCTCCCTGTTTATCTCCAGTAATAGTTTTGTCCCAGGTCGGGGTTGATGTTCAGTGCCGTCTTGGGGATGGGGCGCAGGTAGCGCTTTTCCTCGAAGTTGCGGCCCACGGTATAGAGCAGGCGTCCGGTCGTGCCGTTCTCCAGCGAGTATTTGCTGTTGTCGAGTATGATGTACGTTACACCGGGTTCGTTGCCGGCTTCGCCCGAAGTCACGCAGACGTCGTTGATGCCGTCGCCGTTGAGGTCGTAGGAAGTGTCCATGGCCGGGATGTAGATGCCGTACCACTGCTTGTTCAGCAGTTCGCCCGCATGCCAGCGCATCAGGTCGTCGTAACGGAACCCTTCCAGCAGCAACTCGATGGCACGCTCGCGGCGGATTTCGAGCAGGTCGCTGTCGCTCAGCCCATAGTACTGTTGCAGATAGGGGTCTGCCGATGTCGGGCGCTTGCCGTCGACGCCTGCGCGCTCACGCAGCGGCTTGATGGTCTTGTTCCAAATGTCGTCGCTGAATTCGCCCAGTTCGGCCTTCGCCTCGGCGTAGTTGAGCAGCACCTCGGCGTAACGCATGATGGGCAGCGAGTTGTAGGAAACCGATGCCGACTCGTATGCCTTGTCGTCGATGTTGAACTTGATGACCTGGTAGCCGGTCAGCGTCACCGTGAAATCGGGGGGTGTTGCGGTCGAGATGCCGCCCACCAGCTTCGTGTAGCCCGGCGTGATGATGCTCTGCGAGAGCCGGTAGTCGCGGTTTTCGATTTCGGTCGTGAACTCCTCGCCGGTGGTCGTGTGGCGCGAGCCGTCCAGGTTGAGGTAGGTCTTCACGAAATCCTGGTCGAGCGACCAGCGCTGTCCGTAGCTGCCCGACGTGTAACGCCACGTAAGGTCGTGGAACGTGGTCATGCCGACGCTCATCTGGCGAGCCCAGATCACTTCGGTCGTGTTGACGGCCTCCTGTGTGAAGAGCTCCCGGTACTGGGTCTTGACCTTGGCAGGGTTGTTCACGATGCTGTATACGCCGGCTGCCATCAGTTCCTCGCAGGCCTCGGTGCATTCGCGCAGGAATTTCGCCGAAGCCTGCTTGTCTTCCCATGCCTTGCCCGTCGACGGGTCTACCGAATGGTATTTGCGGTAGGTACCTTCGAACAGGCACACGCGGGCCTTGTAAGCCAGGGCGATGTACCGGTTGATGCGGGCGCAGTTGATCCAGTCCGACGACGTGTAGCAGTGCTCGCAGGCGAAGTTCAGGTCTTCGAGCACGCGCTCCATGACGTATTCACGGCTGTCGCGCGGTTTGTAGAGCGCCACCATGTCTTCGGGGTCGATCGGTTCGTCGTACCAGGGTACGGCACCGAAGGTCTTGACCTTCTCGAAATACTGCCATGCGCGCCAGAAACGGGCTGTGCCTTCGTAGTGGTTGTAGGTAGCTTCGGAGAGCCCCTTCGCCTCGCGCATGTGCACCAGGAAATAGTTGATGTTGTAGATCGGTGTCCAGTTACTGATCGACCAGCCGCTCTGCAGGTCGGGTGTCCACGAAGCGTTGGTCAGGAACGTGAACGACTTTTCGGTAGCCATGATGTCCGAGTATCCGTCGCCGTAACCCAGGTCTGCTGCGCTGGGGGTGTATTTCTGGATGAACCCGTTGATATAGGTCAGCAGAGAGCCTTCGTCCGTGAAGTAATCCCCGGATCCGACCTTGGCGTCGGGATCCCTGTTAAGGAAATCCTCGCAGGACGTGAGCAGGAAACAGGCCGAAAGTAAATATATTGTTATCTTTTTCATTGTCGTCCGTAATTTAGAAAGTTATGCTCAAACCGATCGTGTACGATTTCATGACGGGATAACCGTCGCCGTCGCCGAAGTTGTCGCTACCGAACTTGTTGGTTCCGTAGTCCGCATCGCCGGCGTAGATACCTTCCGGGTCGTAGTTTTTCGCGTACTTCTTGAGCGGTGAGAAGGTCAGGAGGTTCTCGCCCGACACATAGATCTTGAGTGCCTGGAGGCCGATCTTGTTGACCAGCTCCTTGGGGAAGTTGTAGTCGATGGTGAGGTTCTTCAGGCGGATGTACGAAGCGTCCTGCACGTAGCGCGTGTTGGGCTGCGCGAGGATCAGGCCCGAGTCGCTGGCCGAGTAGCCGACCAGGCGCGGCCAGTAGGCGCCGCGGTTGGTCGGTGACCAGCGGTCGCTGTTATGCCACGGGAGTGCCATGCTGTACGGGCGGCCGTACTGTCCCCAGAAATAACCCGACTCCTTGGCCGGATACCAGTCGCGTTTGCCGACGCCCTGCCACATCATGCTGATGCCGATGCCGTTCCAGCGCACGCCGCCCTGGATGCTGTAACTGTAGCGGGGCGTGGTGTTGCCGATCTTCACCAGGTCGCCGTGGTCGTAGATCGTGTTGTTGCCGTTGTTGACGTATCCGTCGCCGTTCAGGTCGAGGTAGCGCGGGTCGCCGGCCTGCCAGGTCGCCGAACGGTTGGTGAACTTCGAATAGTTGGCCCATGTCTGCGCCTCTTCGTCGCTCTGGAACAGCCCGTCGCACTTGTAGCCCCACATTTCGCCGAGGGTCATCCCCTCGTAATAGTTGATCGAGTAGTTGGTCGGGAGCGTGCCAGTTTTGGCCGTATAGCGGGTGATCTTGCTGGTGTTGTCCCATACGGCGACTTTAATATTGTAGCTCAGGGTCTTGCCCGCAACCTTGTGGCTGTCGCGCCACGAGAGGCTGGCCTCCCAGCCATCGGTGCGCATGTCGGCGTAGTTGCCCTTGGGGGCGCTGTTGCCGAATACGGCAGGCAGCTCTTCGCCCACCACATACATGTCGGTTGTTTTCTTGCGGTAGATGTCGGCCGAGAAGTTCAGGCGGCCGTTGAATGCCTCGAAATCCAGGCCGAGGTCATAGGTCGTGGCCTTTTCCCATGTCAGGCTCTTGGGAATCGGGGAGGGTGCCTGCGTGTAGTTGAACACCGAACCGTTGTTCAGCAGGCTCGACTGTGCGATCGACATCGTGGAGAGGTAGGCGTAGGCATCGCTGATGAGGCCGTTGCCCGCTGAACCGACCGATGCGCGGATCTTCAGGTTGTCGAGCCAGTTGGCGTTTTTCATGAAGTTCTCTTCCGAGATGCGCCATCCCACCGAACCCGAGGGGAAGAATCCCCAACGCTGGTTGGACGGGAACTTGGAGTTGCCGTCGTAACGGCCGCTGGCTTCCAATAGGTATTTCCCTTTGTACGAGTAGCTTACGCGGTAGAATGCGCCGACCAGTCCCCAGTCGTAGCTGCCGTTGTCCTTCAGGGTCATCGCTTCGCCTTCCAGCAGGCTGAAATTGGGCTTGCCGGGGATGATGATGCCTTCGCGGCTCATCAGGTTGCTCTTGTAGGTATAATCTTCGATGTTCCAACCGCCCATGATACTCAGCGAGTGGTTGTCGCCCAGGCGGGGCGTGTAGGTCAGCGTGGCGCTCGAAGCGACTTTCTGACGGTTGTAGGAGCGCTCTTCGTAGAGCGAGCCCGAGGGGCGTTCGCCCGAACTGTCGGGCCCCGTGTAGTAGGTGTAGCTGTTCACGGCCTGCCGGCGGTCGGTCTGGTTGAAATAGAAGCTCACGTCGGCGGCGGCGACCAGCACGTCCTTCAACAGGTCGATCGTGACCGCCGTGCGGTTGTTCATGTCGAACTTGCGGTCTTTACGCCACGAGTTGCCCTCGACGAAGCCTGCCCAGCCCGTGTATACGGCCGCTTCCGTCCACGTGCCGTCGGGATTGGTGACCAGGGCTACGGGGTAAGCCTGGTGGTTGAGCATGCGCGATACCGTCATCGGCGTTGTGGAGATGCCCGTGTGGCTCGTCGGCTGGTGCGAATAGCGGTACATGAAGTCGGTGGTGTTCTCCACGCGCAGCCACGGCTTTACGTTGACGATGCCTTTGGCTTTGACGTTGAACTGCTGGTATTTCTCGTCGCCGGCGTTGTAGATGCCGTCCTGCTCGAACATACGGCCCGAGACGTAGTACGATGCCACGTCACCGCCGCCTGTCACGCTGATGTTGTGCTGGTGTCCGGTCGTATAGTCCTTGTAGAATACGTCGTACCAGTTGGTGTTGCCGAAGTATTCGTAGACGTTGCGGTTGTTGACGCGCCATTTCTCATACGAGGGGTCGCTGTTGCGGCGTGCCAGTTCGTTGTACCAGGTGCGCGAGAATTTGAATACGTTGTTGATGTTCGAGGGATCCTTGCCGAATGCGTTGACGTAGGATTCCAGGAACGAGGTGGTATAATCGTAGCCGTTGGTGACCATCTCGGGTTTGGTGGCGCGCTTGTAGAAGGTAAAGGTGCCGTTGTAAGTCACCTTGGCGCTGCCTTTCTGAGGCTTTTTGGTGGTAAGGAGGATCACGCCGAAGGTGCCGCGGGCGCCGTATACGGCGGTCGAAGAGGCGTCCTTGAGCACCGTGATCGACTCGATGTCGTCCGGGTTCACGGTCGACATGTCGGTTTCGACGCCGTCGACCATCACCAGGGCCGAACCGCCTGAACCGATCGAGTTCTCCGCGCCGCGGATGCGCACCGTCGCGCCGCGGTTGGGCTTACCGTCGGAAAAGGTCATCGTAAGGCCGGGGATGGCGCCCTGCAACGAGCGCGAAATGCTCATCGACGAACCCATGCGCTCTTCGAGCCCCTTTGTCGAAAGGGTTTCGACGGCGCCTACGATGTCGCGGCGCTTCTGTACGCCGTAGCCGACGACGACGACCTCTTCGAGGCTGGTGTTGTCTTCGCTCATGGTGACGTCGATGGTGGATTGGTTGTTGACGTGGATTGTCTGGGGTTTGTAGCCCACATAGCTGAAATTCAGGCTCTCTGAATTGTCAGCATTGATCGTGTATGTACCGTTGGCATCGGTAGTCGTGCCTTTCGTGGTACCGGGGACGGTGACGGTGACACCTATGAGTGGATTTCCCGTGTCGTCTTTAACGATACCCGAGACGGCCTTCCCCCCCCCTTGTGCCGAGGCCGGGAGCGCAAATGTCACATATAAAAGAATAACCGTCAGGAGCCTGATGTACGAGCGTATTTTGCCCAGTACGTCAAGTCCGGTCAGCGTGTAACATTGTTTCATTTTACATCAGTTTAAGTTATCAATCGGTTCGTTGCCGGATCCCATACCTATTATTATATAAGGCCGGGTTTTTCCGGGGATTTCGGCTGGTTGCAAGTCATTCCCGATATAACTTCTGCTGGAGAGTGTGAAAAAAAGTAGTTAGGTTTTCGCGTGTGTCAGGTTTGTGTGTTTTAATTATTTAATAAATAAGGTTCTTCTAATTTTGCTTTCAAATATATGTTTTTATTTTCTTTCGTGCAACTATTTGGTTTAAAAACTTTGCAAAAAGAATAGTAAAAATTATGTAGGTTTGGGGTGTTTTTATATTTATATATTGTAAATACCTTAAAATCAATTGTTAGTGTTTGTATTTTGTTAGTCTTGATTCGTGTTGTCTTATTATTGTCTTTTGTGTGGCAAAGCTCGTTTATTGATGTTTCATGCGTGTTAAAAACTATTTAAATAATCACTAAAGGAAACAATTTGTGTTGCAATAGTGTTTTTAAGGTGCGAAAATTTGCAAAAAAGAAAAAATGTGCTTATGTTTGTCCTGCAAGTTGTTCCGACATATCTCTTGAGAGTAAGGACGCGCCCCGAGGCGTATCCGCTTTGCTATTTTCGGTAATAGTTATTACTCTAATCAAAATGTTATGAAACTTATGAAAAATTGGATAAAGACGATGCTCTTCGTGTCGGCCCTCTGTCTGGCGGCTTGCTCCGACGATCCGGATGTGGCTCCGCTCAAACGGGATACCGATGCCGTCGAGCTGACGTACAATTCAGGCGCCACGACCCAGATCTCGGTACGCTATGCCGGTTCGTGGTCGGCGCGTGTCGAGTGTACGGACGGAAGCGGGGCTCCGGTGAACAACTGGTTCTCCGTCTCTCCGGACAATGGTGTCGGTAACGGACGCGATTACCAGTGGGTGACCGTTACGGCCGAGCGTAATCCCGGCGACAAACGTACGGGATACATTTATCTGAAACCGGCCAACGGTGAGGAGATCAAGATCGAGGTCGCACAGGCCGACGGTCATTTCTCGGTGAACGACCCCGTGATTTCGGGGACGCTCAAGTCCAATACGGAATCCGCCGCAATGCTCGAAATCGCCTATGACAAGGCTTTCGGCGAAGAGATGGTGGAAATCGAAGCCACGCTCGACGGCCTTGCCGCCGAGGGGCTCGGCATCAGCAGCCCCTATCAGTCTGTGATCGAGCACGAAGGTAGCGGTACGATTTCGGTGCCTATCACCGGTGTGCCCGTGACGCTGGGTGAGGTGGTGTGCCATGTGACTTTCAAACTCGACGGGGTCGTGAAATTCCAGGGCGATGTTTCGGGGAACGTAAGTTCGTCGAACGAAGTGTTCGGCATGGGCTTCGACCTGTTCAAATGGGGCGGCGATTACCCGAACAACAAGAAGGGCCCCGGCCCGAACGGAAAGGACGGCGCCGGCAAGGAGTTCGATGGCACGGAGCCTGCGGAACCCGATGTGATTTCGGCGGGATCCGACGGTACGAGCGACGTTTTCAACACGATGGGCGAGACCTACCGCATCAACCGCGGCGTTGAAAAGTGGTCGGGCTTGCGTGTATATGAGCACCCGGGTTATGTGAAGCTGGGGGTTACGGCCAATGGCGGCTGGATCATGACGCCGGAGCTCGAAAGCCTTTCGGCGGCACCCGAGACCGTGTCGGTTTCGATCGACTTCCTGCGTTTCGATAACGAAACGGGTACCTACATCGTTTCTGCCGAGGGTGCCGGAGTCGTAACCAACGGCGAAGTGAACAATACCGTGCTCCCGGCACAGACTTCGGCTGCCGGCCGCAAATGGAAGACGCTGACCTTTACCGTTCAGGACGCTACCAACAAGACGCGCATCAAGATCGAGGCGCAGACCTATAACGAAAAGGGGTACCGTATCAATATCGACAATATCGTCGTTATGGCTGCCGACAAGACGGAGGTGACCGAGAAACTGCCGGCCCCCGAGCTTGAAAAGATTACCTATACGCCCGCCAAGACTTCCATCGCATTTGCGTGGGAAGGCGTGAAGGGGGCGACCTCCTATGAGGCTTCCGTGGCGCAGCAAACGCGTCCCGACTTCAGGAAAACCGTCGAGACAGAGGATTCGAACTGCGAGTTCGCCGATCTGGAACCCGGCCTTTATATCTTTACCGTCAGGGCGCTTTACGCCGGGAATGCGGAATTCAATTCCGACCCGACGCAGAAGGTCGTGGGGACTTTGGGCTTCGCGGCTGAAAAATTAGCGACGCCAACAGAATTGGCGGCTGCCGACGTGACCTCCTCGGGGGCCAAGATCAGCTGGGCCGAAGTGAACGGCGCCGCCAATTACCGGGTCGTGGTCAAAACGACGTTCGATGGGCAGGAGGTTGCCTCGACGATCGTCGGCGCCACCAGCTATACGGCTGCCGGGCTCAAGGCCGGTACGGATTATACGGTTTCGGTTCAGGCGCTTGTCGGCGACGGCTCCGTGGCGAATGAATTCGATTCGGACGTGGTGGCGGTTCAGTTCGTGACCACCGATCCCGTGCCTATGATTGCTCCCACTGCGCGGATTTACGCGAAGACACACGGCCTTGCCGTGCTGGAGTGGGAGCTGTCCGCCGCAGCGTTGGAGCAGCAGCCCGTAGGGTCGACCGATACCTATGATTTCCGGGTGAAGGATGCCGGCGGGAATGTGATCCGGTCGATCGAGAACTTCTCGAAATTCAATTTTACGAAGTATAAATATTACCGGCTCGTGTGGGGCGGGCTGACGCCCGGGGCGACCTATACACTGGAGCTCCGCCGCAAGTCGACGGCGAATAAGGAGGCGCTTCTCGATTCCGAGTGGGCTTCGGCTTCCGTTACGACCGACGCGGCTCCCGACAAGTCCGGATACCTCCTCTATAAGGACTTCGAGAATCTTCCCGGAGGCGGTCAGCCCTTCTATGGTGCCTACGGCTTCAGCCTGGGCAGCACGACCGATTTTTCCGATCCGGATAAGATATTGATTACGACGGGCGATGCGAACTCCATCTATTGCCAGGGCGTGAAGGATAATGACTCTTATTTCAGTGCATACCTGCCCGAGTGGGATCGTGCGGATTGGAAGGCTAACAGTTCCAATGTCGGGCTTGCCGCCGGATATATGAAATTCGGTGGCGGCAAGAATCCCGCATGGCTGACTTTGCCGAAACTTTCCTCGTTGTCCGGTGCTACGGAGATCGAGCTGGAATTCGATGCGTGCCCCTATTATGAGCCCAGTACGAAGGGGGATATGATGGCGCCCTCGAACACCGATATTACCGAGTATTTCGGGGTGACGGTGACCGGAGCGACGATCGTGAGCGTAACGGGCGAGACCTCGACCGATGCTGTTATCAGTGACGGCGGTGCCACGGTGACTTTACGTAACGTGCTTGTGGATAAAATGATCGAGGAGGGACTGAAGGATACGTACCGCTATACGAATCACAAAGTGAAGATCACCGGCGTTACGGCCGATACGCGCATTAAAATCTATTCGGCTCTTGATAAAGATGGTGAAAACCATCGTATGTGGCTGGATAATCTGAAAGTTAAGAAGGTTAATTAGTTTTGGTGGATATGGTGAACCGGGGGCTGCGGGTGTCTGCAGTCCCTGGTTTTTATCGACATTGGAGATTAAAAAGAAAAGAAAAAGATAGCTATTTGTTGGTATTTTGTTTTCTTATATTGCATAATAAAGTAAAATATGTTAACTTTGAGGCATGAAAGGGAAAATTCTTGCGTCTTTATTTTGCTTTAGGATGGCTTATCCCCTTTTCCGGATGGTAATAAATTAATTTCGTACTATGAATAAAGTAGAAAGTGCCCTGTCGCGCACGACCGACACCAAGGCGTTGGTGATCGGAACCGATACCCTTCCGCAGGTTGCGGAAATGTTCAGAAAACTTTTCCCGGATAAGCGGGCGCTTGTTGTGGCCGATGCCAATACATGGCGCGTGGCCGGCGATGACGTGCATAAGATACTGGCCGGAGCGGGTGTCGCGCAGGATGAACCATATGTCTTTACCGACCCGAAGCTCTATGCCGAATGGGCGTATGTCGGGGAGCTGGATACCGTGCTTGCCGAGACCGATGCCGTGCCCGTAGCCGTCGGTTCGGGGGTGATCAACGACCTGACGAAACTCTGTTCCAGCCATAACGGACGCCGTTACATGGTCGTGGGTACGGCCGCTTCGATGGACGGTTATACGGCCTACGGGGCTTCGATCACCAAGGATGGCAACAAGCAGACTTTCGATTGCCCGGCGCCGCTGGGGATGGTGCTCGACCCGAACATCGCTGCGGCTGCGCCTGCGAAGCTCTCCGCCTCGGGCTATGCCGACCTGATTGCCAAGATCCCGGCCGGTGCCGACTGGATGCTGGCCGACGCCGTGGGGTCGGAGTTGATGGACGACTTCGCATTCTCGGTGGTGCAGGACGGCCTGAAAGAGGCGCTCTGCGACCCGGCGGGCGTACATGCGGGGAATGTCGTCAAAGTGGAACAGCTGGCCGAAGGGTTGCTGCTGAGCGGTTTTGCGATGCAGGCAACCCAGTCGAGCCGACCCGCGTCGGGAGCCGAACACCAGTTCAGCCACCTGTGGGACATGGAACACCTCAAATACAACGGGGCATCCGTTTCGCACGGGTTCAAGGTGGGCATAGGTACGCTTGCGTCGACGGCATTCCTCGAAATGCTGCTCGAAGCTCCGGTCGGGGAACTCGACGTCGAAAAGTGCGTCGCAGCCTGGAAATCATGGGAGGAGACCGAGGCGGACATTCGCCGGATCTTCGATAACGACCCCGAATTCGTGGCCCGCGGGTTGGTGGAGACCAAGGGTAAATACGTCGATAAGGAGGGGTTGTGCAGGCAGTTGCAGCGCCTGAAGAAAGCATGGCCCGAGCTGAGCGTGCGTATCCGCCGGCAGATCATCCCGTTCGGGGAAGTCCGCCGCCGCCTCGAGCTGGTCGGTGCGCCCTACGAACCCGAGCAGATCGGCGTCTCACGTGCCAGGTTCCGGGCAAGTTTCGAAAAAATACCTTACATGCGCAGTCGTTTCACGGTCATCGACGTCGCTTTCCGTTGCGGTTGGATGGAACAATGGCTCGATAAACTTTTCGGGAAAGGCGGAATTTGGGAAATAAAGTAGTATATTTGCAAACTGAAACTACTAAACTTTCATTCCGAAATGACTCCTGAACAAACCAAACGCTTCAAGTATTGGCAGACGCGTACCATCATCGCCACGATGGTGGGTTATGCGCTCTTTTACTTCGTGCGTAAAAACTTCTCGCTGGCGATGCCCGGCCTGGAGGCCGACCTGGGGATCTCGAAAACCAGCCTGGGTATTTTCCTGACCCTGAACGGTGTGGTCTACGGGCTTTCGCGTTTCGTGAACGGTATCCTGGCCGACCGCATGAACGCCCGCTGGTACATGGCCATCGGGCTCGCGCTCTGTGCGCTGGCCAACTTCGCCTTCGGATTCGGCGAGGATGTCTCCTACTGGATCACGGGGCAGCACGACGGTTCGCAGTTCACCAATACGATGATCCTCTTCATGGGGATCATGTGGGTGATAAACGGCATGTTGCAGGGGACGGGATTCCCTCCCTGTGCGCGTCTGCTGACCCACTGGATTCCGCCTACGGAGCTGGCGACCAAGATGTCTGTGTGGAATACCTCGCATTCGATCGGTGCGGGCCTCGTGGTGATCCTCTGCGGTTACATCATGGGTACCGTGGGCATGAACATGACGGCCGACCCCGACGCCGTGGCGACGATCGCCGCCAATCTGGGCGTTGCGCCCGACGATGCTGCCGGGATGGAGCGCGTCATGGCTTCGGCGACGCATGTTGGGGCCTGGAAATGGTGTTTCTGGGTGCCTTCGGCCATCGCATTCGCCGGGGCGATCGGATTGGTCGTCTTCCTGCGCGATACGCCCTCTTCGGTCGGGCTTCCCGAACTGGAAGGCACCGAGGTGAAGGAGGTGAAAAAGGAGACGAAGAGTGCCGAGCACCGCGCTTTCCTGATGAAGCATGTGTTCAGGAACCCGCTGATCTGGATCCTGGGCTTCGCCAATTTCTTCGTATATATCGTCCGTTTCTCGGTGCTCGACTGGGGGCCTTCGCTGCTGAGCCAGTCGAAGGGTGTCAGCATGTCGCATGCCGGGTGGCTCGTGGCGATGTTCGAAATCGCCGGTATCGTCGGCATGTTGTTCGCCGGCTGGGCTACGGACAAATGGCTCAGGGGCCGTGCGCACCGTACCTGCGTGTTCTGTATGGCCGGCGCTGCGCTGTTCGTGTTCCTGTTCTGGCAGCTGCCCGCCGATGCTCCCGTGTGGTTGCTTTTCCTCACGCTGTGTGCCGCCGGGTTCTGCATCTACGGCCCGCAGGCGCTGATCGGCATCGCAGCCGCGAACCAGGCCACGAAAAAGGCCGCTGCGACGGCCAACGGGCTTACCGGCCTGTTCGGTTATGCCAGCACGGTCGTTTCGGGCGTGGGGCTGGGCTTCGTGGCGCAGCATTACGGTTGGAACTGGGCTTATGTCGGTATTATCGGCGTAGCCATCGTCGGTATGCTGGTCTTCCTGATGATGTGGGGGGCGCGTGCCGACGGTTACGATGCCGAACCGGAACGGAATTAAACAGTATGTTCCTATTTTAGATGATGATACGGGTCTTGCGATCCGGGAGTGTCCGAACCGGAGCGCGGTTTCGGACACTTTTTTTGATAAAAGCGAAAAAATAACTATATTTGCTCCAATAACTGCTAAAAAGACAGAGAGATATGCTGAGCATTGCCGAACGACACAAATATATCCTCGACAAACTGAACAAATATGGTTTCGTGCGCATCACCGACGTGGCGAACGAGCTGGGGGTTACGAAGGTAACGATCCGCAAGGATGTGAAAATCCTGGAGAGCAAAGGGCTGCTTTACAAGGTACACGGCAGCGCCCGTCCCGCCAATCCCCATGTCGCCGACCTCGACGTGCATGTCAAGGACAATATCAACCGCGATGCCAAGCGCCTCATCGCGCAGCGCGCCGTGGAGTTGTTGGATGATAACGATTCGATCATCATCGCATCGGGGTCTACGATCTATTCTTTCGCCGAGGAGATCAAGATGCGCCAGTGGCACCATCTGAACATCGTCACGCCGTTCCTGCGGCTGGGCGTGCTGCTCAACGAGGCGGAGAATGTCAATGTCGTGCAGCTGGGCGGTACGGTGCACAAGAAGTCGCTTTCGGTGCTGGGCGAGGAGGCCTCGCGGTCGCTGGACGACTGCATCTGCTCGAAACTCTTTTTCGGGGTGGACGGCATCGACCTCGAACACGGCATCACCACCTCGACGCTCGACGAGGCGAAACTCACGCGCAAGATGATGAAGGCCTCGTCGCAGAATATCGTGCTGGCCGACTCGTCGAAATTCGGGCAGCGCGGCTTCGGACGCATCTGTGCGTTGGAGGATATCGACGTGATCATCACGGACGACGGGATTCCTGAACAGATGGTCACCATCGTCGAAGAGGCGGGCGTCGACCTGATTATCGTCAGATAACGCTACCCGGGGAGGGAAGCTTATTCCGGATTACAGAGCCGTTACGGGGCGGTTGGCGTTTCCGGCGGCGGGGATCGGTGTGGATTATTTGTTGAAAATTTTCCGGCTAAATTTTGCATGCCCGGCAAAAAAGCCCTACCTTTGTGCACAATTATAGTGATCCCGAGAACCTATGAATTGTAAACCCAGCATATTGTCGGCGCAGGCTTCCTGGCAGCAAGACTATTGGTCGGGCGACGTATTTCCTCCGGTTTTCGGCGATTTTGTTTTATTAGGGTAACTGTTTCAGTTGCCCTATTTTTTTACGCTTACGCAGATGAAAACGCTTTATACCAATGCCGTAGTTTATGACGGCGGTCGTTTTGCGGCCGGGGAGTTTGCCGTCGACGGGGGGTGTGTCGTGCCCGCCGGGGGCGTTGCCGACCGGGTCGTAGACCTCGGAGGGCGCCACGTGGTGCCGGGGCTTGTCGACGTGCATGTCCACTTGCGCGAACCGGGGTTTTCGCAGAAGGAGACCATTGCGACGGGTACGGCGGCCGCGGCCCGCGGAGGCTATACGACGGTATGTTCGATGCCGAACCTGAACCCTGCGCCCGATACTACGCAGGCGCTCCGTGCGCAGACCGACATCATCCGCCGCGATGCCGTCGTGCGCGTAGTCCCCTACGGCTGCATCACGATGGGGCAGCGCGGCTGCGGCCGTCTGGTCGATTTCGCGGCGCTGGCGCCCGAGGTCGTCGGCTTTTCGGACGATGGCCGCGGCGTGCAGTCGGACGGCCTGATGGAAGAGGCGATGCGCCGTGCTGCGCAGGTCGGGAAGCCGATCGTGGCGCACTGCGAGGTCGATGACCTGCTGCGGGGCGGCTATATCCACGACGGGGAGTACTGCCGTGCGCACGGGCATAAGGGCATCTGTTCGGAAAGCGAGTGGCGGCAGGTGGAACGTGACATCGCGCTCGCGGAAAAGACCGGCTGCCAGTACCATGTCTGCCATGTGTCGACCCGTGAGAGCGTCGAACTGGTACGTCGCGCCAAGGCCAGGGGCTTGCGCGTGAGTTGCGAGACGGCCCCGCACTACCTGCTGCTCTGCGACGAGGATCTGCAGGAGGACGGGCGCTTCAAGATGAACCCGCCGCTGCGCAGCCGCGCTGACCGCGATGCCCTGCTTGCGGGGATCACGGACGGCACGATCGAGGTGATCGCCACGGATCATGCGCCCCATACCGCCGCGGAGAAGTCGCGCGGCTTGGCCGCAAGCGCCATGGGGGTCGTGGGGTTGGAGTGTGCTTTCCCGCTGTTATATAAATATATGGTGTTGCCGGGCATTATCACGCTCGAAAAGCTGATCGCGCTGATGGCTGTCAATCCCCGCCGGATATTCGGCCTGGGCGGCGGGCTGCATGTCGGCGAAGAGGCCGACTTTACGGTGCTGGATCTCGATGCACGGTACAGGGTCGACCCTGCGACGTTCTTTTCGATGGGCCGGGCGACCCCGTTCGCGGGCTGGGAAGTACAGGGCCGTGCGGCGATGACCGTCGTAGGCGGCAGGGAAGTGTTTAGAGATGAAACGATGAAAACCAATAGATAAGAATGAAACCATTTACGAAGAAAATTGTGCTGGAAAACGGCCGGGAGTTCTACGGTTACGGCTTCGGTGCCGACCGAGAGGCTATCAACGAGATCGTCTTCAATACCTCGATGGTGGGGTACCAGGAGATCATGTCGGATCCCTCCTACACGGATCAGATGGTCGTGATGACCTATCCGCTCATCGGAAACTACGGTATGGCCGATGAGGATTACGAAACGAAGAACCCGACCATCGGCGGTATGATCGTGCGCGAGTATAACGACTCGCCGTCGAATTTCCGGTATACGAAAACCCTGAACGAGGTGTTCGAGGAGTACGGCATCCCGGCGATCTGGGGCGTAGATACCCGCACGCTGACGCGCATTATCCGCAACGAGGGCAGCCAGAAGGTCATCGTCACCGATGCTGCCACGCCCCGTGAGGAAGCGATGCGCAAGCTCGCCGAGTATCGCCTGCCGCACGATATGGTTTCACGTGTGAGCTGCAAGAAACGCTGGATGTCGCGCGTTCCCAACCACAAGTACGACGTGGTGGCCGTCGACTGCGGCATCAAGCACAATATCATCCGCCAGCTCAACCGCGTGGGCTGCAACGTGACCATCGTGCCCTACGACTCGACGGTCGAGGAGATCATGGCCTTCCATCCCGACGGCATCGTGCTGTCGAACGGCCCAGGCAACCCCGAGGATGTGACGCCGGTGATCGGGCTGGTCAGGCAACTGCGCGGCAAACTGCCGATTTTCGGCATCTGCATGGGGCACCAGCTCATATCGCTGGCCTATGGCGCCAAGACCGTGAAGATGAAATTCGGCCACCGCGGCGGGAACCACCCCGTGAAAAATCTGGAGACGGGACGGATCGAGATCACGAGCCAGAACCACAGCTATGCCGTGGACATCGACTCGCTGGCCGCCACCGGCCTCAGGCTGACGCACGTAAACCTGCTCGACGGCACGGCCGAGGGCGTGGAGTGCGCCGAGGACGGCGTCTTTTCGATGCAGTACCACCCCGAGAGTGCCTCGGGCCCGCAGGATAGCAGCTATTTGTTCAAGAAGTTTACCAAAATAATGGAGGAGCGTAAAAATGCCTAAGAGAAGAGATATAAACAAGGTAATGGTCATCGGTTCCGGCCCGATCGTCATCGGCCAGGCCGCGGAATTCGACTATGCGGGTACGCAGGCGTGCCTCGCACTCAAGGAGGAGGGATACGAGGTAATCCTGGTGAATTCCAACCCTGCGACGATCATGACCGATACGCATATTGCCGACAAGGTCTACATGGAGCCGCTGACACTCGAATACGTGGCCAAGATCATCCGTTTCGAGCGTCCCGACGCCATCGTGCCGGGGCTGGGCGGTCAGACGGGCCTGAACCTTGCGGTGCAGCTTGCCAAGAAGGGTATCCTGAAAGAGTGCCAGGTCGAGATCCTGGGCACCTCGTTCGAGTCGATCGAACGCGCCGAAGACCGCGAACTTTTCAAGGAGCTGTGCGAGTCGCTGGGCGAACCGGTGATCGAATCTAAAATCGCCATGTCGGTCGAGGAGGCCGTGGAGGTCGCCGCCCAGATCGGCTATCCCGTCGTGCTGCGTCCCGCCTATACGCTGGGCGGTACGGGCGGCGGGTTCGTCGACAACGAGGAGCAGCTGCGCGAAATGATGCGCCACGCCCTGTTCCTCTCGCCCGTGCACCAGGTGCTCGTCGAGAAGAGCATCAAGGGCTACAAGGAGATCGAGTTCGAGGTGATGCGCGACCATAACGACACGGCCATCAGCATCTGCTGCATGGAGAATATCGACCCCGTGGGCGTGCATACGGGCGACTCGATCGTCGTGGCGCCGTGCCAGACGCTTACCAACAAGGAGTTCCAGATGCTGCGCGATTCGGCGCTGAAGATTATCCGCGAGCTGAAAATCGAAGGCGGTTGCAACGTGCAGTTCGCACTCGATCCCCTGTCGTTCAAATACTACCTGATCGAGGTGAACCCCCGCGTGTCGCGCTCGTCGGCCCTGGCGTCGAAGGCCAGCGGCTATCCGATCGCGCGCGTGACGGCCAAGGTCGCCGTAGGACTTACGCTCGACGAGATCATGCTGGCCAATACGCCCGCCAGCTTCGAGCCGACGCTCGATTACGTGGTCACCAAAGTCGCCCGCTTCCCGTTCGACAAGTTCAGCGATGCGTCGAACAAGCTGGGTACGCAGATGAAGGCCACGGGCGAGGTGATGTCCATCGGCCGCACGATGGAGGAAAGCCTCCTGAAGGCGATGCGCTCGCTCGAAACGGGTGTCTGCCATATCTACCACAAGAAATTCGACGACTGGTCGGACGCGCAGCTGCTGGAATACATCAAGGACGCTACGGACGACCGCCTCTATGCCATCGCGCAGTTGATCCGCAACGGCATCGACCTGGTGCTGATCTACGACAATACGAAGATCGACATGTTCTTCCTCGAAAAGTTCAAGAACATCGTCGAATTCGAACGCGAGGTGAAAGCGCACCCGATGGATGTCGAAACCCTGCGCGACGCCAAGCGCATGGGGTTCAGCGACAAGTTCATCGGCCAGTTGTGGGGCATCTCGCAGCAGGACGTATACCGGCTGCGCGAAAAGAACGGCCTCTTCCCCGTCTACAAGATGATCGACACCTGTGCCAGCGAATTCAGCTCCTATGTGCCCTATTTCTACTCGACTTACGAGGACGAGAACGAGTCGGTTGTGAGCGATAAGGAGAAGATCGTGGTGCTCGGCTCGGGCCCGATCCGTATCGGCCAGGGCGTTGAGTTCGACTACTCGACCGTGCATGCCATCTGGTCGATCCGCGAGGCCGGTTACGAGGCGATTATCATCAACAACAACCCCGAAACCGTGTCGACGGACTACACTACCAGCGACAAGCTCTATTTCGAACCGCTGATGGTCGAGGACGTGATGAACGTCATCCACCTCGAAAAACCGAAGGCGATCGTCGTGTCGCTCGGCGGACAGACGGCCATCAACCTGGCCGAGCCGCTGGCGCAGTTGGGCGTGCCCATTATCGGTACCGATACGCAGGCGATCAGGAACGCCGAAGACCGCGGTTGCTTCGAAAAGATCATGGAAGAGTTGCGCATCCCGCAGCCCGAGGCCGAGGCCGTCACCGACATCGAGACCGGCGTGAAGGCCGCCGCCCGCATCGGCTACCCGGTGCTGGTGCGTCCGAGCTATGTGCTCGGAGGCCGTGCCATGCAGATCGTTTCGAACGAGGAGCGCCTGCGCCACTACCTGCAGACGGCCGTCGAGGTCAACGAGGATTCGCCGGTGCTGGTCGACCGCTATATCATGGGCAAGGAGCTGGAGGTGGACGCCATCTGCGACGGCAAGGACGTCTTCATCCCCGGCATCATGGAACATGTGGAGCGCACAGGCATCCATTCGGGCGACTCGATCAGCGTCTATCCGACCTTCAGCGTCAGCCAGAAGGCCAAGGACAAGATCATCGACTATACGGTCAAACTCGGACTGAGGATCGGCATCGTCGGCCTCTATAACATCCAGTTCATCCTTGACGAAAACGACGAGGTCTATGTCATCGAGGTTAACCCGCGTTCGTCGCGTACCGTGCCGTTCCTTTCCAAGTCGACGGGCGTGCCCATGGCACACATCGCCACGCAGGTGATTTTGGGCAAGACGCTCCGCGAGCTGGGCATCACCGAAGTCTACGGCAAGGAGAAGAAGCGCTGGTACGTCAAAGCCCCGGCCTTCTCGTTCGCCAAGATCCGCGGCATGGATTCGTACCTGTCGCCCGAGATGAAGTCCACGGGCGAGGCGATCGGCTACGACGACAAACTCACCCGCGCGCTCTACAAGGCATTGCAGGCCACGGGCATGAACGTTTCGAACTACGGGACGATCTTCGTCACGATCGCCGACCACGACAAGGAGCAGGCACTGCCCCTCGTGCGGCGTTTCTACGACTTGGGCTTTAACATCGAGGCCACGACCGGGACGGCCGAGTTCCTGCGTAACCACGGTATCCGTACCCGTACGCGCCGCAAACTGAGCGAAGGCAGCTCGGAGATCATCGACTCGCTGCGCCAGGGACATGTGAGCTACGTCATCAACACCATCGACATCAACCAGCATAACACCCGCCTCGACGGGTACGAGATCCGCCGCACGGCCGTCGAGAACAACGTGACGGTATTCACTGCGCTCGAAACGGTGAAGGTGCTGCTGGACGTGCTGGAAGAGATTACGTTCGGGGTTTCGACCATCGATGCGAAGTGATTTCCGGTATTATGCGGCACATTGGAACAGAAAGGCATGTATAAGAAAGGCATCTATAAAATCCTTGCCAACGAACCGCTGACGGCGACCGTATGGCGCATGGTGCTCGGGGGGGACACGCAGTGGATCACCGCCCCCGGGCAGTTCGTCGACATCGCGCTTGAAGGCCATTACCTGCGCCGTCCGATTTCGGTCTGCGACTACGACGCCACGACGCTCACGCTCATCTACAAGGTGGTGGGCGAGGGAACCGCACAGATGAGCCGTATGGTCGCGGGCAGGGAGCTCGACCTGCTGACGGGGCTCGGCAACGGGTTCGACGTGCACAATGCCGCACAGCGCCCCCTGCTGGTGGGCGGCGGCGTGGGCGTGCCCCCGCTCTACAACCTGGCCAAGGTGCTGCTCGCGGCGGGCAAACGGGTCGGCGTGGTGCTCGGGTTCAATACGGCGGACGAGGTTTTCTATGCCGACGAATTCCGGGCGCTGGGCTGCGACGTTCATCTGGCCACGGCCGACGGTTCGGCGGGTGTCAGGGGGTTCGTCACGACGGCCATCGCCGAGTGCCGCCCCGAGTTCGACTATTTCTATGCCTGCGGGCCGCTGCCGATGCTGCGGGCATTGTGCGACGCCGTGCAGCAGGACGGGCAGCTCTCGTTCGAAGAGCGCATGGGCTGCGGTTTCGGGGCTTGCATGGGCTGTTCGTGCAAAACCAAATACGGCAACAAGCGCATCTGCAAGGAGGGGCCCGTATTAACGAAAGGGGAGGTCATATGGTAAACAAGCAGTTCATCGCACAAAACCGGCCCGCGGAAAAACCCGCCGCGGATATGTCCGTCTGCCTGAGCGGCCTGAGACTGGACAACCCGGTCGTGCCGGCCAGCGGTACGTTCGGGTACGGCAACGAGTTCCGGGATTTTTACGACATCAACATCCTCGGGTCGTTTTCGTTCAAGGGCACCACGCGCGATGCGCGCTTCGGGAACCCCACGCCCCGCATCGCCGAATGTACGGCGGGCATGATCAACGCCGTGGGGTTGCAGAACCCGGGCATCGACGCCGTGATCGCCGAAGAGCTGCCGCGCCTGAAGACTTTTTTCCATAAACCCGTGATCGCCAATATCAGCGGCTTTTCGGTCGAGGAGTACGCCTATTGCTGCGAGCGGATCGACCGCGAGCCGCAGGTCGGCATCATCGAGGTCAACGTCTCGTGCCCCAACGTGCGGCACGGCGGCATGTCGTTCGGCACGTCGCCCGAGTGTGCCGCCGAGGTGACGCGCGCCGTGAAGGCCGTGACGACCAAACCCGTCTACATCAAGCTGTCGCCCAACGTCACGGACATCGTTTCGATCGCCCGGGCGTGCGAGGAGGCGGGCGCCGACGGCATCTGCCTGATAAATACCCTGCTGGGGATGCGGATCGACGTCAGGAACCGCAAGGCAGTCATCGCCAATACGATGGGCGGTTTTTCGGGTGCTGCGGTCTTCCCCGTGGCCGTGCGGATGGTCTACCAGGTTGCCAAGGCCTGCAAAATACCCGTCATGGGGTGCGGCGGCGTGACGACGGCCCGCGACGTGATCGAGATGATGATGGCCGGCGCTACGGCCGTACAGGTCGGCGCCGCGAACCTGGCGAACCCCTATGCCTCGAAGGAGATCGTCGAGGCGCTGCCTGCCGAGATGCAACGGCTCGGGATCGGGCGGCTGAGCGACATAATCGGAATTGTAGAATGAACGTAAAATCGTACGATATGCAACATGACGTAATTATCGCCTGCGACTTCAAGTCTGCGGAAGATACCTTCAAATTCCTCGACCTGTTCAGGGGCGAGGCACGCAAACCTTTCCTCAAGATCGGCATGGAGCTGTTCTATGCCGAAGGGCCGGAAATCGTGCGTGAGATCAAGCGCCGGGGGCACAAGATTTTCCTCGACCTCAAGCTGCACGATATTCCCAATACGGTGAAGAAGGCGATGGCCGTTCTGTCGCGGCTGGATGTGGATATGTGCAACGTCCATGCGGCGGGTACCATCGAGATGATGAAATATGCCCTCGAGGGGCTCACGCGCGAGGACGGTACGCGCCCCCTGCTGATCGCCGTGACGCAGCTCACCTCGACCAGCGAGGAGCGTATGCAGCAGGAGCTGCTGATCGCATCTTCGATCGGCGACACGATCGTGAAATACGCGCAGAATACCAAGGCCGCAGGGCTCGACGGCGTGGTATGCTCGCCGCTCGAAGCGGGCATGGTACACCAAGCCTGCGGAAAAGAGTTCCTCACAATCACGCCCGGCGTGCGTTTTGCAGACGGTGACGTGGCGGATCAGGTGCGTGTCACCACGCCTGCCCGTGCGCGGGAGATCGGCTCCGACTTCATCGTCGTGGGACGCCCGATCACCGCCGCGGCCGACCCCGTGGCAGCCTACCGCCGCTGTGTGGACGAATTCTGCGGATAATCCGCGAAGTTACTTTTAAACAGTATAGTTATGAAACCGGTAAAACTTTTCTACCTGAAAAACTGCCCCTTCTGCAAGAAGGCGCTGCGTTACATCGAAGAGGCCAGGGCGGCGCACCCCGAGCTGGCTGCCGTCGGGATCGAGATGATCGAGGAGTCGGAGCAGCCTGCGCTGGCCGACACGTTCGACTATTACTACGTGCCGACATTCTATGTCGACGGCGTGAAGGTGCACGAAGGCGGGGTTTATCCCGAGGAGGTGGAGAAGATTTTACGCTCGGCACTGGAATAACCCTCCGGTCGGGAAGAACCGATCCGGGGAGCCGATTCATACGAACCTGCCCGATGAAGACCTTGCTGCGAATGTCGCTGGCGGCTGCGGCCGTGCTTTGCCTGCTGCCCGCCGGGGCACAAACCCCGGCAGGGGACGCTGTGTCCGATTTCGACTATGCCGTCGATGTCGTGGAACGCGCCTATGCCGGCTATCCGGACAAGACCGCGGGCCGCGAAGCGGAGTACGCCGCACTGAAAGCGCGGCTGCAAAGCGAGATTTCCGGCGACCGTGACGTCTATGATGCCATTGCCGAATACCTCGGCTGGTTCGACGATTCGCACCTCCAAACACCCGGTGCCGAAGCCTACCGGGCTAAGTCGCTGCGCCGCGATACGGACTATGCCGGGCGGATGAAGCGTTACGACCCGCAGTTCATGCACTGCCGCGTGGACGAAGATACGTATTTGATCCGATTCCCGTCGTGCGACCTGACCGATGCCGAAATCGCCGGAGTGCGGGCCGCTGTCGCGGCTTACCGCGCCTCGGGCTGTGAGAACCTTGTCGTCGACATCCGCGGCAATATGGGCGGGAGCGACAATGCCTATGAACCCCTGCTCAAACTGCTCTACGACCACGAAGGTACGGAGGATGCCATGGAGTACCGCGTATCGGATATAGCCATCGCCCACGTCCGGGAGTTTGCCGGGAATACGGAGCGGGGACGCAGGAAGGTTGCGCGTATGGAGCGAACCCCGGCCGGGAAATTTCTCGAAGAGGGCAAAACCTACCGTATCCGTTACGATTCGGTGTCGCCGGTGCCCCGGCGCGCCGCGCTGATCGTCGACGGCCGGGTGGCCTCGTCGGGTGAGCAGCTGGTGCTCGAAATCAGGGCGTGCAGCCGTCGTACGACCGTCTACGGACAGGACAACACGCTGGGGTGCCTCGACTATTCGAACTGCGAGATACTTTATTTCCCTCGGGACACGACGCGTTGGATGATCGTGCCCGTCACCCGTTCCAACCGAATTCCCGCAGGGCGCGGCATCGACCGGGAGGGGATCGCGCCCGACGTGCGCATCCCGTTGCCGCTGCCCGCGACGCTCGCCGATAACGTCGACCCGTGGGTCGAGTGGGTGGCCGGGGAACTGAAAAAATAACCGAAAAACGAAAATTACCATGGAGAAATCAATTGCGAAAGACCTGCTCTCGATCGGCGCGGTATTCCTGCGCCCCGAGCAGCCGTTTACCTGGGCCAGCGGTATCAAGAGCCCGATCTATTGCGACAACCGCCTGACGCTGACGGCACCTGTCGTGCGCGGACATGTCGAGGCCGGGCTTGCCGGGATCGTCCGCACCAAATTCCCCGGTGCCGAGGTGCTGATGGGCACTTCGACCGCCGGCATCGCCCATGCGGCCATCACGGCGACGATCCTCGACCTGCCGATGGGTTATGTGCGCAGCGGTTCGAAAGACCACGGCCGCGGCAACCGGATCGAAGGCAAACTGGAGAAGGGGCAGAAGGTCGTCGTGATCGAAGACCTGATCTCGACCGGCGGTTCCTGCATCGAGGTGGTGAACGCCCTGCGCGAGGCCGGTGCCGAGGTGCTGGGTGTGGCTTCGATCTTCACCTACGGCATGAAAAAGGGGCTTGAGCGCCTGAAAGAGGCCGGCGTCGTCAATTACAGCCTTTCGAACCTCGATGCGCTGGTGGAGGTCGCCGCCGAAGAGGGGTATATCGAGCCCGGGGATAAGGCCCGGCTGCTGAAGTTCCGCGACAACCCCTCGGACGAAAGCTGGATGGATAAATAGTTCGCTGCGGCCGCGCATTCCCGGCCGGGCCTTTCCTGCCGTGCGGGGATATGCCCGTCCGCAGTGGCGCGAAGCCGCGGACATGCCGGAGCCGATAAGGACTACGTAACCCGAAACCGAAACCGAAACAGAGAAGAAAAATATGCGACATTTAATCGATCCGACCGACCTGACGGTTGCCGAAACCGAACAGATCGTTGCGCTGGCGGAGGACATCATCGCCAACCGTGCCAAATACAGCGAGGCGTGCAAGGGAAAGAAGCTGGCGACGCTCTTCTACGAACCGTCGACCCGTACGCGCCTGAGTTTCACCTCGGCCATGATGGAGCTGGGCGGCAGCGTCATCGGTTTCTCGGACGCCAACTCGTCGTCCGTGTCGAAGGGCGAGACCGTGGCCGATACCGTACGTGTGATCCGCTGCTTCGCGGACATCATCGCCATGCGCCACTTCAAGGAGGGGGCGCCGCTCGTGGCCTCGCAGTATGCCGGGGTGCCGGTCATCAATGCCGGTGACGGCAGCCACAGCCACCCGACGCAGACGCTGACCGACCTGCTGACGATCAAGCGCGAAAAGGGGCGTTTCGACAACATGACGATCGGCTTCTGCGGCGACCTCAAGTTCGGCCGCACCGTCCATTCGCTCATCAAGGCGCTGTCGCGCTACTCGGGCATCAAGGTCATCCTGATTGCCCCGCAGGAGCTGCGCCTTCCCGACTACATGCTGGCCGAGATGAGCGAGAACTCGAAGCTGGAGTTCCGCGAGGTGGAGACCATGGAGGAGGTGATGCCCGAACTGGACGTTCTCTACATGACGCGCGTACAGAAGGAGCGCTTCCTCGACGAGGAGGAGTTCGACCGCGTGAAGAACAGCTTCGTGCTCAACCCCGAGAAACTCGGGACAGCCAAGGAGGATATGATCATCCTGCATCCGCTGCCGCGCGTGAACGAGATCACGCGTGCCGTGGACAACGACCCGCGCGCGGCCTATTTCCGGCAGGTCGAGAACGGTAAGTTCGTGCGTATGGCACTGATCCTGACCCTGCTCCGCTGGGCCGACCGGAACAAGCCGTTCGAACGGACTCCGGTTTTCAACGGCGAGTATGTAGTCAACGAGATGGAGTGTTCCAACCGCCGTTGCATCTCCGCCACGGAGGATGTCGACCAATTGTTCTACCGCACGGCCGACGGCACCTGCCGCTGCGCCTACTGCGAGGCCAAAGCCAGGTAACGGGCTGGCAATTCGGGCTGAAAGCTCCCTTCGGGGAGCTTTTTTTATGTCCGGTGCGGAAAAAACGGTTTTTTGTCAGGGATTTCCCGCGTTGGAGTGTTATTATATAAATGGCAGGGATTTATGGAATAAATTCTGTTGCGTTGCCCTACCCGGAGTTTGGCGCTGGCGGGTATGGCCGTTTATTTTTTGCGTTTTTAGGGCGCGGATATTGCAACACTTTCCTTATATTTGTTTATCAATGAATGAGTGTATGGAGTTGCAATCCGAGACGATTCTGGATCTGAAGGCGTTCAACCGCCTGTTCGGGGAGTACCAACAACGGTTTATCCGTTTCGCGGGCACTTATGTCTCCGATGCAGCCACGG
This sequence comes from Alistipes sp. UBA1686, assembly GCF_002320215.1. Taxonomy (NCBI): domain Bacteria; kingdom Pseudomonadati; phylum Bacteroidota; class Bacteroidia; order Bacteroidales; family Rikenellaceae; genus Alistipes; species Alistipes sp. UBA1686. Next base: position 72,565 of record NZ_DCKA01000013.1, read on the forward strand.
CCGAGGATATCGTCATGGAGAGCTTTATGGCCGCCTGGGAAAAACGCGACATGCTTTCCGCCTCCGCCTTCCCTCCCTACGCGCTCACGATCGTCAAGAACAAATGCCTGAACCATCTGCGTTCGCAGGGCGTCCGCCTGCGTGCCGCCGAGGATATCCACTCCCACGGTGCGCGCATGCTCCGAACCCGCATCTCGACCCTCGAAGCCTGCAACCCCGAGGAACTGTTCAGCGAGGAGGCGCGGCGGCTGGTGAACGAGACGCTGGACAGACTTCCGGAAAAGACCCGCGCGATCTTTATCCGCAGCCGCTTCGACGGCAAAAGCTATAAGGAGATCGCCGCCGAAATGGGCGTTACGGTCAAGAGCGTCGAGTTCGAAGTCTCGAAGGCGATGAAAATCCTGCGTGTGGTGCTCAAAGATTACCTGGCTTATTTTATTTTCTGGTTTTATATCAATTGATAATCATTCGTTTAACTTGCTCCGTCCGGACTTTCCCTGAAAAAAGTGCGATTTTTTTTCAGGGATTTCCCCGGCAGGGGTGTTATCTCTATGTCATGGAAAAAGAATTACTACACCGGTTTTTTGACGGGCGCGCGTCCGTAGAAGAGGAAAAGCAAGTCCTCGACTGGATCGACCGTGATCCGGCCAACCGCAGGGAACTGCTTGCCGAGCGCCGTTTGTTCGATTCGATGCTGATGCTGGCCGACCCCGGACGCACGACACGCAAGCCGAAGGTTTTGACCCTGCCGCGCTGGACACGCGAAGTCCTCAAATACGCTGCGGTCATCCTGGTCGTTGCGGGAGCGGGGGGCATCTACGTCTCGCGGATGTATGACAAGTTCCTGTTGACGGGCAATACGATCACCGTCCCGGCAGGCCAGCATATCGACGTGCAGCTGCCCGACGGCACGAAAGTCTGCATGAACGCGCTTTCCGAACTGCATTACCCGACCTTCTTCATCGGGCGCGAGCGTAAGGTGCAGCTCAAGGGCGAAGCGTTTTTCGATGTGTCGCATGACCGGAAGCATCCTTTCGTCGTCGAGACCTATGCCTGCGACGTGGAGGTGCTGGGTACGAAATTCAACGTCAAGGCCCGCTCGGAAGACGGGGAGTTCGTCGCCTCGCTCGTCGAGGGTAAGGTGCGCGTGACGGATCGCTTCAATTCGAACAACCAGGTCGAGCTGCATCCGCGCGAACAGGTGACGCACCTCAACGGACGGCTGATCCTGGGGCGGATACCCGAACACGAAGGGTTCCTGTGGCGCGAGGGGCTGATTGCCTTCCGCGACGCTTCGTTCGGGGATTTGCTCGATGAGTTCGAGAAATATTACGGCGTGAAGATCGAGGTGCGGCGCCAGGATATGCCGACCAACCTTTTCACCGGGAAGATCCGTATCTCCGAGGGTATCGACCATGCCCTGTGGGTTTTGCAGCAGAGCGCCGATTTCCAGTATACGCGCAACGAATTGAAAGACATGATTTATATACACTGACCAACCTAACCTGATTGTAGTACCTAAGCCCAGATTTATGTGAAAAATTGCCCCAGACCTTAGACGAATGACGAGGCGTGCCCCGGACAGCGCCTTTAAACCCCTCCCCCGAGCAGGGCAGGGGATCCGGGAAAAACCAATAACCTAATTAACTGACCAACGTATGAAAATGAAAAACCAAGCGAGAGTTAGGTTTCTCTTGCCTGTTTTGACACTTGTATGCTGCCTTTTCGCGGGCACGGCAAGTGCGCAGTCCGTACCGGTAACCCTCCGAGTTTCGGACGCTCCCCTTGAGCAGGTGCTCAGTGCAATCGAAAAGCAAACCACCTACCTGTTCGTTTACGACAAGAATGTGGACGTAGCGTGCCGCGTGTCGATCGATGTGAAGGACACGCCGCTGAACAATGTGCTCAATACGCTTTTCCAATCTTCCGATATCGCTTATGCCGTCGAGAATACGTCGATCGTACTCTCGCAGAAAGCCCCGGCCGCACAGCCCGGCCAGCCTGTCACCGTGACGGGCAAGGTCGTCGATGCTTCCGGTATGCCGGTGATCGGCGCTGCGGTCATTGTCAAGGGGACTACGATCGGTACGAGTACCGGCGTGGACGGCGATTTCTCGCTGCAAGTTCCCCCCCCCTCGGCTGACGCCGTATTAGAAATCAATTATTTAGGCTACGAACCGATCGCACAGACCGTAGGCAGCCGCACCAACATCACCTTTACGCTCCGGGAGTCGGCGGTGGATGTGGATGCGGTCGTGGTTACGGCTCTCGGTATCAAACGTTCGGAAAAGGCGCTGTCGTACAACGTGCAGCAGGTCAACTCCGAGGACATCGTGGCCAACAAGGACGTCAACTTCATCAACTCGCTCAGCGGCAAGGTCGCCGGTGTGACGATCAACTCGTCGTCCGGTGGCGTCGGCAGCGCATCGAGGGTCGTCATGCGTGGTCAGAAGTCGATTTCGCAGACTTCGAACGCCCTCTACGTAATCGACGGCGTGCCGATGTTCACGACGGCCCGCGACGGCGGCACGGAGTTCGCCTCGCAGGGTACGACCGATCCCATCGCCGATATCAACCCCGAGGACATCGAGTCGATGTCGGTGCTGAACGGTGCGGCCGCTGCGGCACTCTACGGTTCGGATGCCGCCAACGGTGCCATCGTCGTCACGACCAAGCGCGGCAAGGCGGGCTACACTTCGGTGACCGTATCGAGCAACACCGAGGTGATGTCGCCGTTCGTCCTTCCCGAGTTTCAGAACCGTTACGGTACGGGCGATCTCAATTCGAGCGAAGGTTCGATCGTTCGCAGCTGGGGCAATCGCCTGAACAGCTCCAACTATATGGGGTACAGCCCGCGCGATGACTATTTCCAAACCGGCGTAACGGGTACCGAGAGCGTCTCGCTCTCGACGGGTACCGAGAAGAACCAAACCTATTTCTCGGCCGCGGCGGTCAACTCGCGCGGAGTAATTCCCAACAACGGCTACGACCGTTACAATTTTACGTTCCGCAATACCACCTCGTTCCTCGACGACAAGCTGAAACTCGACGTGGGTGCCAGCTACGTGATGCAGAAAGACCGCAACATGACCAACCAGGGTACCTACAACAACCCGCTGGTCGGCGCTTACGTCTACCCGCGCGGCAACGACTGGGCCGATATCGAAATGTACGAGCGTTACGATCCCGCCCGCCGCCTCTATACCCAGTACTGGCCCGTGGGCGATGCCGGCATGACGATGCAGAACCCCTATTGGATCAACTACCGCAACCTGCGCGAAAACAACAAAGACCGTTACATGCTGAACGCCGCACTCTCGTACGATGTGCTCGACTGGCTCAATGTCTCCGGCCGTATCCGCGTCGACAACAGCAGCAACGACTATACGGAAAAATTCTATGCTTCGACCTTCACGCAGTTGACCGAAGGTTCGAAAAACGGCCTTTACGGCATCACCAAGACCAAGGACAAACAGGTCTACGGCGACGTGCTGGTCAATATCAACAAGACCTTCGGCGAGGACTGGTCGTTGCAGGCCAATGCCGGTGCTTCGATCTCGGACATGCGCTACGACGCCATGAAGGTGCGCGGCCCGATCCCCGACGGTGAGATCACCGACGAAAAACCCCTGCTGGCCAACGTGTTCAACGTGCAGAACCTGAGCAACACCTCCAAGACCAAACGGCTGCAGGAAGGGTGGCGCGAGCAGACCCAGTCGATTTTCGCCTCGGTCGAGATCGGCTTCAAGAACACCTACTTCCTCACGCTGACCGGCCGTAACGACTGGCCTTCGCAGCTGGCCGGCGAGCATTCGGTGAAGAGTTCGTTTTTCTATCCCTCGGTCGGTGCTTCGGTCGTGCTGTCGCAGCTCATCCCCGAGATGCCGAAGAACCTCTCCTACGTCAAACTCCGTGCGTCGTACGCATCGGTGGGTGTGGCTTTCGAGCGTTACCTCGCCAACCCGCGTTACAGCTGGAACGAGAGCGGCCTGAACTGGAGCACCCAGACCCGGTTCCCGATTTACAACCTCAAGCCCGAGCGCACCAAGTCGTTCGAGGTCGGTCTGACGATGCGCTTCCTGCGCCACTTCAACCTCGACTTCACTTACTATAACACCAAGACGCAGGATCAGACCTTCGAGCCGAATATCTCGACCGGTTCGGGTTCCTCCAAACTGACCATTCAGTCGGGTAACGTCCGCAACCGCGGTTTCGAGGTCGCACTGGGTTACAGCAATACGTGGGGCAAATTCTCGTGGGATTCGAACTACACGCTGTCGGCGAACAAGAACAAGATTCTTTCGCTTGCCGACGATGTGGTCAACCCCGAGACCGGCGAGCACTTCTCGGTCGATCAGCTCGATATGGGAGGTCTTGCCGATGCCCGCTTCATCCTTCGTGAGGGCGGTACGCTGGGCGACTTCTATTCGCGCATCGACCTCAAACGCGACAGCAACGGCGCCGTCTATATCAACGAGAAGGGCGAGATCGCTTCCGAGTCGATCACCGACGTCAACAGCTACATCAAGCTGGGTAGCGTGCTTCCCGATGCCAACATGGCATGGCGCAACGACTTCCGCTGGCGTAACTTCAACTTCGGCTTCATGGTTTCGGCCCGCCTGGGCGGCGTGGTATTCTCACGTACGCAGGCCATGCTCGACTACTACGGTGTTTCCGAGGTTTCGGCCGCAGCGCGCGATGCCGGCGGCGTGATGATCAACGGCGGCGACCTGGTAGATGCCAACAAATGGTACACGGCCATCGGCAGCGGTAACTCCGTTCCGCAGTACTATACCTATTCTGCCACCAACGTGCGCCTGCAGGAGGCTTCGATCGGCTATACGATCCCGAAGAAAAAGCTGGGCGACATCTGCGAAATTACCTTGTCGCTCGTGGGGCGCAACCTGTGGATGATCTACAACAAGGCTCCCTACGATCCCGAGACCGTTGCGACGGTGAACAGCTACTACCAGGGCATCGACTATTTCATGTCGCCTTCGACGCGTAATATCGGGTTCAACCTCAGACTTAAATTCTAATCTGCACGATGACTATGAAATTCAATATATTAAAACCGGCTTTGGCTGCGTTGGTACTTGTCGGTACGGCCTGCACCGCCAACTACCTCGATATAAATACCAATCCTTACGAGCCCTCCGAGGACGACATGCAGACCGACGGCTATATCATCGGCTCGGCGCTGACCTCGCTCGCGAGCACCGTCGTATCGACCGACGTCAATACGGCGCAGTTTACCGATGTGCTGCTGGGCGGCCCCATGGGTGGGTATTATTCCACGACGGGTGGCTTTACCCGTACGATCATGAATTACAATCCGACGGACGACTGGACGAACGTTTTCATGTATAGCGACAGGACGATCCCGGTGCTTTACTCGAACCTGCGCGAGCTGAAGAAGGTGACCGACGACCCCATCGTACTGGCGATCGCCGACATCATCAAGGTAGCGGCCATGCACCGCGTGACCGACACCTACGGCCCGATCCCCTATTCGATGATCGGCGAGAACGGCCAGATTCAGGTGCCGTACGATTCGCAGGAGAAGGTTTACGACAAGTTTTTCGAAGAGCTGGATGCCGCGATCAAGGTGCTTACCGAGCACCGCACGGATGCTATTTCCGCAAAAGCCGACTATATCTACGGCGGCAGCGCCGAGAAGTGGTGCAAGCTCGCCAATTCGCTCAAGCTGCGTCTGGCCATGCGTATCGTCTATGCGAACGAGGCCAAAGCCCGCGAGATGGCCGAATCGGCTGTGAACAGCGAGGTGGGCGTCATCACGTCGAATGCCGACAACGCCAGGCTGACGTCGTTCGGTGCCGACGGCAACCCCATTTACGTGGCAGTCAACTACAACAAGCCCGCAGACTGCATGACGGGCGGCGATACGCATGCCGCAGCCGACATCATCTGCTACATGAACGGTTATTCAGACCCCCGCCGCGAGAAATATTTCACGCAGTCGGAGTGGCCCGGTCAAACCTATGTCGGCATCCGCCGCGGAATCGTGATTCCGCCTCTGGCATCCGTTGGCCGCAAGTACTCCGGCGTCAATATCTCGATCTCCTCGCCCGTCACGTGGATGAATGCTGCCGAGGTGGCTTTCCTGAAGGCCGAGGCGAAGGGTGTCTTCGGGTTCAACATGGGCTCCGGCGAGGCCAAGGACTTCTATGACGAAGGCATCCGCCTCTCGTTCGAGGAGTGGGGTGTGTCGGGTGCCGACACTTACCTGGCCAATACCACGGGCAAACCGCAGCTCTATGCCGATCCTGCGAACTCGAATTCTTATGCGCAGGAGTTGTCCGATATTACGATCGCATGGGATGAAGGGGCTACTCCGGCCCAGATGCAGGAGCGCATCATCACGCAGAAGTGGATCGCCAACTGGCAGCTGGGCAACGAGGCATGGGCCGACTACCGCCGCACGGGTTATCCCCGTCTGATGCCTGCCACCGAGGATGGAAACAAGAGCCTCGGGGTCGTCGATTCCGAACTCGGGGCGCGCCGTATGCCTTATCCGGCAGACGAATACACGACCAACAACGTGAACGTCAACAATGCGGTTTCGTCGCTTCTGAAGGGTGCCGACAACATGGCGACCCGTATGTGGTGGGATTGCAACCCCGCGATCAAATAATAACCAACCCGAACGCTAAACGATTATGAAACGAAATATCAAGAAATTTCTGTTCCCGGCCGTAGCCGTTGCAGTCCTCTCTTTTGCGGCGTGCAGCGACTGGACGGAGACCGAAAGCCTCGACATCAACTATCCTACGCTTGAGGAGCAGAATCCCGAGCTCTACAAGCAGTACCTGAAGGCGCTCCGGGATTACAAGGCGGGCGAGCACAAGGTCGTCCTCGTCTCGATGGACAATACCACCTCGGCTCCGGCCCAGCGCAACGAGCACCTGACGACGATGCCCGACAGCGTGGACATCATCTGCCTGATGAATCCCGACAACCTGCATCCGACCCTGGCCGGTGAATTCGCCAAGGTACGCGAGAAGGGCACCCGGGTGATCTACAACATCGACTATAATGCGATCGAGAAACTCTGGGAGAAAGTCCTCGCGGATGAGGAGGCCAACAAACCCGAAGACCCCGCGAATCCCAGCACCCCCGAGGCGACCCAGGACGAAGGCGGCGAAGGCGGCGGCGAGGGCGAACCGACCCCCGAGGAGGAGCTGGAGCTCCGTTTCCTGGAGTTCTGCAGGCAGCAGACCGTCAGTCAGCTGAACCTGTGTGCCAAATATGGTTACGACGGTGTCCAGGTGAACTATACCGGCCGTGCCCCGCAGGCTATGCAGGAAGAGGAAAAAGCGCAGTATGCCGCACGCCAGGAGGCGTTCTTCTCGAACGTGAAGACCTGGAACGAGGCCAACTCCGGCAAAGTGCTGGTCTTCCAGGGTAACCCGCAGAACCTCATCGACAAGTCCGTCCTGGGCGAATGCGATTATATCGTCATCCCCGCATTGACCGCAACTTCGGCCGACAAGATGTCGTTCGCCGTGCTGATGGCCGCCGTGGAAGATGTCCCGACCGACCGGTTCGTCATCGGCGTGACGACCCCGTCGCTCACCGACCTGAGCGATGAGAGCGGTTATTTCTCCGGCTACGAGGCCGACGGCAAGACACGTGTGCGTGCCACCAAGGGTGCTGCCCAGTGGGTCGTAAGCCCGGCGTCGGGCTATGAGAAACTGGGTATCTCCATCGCCAACGCGCAGAACGACTATTTCAACCTGACTTTGGTTTATAAAAACATCCGGGAGGCGGTCGACATCCTGAATCCCGCACCTAAAAACTAATGCGACCTATGAAACTCAACAAGTTAAATATTGCTGTCGCGGCTCTTGCCGCCGTTGCCCTGGCAGGCTGCAAAAACGAGGATCTTTCCAGGCAGCATTACGACAATAAACTTTTCATCTCGGCGACGAATTTCACCGACGAGATGCTTATCAAGGCTGCGAATCCCTCCTATGAGCGTGAAATCACGGCCGGTATCGCCAAGCCCGTCGGGCAGGACATTTCGATCGAGTTCGCCGCCGCGCCCGAGTTGTTCGACCACTACCGCCAGGCTTACTACGACGAGGACGTGAAGCTGCTCTCCGAGGAGTTCTACCAGTTCGATGAGACGAAGACCAGGATACAGGCCGGAAGCGTGGCGAGCGTTCCCGTGACGATCAGGTTCGTCGACGTGAACCTGCTGGACAAGAACGAGCGCTATGTGCTGCCCGTGACGATCCGTTCGGTGTCGGGTATCGACGTGCTGCCCAGTGCCCGCAGTGTTTACTATATCTTCAAGGGTGCCGCGCTGATCAACGTCGTGGCCGGTATTACCGAGAACCGTGCTTGGCCCGACTGGAAGGATGCCTCGCCCGTAACCAACATGCGTACCTTCACGCTCGAGGCGCTGATCAACGGCAATGCGTTCAAGAACCAGATCTCCACGATCATGGGTATCGAGGGCAAGTTCCTGGTGCGTATCGGCGATTCGGGCGTGGATCCCAACCAGATTCAGATCGCTTCGTCGAGGAACCTGACCAATTCGGATCTCAAGCTCGATGCCGGCCGCTGGTACCATGTGGCCGTGACATTCGAGTCGGGAAGCGTGAAGGTATACCTCGACGGTGCGGAGAAGTGCAGCGGCAACGTCGGTACCTCGTCCGTGAATTTCGGCGTGAAGCATTCCGACGAGTCGGACGGCAAGCCCCGTTGCTTCTGGATCGGTTATTCGTATGCCAGCGACCGTTATTTCGACGGCCAGATCTCGGAAGTGCGTATCTGGAACAAGGCGCTGACCCCCGAGGAGATCAATGCCCCCGACCATTTCTACCAGGTGGCCGCGGCTTCCGACGGACTGGTGGCCTACTGGAAATTCGACGAGGGAGCCGGCAAGACCATCAAAGACCAGACCTCCTACGGGAACGACCTTACCGTCGAGAAGGAGTTGAAGTGGGTGAATGTATCGCTTCCCGAGCTGGGTAAATAATCTGCTAACCTTTAACCTGAAACGATTATGAACACCAAGAAATATCTGAAATACAGCATCCTTCCGCTTGCGCTGATGTTGGGTGGGCTGGCCTTCACGGCCTGCACCGACGACATCGAGGGCGGCAAGCCTGTCGACGAAGGGGCATACGACGCCGTGAAGCGCGTCGACGGCATGTTGCTCGACGTGACGTCGAACAAGAACGAGTCGGTGATCGAACTGCGCTCGGACAAATACCAGACCGAGGTCTTCTTCCGCCTTACGAAAGCGCCCCAGAAGGGTGTCGACGTGAAGATCGAGGTAGATCCCGCTTATCTGGAAACTTATAATGCCGAGCACGGGACGGAGTTCCAGCTCTTCCCCGCGGCCGATGTCACCATCGAACGCGAGGGCAAGCTGCTGCTGGCCCCGGACGAGATCCGTTCGGTCGGGGTGGGCATCACCCTGGCAGCAGCCAGCGAATTGCAGGAAGGGGTGACCTATCTGCTCCCGCTCAGGGCGACCTCCTCGACCGAGGGCATCACACTCTCGGAAAAGGCGCAGCATGCGGTCTATCTGGTGAAAGACCTGCGTGCCCAGGGCGACGCTTACAAGGGCCCCGACGCCGTGAGGAACGTGTGCTATTTCGAGGTCAACGACACCAATCCGCTCAATGCGCTGGAATTCGTGCTCAAGGACAGCGGCAAGCTCTTCTTCGACGATATCATCCTCTTCTCGGCCAATATCAATTACAATGCGGAGACGGGACGGGTCTATGTGCTCAATAATCCCAACGTGCAGTTCCTGCTGGACAACAACGAACAGTTCCTGCAGCCGCTGCGCAAGCGGGGCATGAAGGTGATCCTCGGTATTCTGGGCAACCACGATGCCGCCGGCGTGGCGCAGTTGTCCGATATGGGCTGCCGTGAGTTCGCCAAGGAGCTGGCGGCTTATTGCGACGCCTATAATCTCGACGGCGTCGGTTTCGACGACGAGTATTCGAATTCTCCCGACCTGAGCAATCCCTGGTTTGCGCCGTGGTCATCGGCTGCCGCTTCCCGGCTGCTCTATGAAACCAAGAAGGCCATGCCCGATAAAACCGTCATGGTCTACTACCTGGGAGCCATCGGCAGCGGTATCCCCTCTGTCGACGGGATCGAACCGGGTATGTTCGTCGACTATGCCGTTGCCGATTACGGCGGAACGGCAGCACCGATGCAGGGCATGACCCGCAAGCAGTGTTCCGGTATGTCGATCGAGCTGAACCGGGGGTCGGGCGATTCGAGCGAATCTACGGCTCGTTCGAAGAAAGAGGCCGGTTATGGTTACTATATGTTCTTCGCACTGGGGCATACCACTTCGCTGGTAAACGATTTCGACGACTATCGGTTCCAGGTGGGCCGGTGCCAGTCCGTTGCCCGGGGCCTCTATGACGAGGAGCTGCTGATGCCCGAGTATTATTACAAAAAGAACGACGCGACGCGTTATAAACTGCCTTAATCCGATTGTGTGCTGTACTCCCCGCAGCACGACCGCTGCGGGGATGCAGTTCGATTGAGAACCTAAAACAACGTAGATTTTATGAAAAAGATATTTATAGCGTTTGTAGCGGTGGCCTGTGCGCTCAGCGCCTGTTCCGACGACGATACGGCGGACGACCTTTCCCGGGCCACGATATCCATTACCCCCGATGCCATCCCCGCCGGGCCTGACGGGGCGACGACGCAGGTGACCGTAACCAGTTCGGGAGACTGGCGGCTCGCAGGTGTCTGCGACTGGGTGCATCCTTCGGCCGAAGCCGGGAAGAGCGGCGATGTGGTAACCTTCACGATCGATCCGAATACAAGCGAAGAGAGCCGTGAAGCGACCTTCAAGTTCTTTACGGGATCGGCTGTCGCTCCCCTGAAAATCGTTTCGGAAGCGGGCTATTCGCTGACCCTTCTTTCCGAGGAGAATATGACTGTCGAAGCATTGAGCACCGATATCCAGGTCAAACTGCATACGAACATTCCGGAATTGGCCGTCGCGTTTTCCGACGGCGGCGGGGATTGGGTCACGTATGTCGGGCGCAACGACGCTTTCGGCAACACGGTCTTGAATTTTACCGTCGCCAAGAACCCGGATTACGATGACCGTTCGACCGTGGTCACGGTTTCGGGCATGGGGCAGTCGGTCGATATTCCGCTGACCCAGCGCCAGATCGACGCCATCAATACCGGAGACGGCAGCCTGATGTTCGACCTTGCGGAACGCACGATTTCCATCGACGTCGAATCGAATGTGACCTATCAGGTGGCTATTGCCGGCGATTGGATCACACAGGTTCCCGAGACGCGCGGCCTGGTGACCAAGACGCTCCGATTCCACCTTGACCCCGCGACCGTATCGCGCAGCGGTAAGATCACGATCAGCGGGGCGGGTATCACGAAAGTGGTTTCCATCGTCCAGAAGGATCCCGACGCGGTCGTGGTTAGCATTCCCGACAATGTATTCCGGAGTAAACTTGTAAGCCTGAACTGGCTGCTGGAACTCAGCGGCGGCCTATGCGTGGTGACCGAGGACGGGCTGAACGCGACCGAGTTCACCTATCGGCCGGGTTATTGGGACGATCCGATCCTCTCGCTCGAGGGCATCGAGATATTCGCCAACCTCGAAAAGATCGACGTGTACAACAACAAACTGAGCAAGTTCGATATCAGCAAACTCACGAAGGTCAGCTCGCTGAATATCGACTATAACGGCCTGTCCGAGATCGCGCTCGGCGACAATGCCGTCGAGGAGCTGAATTTCTCGGCCTTGTACCACTCAGGTAATTCTTGGGATTACATCGTTCCCTCGTCGCTGACCGTGTCGGGCACACACCTGAAGACACTGAAAGTGCCCTTCTCCGGAGGCGGCGGTTGGTGGGATCCGACCGACGTGCTTGCCACGATCGACGTGTCGGGCTGCCCGGCGCTCGAGACGCTCAATGCGCAACGTAACGCAGGTGTGCTCAAAACCATCTACCTGAAGCAGGGACAGGTGATTCCGAATCTGACCTACACCGCCGGCGCGGAGATCGTCTACAAATAAATCGATGCGCACGTGAAAACGACCGTGCAGTCGCGAGCCGCAAGACCCGCCGGCTGCACGGTCTTCTTTCCCGGGGAATTAAATCGCCGGCCCGTTTAGTAATCCGGCGCCCGAAATTGTATTACTTTACGGATGCAAAGATGATTACCGCCCGGAATACCGACCGTGTGCGGAAAGATTTTATTATCTTTGTGCATCCCTAACCTAAAACCGGAGAAGACCCGATGTCTGAAAATCTGAAAAAAACTTCGCCGCTGGCATGGGTGCCTACGGTCTATTTTGCCATGGGACTGCCGTTCGTAGTCCTGAATATGGTTTCGGCCGTCATGTTCAAGGATCTGGGGATATCCGATACCCGGATCGCGTTCTGGACGTCGCTGATCATGTGGCCGTGGACGATCAAATTCCTGTGGAGCCCCTTTCTGGAAATTTTCCGCACCAAGAAATTCTTCGTCGTCACGACGCAGCTCCTGAGCGGCGTGTTGTTCGGCCTTGCTGCGCTGGCGCTGCATATGCCCCATTTCTTCGCCGTCACGGTGGGGGTCTTCGCGGTGGTGGCCTTCAGCGGCGCCACGCACGACATCGCGGCCGACGGCGTTTACATGTCGGAGCTCTCGACCGGGGATCAGGCGCGATATATCGGCTGGCAGGGAGCGTTCTACAACCTTGCGAAACTGGTCGCCACGGGCGGCCTGGTCTGGTTCGCGGGCTGGCTCGGCAAGCGTTTCAGCGATTCCGGGGCGGCGACCTTCGACGCCTGTGTGCAGTCGTGGACGGTGGTGCTGGCGATCCTTTGCGGACTGCTCGTCCTGCTGGGTATTTACCACAGCCGCGAGTTGCCGTCGGGCGGAAGTGCGGCTGACGGACATTCGCTGCGGGAAGGGCTGCGCAGCCTGAAGGAGGTGATCGCGGCGTTCTTCACGAAAAAGCATATCTGGTATTACATCGCCTTCATCGTCTTCTACCGCCTGGGCGAGGGCTTCGTGATGAAGATCGTGCCGTTGTTCCTCAAGGCGGATACCGCGGTCGGAGGGCTGGGGCTTACCAACCAGCAGATCGGGTTGTACTACGGCACGTTCGGTGCCGGGGCATTCCTTCTGGGATCGCTGCTCGCGGGCTACTATATCGCCCACCGCGGGCTGAGGCGCTCGCTCTTCACGCTGTGCTGCATTTTCAACCTTCCGTTCGCGGTCTATGCGCTGCTGGCATGGTTTCAGCCGCAGTCGATGTGGCTGATCGGGGGTGGCATCGTCGTGGAGTACTTCGGCTACGGGTTCGGGTTCGTGGGTCTTACGCTCTTCATGATGCAGCAGGTCGCCCCGGGGCGGCACCAGATGGCGCACTACGCCTTCGCGTCGGGCATCATGAACCTTTCGGTGATGCTCACCGGGGCCGTTTCGGGTTACCTGAGCGACTGGAAGGGCTACGGCGTCTTCTTCATTGTGGTCATGCTGGCGACGATCCCGGCCTTTGTGATGACCTGGTTCGTACCATTCACCTATGACGATAAACCAACAACCAAATAACATGAACAATCTGAAAATCGTAGGCCCGGCGCTGCCGGATATGCCGTGGGAAGAGCGTCCCGCCGGCTCCAAGGAGGTTATGTGGCGTTATTCGGCCAACCCGATCATCGGGCGCGACGCGCTTTCGACCTCGAACAGCATTTTCAATTCGGCGGTCGTTCCGTTCAAGAAGGGCAAGTATAATTATGCGGGCGTGTTCCGCTGCGACGACACCAACCGTCGCATGCGCATCCACGCGGGCTTCTCGGTGGACGGCATCGACTGGGACATCCGCGAGGAGGACTTCAAACTGGTGGGCGGCGACGCCGAAATCGGCCAATGGGTCTACGGTTACGACCCGCGTGTGGCCAAGATCGGGGACAAATACTACGTGACGTGGTGCAACGGTTACCACGGCCCGACGATCGGCGTGGCGTGGACGGAGGATTTCGAGACGTTCCACCAGCTGGAAAACGCCTTCATCCCGTTCAACCGCAACGGTGTGCTGTTTCCCCGCAAGATCGGCGGGAAATTCGCGATGCTTTCGCGTCCGAGCGACAACGGGCATACGGCGTTCGGCGACATTTTCTATTCCGAGTCGCCCGACATGGAGTTCTGGGGACGCCACCGCCACGTGATGTCGCCCGCGGCGTTCGAGGTTTCGGCCTGGCAGTGCATGAAGATCGGCGCGGGGCCCGTGCCCATCGAGACCAGCGAAGGGTGGCTGTTGTTCTACCACGGGGTGCTCCGTTCGTGCAACGGCTACGTCTATGCGTTCGGCTCGGCATTGCTCGACCTGGACGAGCCGTGGAAAGTCATTGCCCGCAGCGGCCCGTACCTGATCTCCCCGCGTGAGACGTACGAGTGCACGGGCGACGTTCCGAACGTGACGTTCCCCTGCGCTGCGCTGCACGACCCCGCGACGGGGCGCGTTGCGGTCTACTACGGGTGTGCGGACACGGTTACGGGGCTTGCTTTCGGTTATATCCCGGAGATCATCGACTTCACCCGCAAAAACAATATACGCTGATGCCGCTGCGACGAACGCTTCCCGTTGCGGCGCTCGCCGCAGTCATCCTCTGCGCGCCGCTGCGTGCGCAGGAGCCTGCCGATTGGGTCGACCCGTTCATCGGGACGACCAATTTCGGGACGACCAACCCCGGCGCCGTATGCCCCAACGGGATGATGTCGGTGGTTCCGTTCAACGTGATGGGCTCTGACGAGAACCTCTACGATAAGGACGCCCGGTGGTGGTCGGCGCCCTATGAGTACCGCAACAAGTTCTTCACGGGCTTTGCACACGTCACCCTGAGCGGCGTAGGATGCCCCGAGCTGGGCTCGCTGCTGGTAATGCCGACGGCGGGTGCGCTGGACGTCGATTACCGCAACTACGGCAGCGCATATACCAGCCAGACGGCCTCGCCGGGCTACTATTCGAACCTGCTGACCAAGTACGGCATCCGCACCGAGGTGACGGCCACGCCGCGCACGTCGGCCGAGCGCTATACCTTTCCGGAGGGTACGGGACATATTCTGTTAAACCTGGGCGAAGGGCTTACCAACGAGTCGGGAGCCTGGGTGCGCCGCGTGAACGACACCGAGGTCGAGGGCATGAAACTGCTGGGCACGTTCTGCTACAACCCGCAGGCGGTGTTCCCGGTCTATTTCGTGATGCGCGTCTCGAAACGCCCCGCGGCTACCGGCTTCTGGAAGAAGCAACCCCCGAAACAGGGCGTCGAAGCCGAATGGGACAAGGATGCCGGCAACTACAAGCTCTATACGCAATACGGCAAGGACATTGCCGGCGACGACGTCGGCGTGTGGTTCTCCTACGACATGCAGCCGGGCGAGCAGGTCGAGGTGCGCATGGGCGTTTCGTTCGTGTCGGCCGAGAACGCCCGCCTGAACCTCGAAGCCGAGCAGCAGGGGCGCTCGTTCGACGACATTCGCGCGGCCGCACGCCGCACGTGGAACGACGACTTGGGGCGCATCCGCGTCGAGGGCGGTACCGAAGCGCAGAAGAAGGTCTTCTATACGGGGCTTTACCATGCGCTGATCCACCCCAACGTGCTGAGCGACGTCAACGGCGAATACCCCGCGATGGAGAGCGCCGAGATCCGCACGGCCGAGGGCAACCGCTATACGGTCTTCTCGCTGTGGGATACTTACCGCAACCTGCACCAGCTGCTGACGCTGGTCTACCCCGAACGCCAACTGGAGATGGTGCGCTCGATGGTCGGCATGTACCGGGAGTGGGGCTGGCTCCCCAAGTGGGAACTTTACGGCCGTGAAACCTTCACCATGGAGGGCGACCCGTCGATCCCCGTGATCGTCGATACCTGGATGAAGGGGCTGCGCGATTTCGATATGGACGCCGCCTACGAGGCGATGCGCAAGTCGGCCACGACGCCGGGCGCGCGGAACAGGATGCGCCCCGACATCGACCCCTACATCGAAAAAGGCTATGTGCCGCTGGGCTTCTACGCCCGCGACCTTTCGGGTGACAACTCCGTGTCGCACGCCCTGGAATACTATATCGCCGACCACGCGCTGTCGCTGCTGGCCGACTCGCTCGGCAAAAAAGACGACGCGGCGCTGTTCCGCGCCCGCTCGCTCGGCTATAAGAACTATTACAGCACCGAGTCGGGCACGTTCCGTCCGATTACCAAGGAGGGTAAGTTCCTCACGCCCTTCGACCCGCGCCAGGGCGAGAATTTCGAACCCGTCCCCGGCTTCCACGAAGGTTCGGCCTGGAACTATACGTTCTACGTCCCGCACGACGTGGCCGGACTGGCCCGGCTGATGGGCGGCAGGCGCCGATTCATCGACAAGCTGCAGATGGTCTTCGACCAGGGGCTGTACGACCCGGCGAACGAACCCGACATCGCCTATCCTTACCTGTTCAGCTATTTCCGGGGCGAGGAGTGGCGTACGCAGCGCGAGGTGCGGCGTTTGCTGGACAGGTACTTTACGACAGCCCCCGACGGCATCCCCGGCAACGACGACACGGGCACCATGTCGGCGTGGGCGGTCTTCTCGATGATGGGCCTCTACCCGGACTGCCCGGGGGAGCCTTACTATACGCTTACATCGCCTGTTTTCGACAAGGTGACCGTTACGCTCGACCCGAAATACTATCCGGCCGGGGAGCTCGTTATAGAAACGGAACGCTCCGGAGCCGGCGACGTCTACATCGGCTCGATGACCCTCGGCGGCAGACCGCTGAAGAAATACCGCATTTCGCATGGCGAACTGGTGGGCGGCGGTCGGCTGGTTTTCGGATTGCAACCCGAACGCAAATAAAAACAACATATGTCCCTATGAATTTAAAATCTCTCTCAGCTCTCGGCGCAGGCCTGCTTTTGGCGGCCTGCTCGCAGGCACCCCGTACGGATTCGCTGACGCAGTATGTCGACATGCGTATCGGCACGGGCGGCCACGGCCATGTATTCATGGGCGCCAACGTCCCGTACGGCGCCGTACAGCTCGGCCCCACGAGCATCCCGCAGTCGTGGGACTGGACGTCGGGCTACCACATTTCCGACACGACGGTCATCGGTTTCAGCCACACCCACCTGAACGGCACCGGTATCGGCGACCTGTTCGATGTCACGGTGATGCCCGTCGTGGGGCAGGTGACCTATGCCCGCGGCACGGAGGACGACCCGCAGTCGGGCATGTGGTCGTATTTCAGCCACGCCAATGAAAAGGCCCGCCCGGGCTATTACGCCACGCGGCTCGACCGCTACGGCATCGACGTGGAGCTGACCGCCACCAAGCGCGTCGGCCTGCACAAATATACCTTCCCGGCATCGGTCGATGCCGCCGTGGTCTTCGACCTCGAGAACGGCGGTTGCTGGGATGCCCCGACCGAAACCTTCATCGAGCGTGCCGACGACCATACGATCAGCGGCTACCGCTACTCGACGGGCTGGGCGAAAGACCAGCGGGTCTATTTCACGGCCGAATTCTCCAAACCCTTCAAGTCGCTGGCCATTTACGAGGGCGGCGAGGGCGGCGGCCTGCGCGAAGGCGACAGCTTCAGGGCGGAGCGCCTTTACGGCCGGGTCGGTTTCGACACTTCGGCCGGAGAGACGATCTATGTCAAGGTCGCCATTTCGCCCGTGAGCATCGAGAATGCACGCCTGAACATGCAGGCCGAGCTTCCCGGCTGGGACTTCGAAGCGACGGCCGCAGCCGCCGACCGGGCGTGGAACGCCGAGTTGCAGAAGGTGCGCATCGAGACTTCGGACGACGCCGCACGCCGCATTTTCTATACGGCGCTTTACCACACGATGGTCGCCCCGTCCGAATTCTGCGACGTGAACGGCGACTACCGCGGTTCCGACGGCAAAACATACCGCGCCGCACCGTTCGTGAACTATACGACCTTCTCGCTGTGGGACACCTACCGCGCCGCCCAGCCGCTGATGACGATCCTCCACCCCGAGAAGATGCCCGACATCGCCAATACGATGCTCCATATCTACCGGCAGCAGGGCAAGCTGCCCGTATGGCACCTGATGGGTAACGAAACCGACTGCATGGTCGGCAATCCCGGTATCCCGGCTCTGGCCGATGCCGTGCTCAAAGGCTACGGCGGCTTCGACAGGGAGCAGGCCTACGAGGCGCTCAAGCAGTCGGCGATGCTCGGCGAGCGGGGTATGGATCTGCGCATGAAATACGGCTATATCCCCTGCGACCTCTTCAACGAGGCGGTGGCTTACGACATGGAGTACGCCCTCGCCGACTGGGCCGTGGCACAGGTCGCCAAAGAGCTGGGCAAGACTGCGGATTACGACCATTTCCTCGAACGAAGCAAATCCTACCGCCATTTCTTCGATCCGCAGACCCGCTTCATGCGCGGCCTCGATTCGAAAGGCCGGTTCCGCACGCCGTTCAATCCCTTCGCCTCGACCCACCGCGAGGACGACTACTGCGAGGGCAACGCATGGCAGTACACCTGGCTCGTGCCGCACGACGTCGAGGGGCTGATCGGCTGTTTCGGCGGCAAGGAAGCCTTCACCGGGAAACTCGACTCGCTCTTCGTCGTCAGCTCCGTGCTCGAGGGAGCCGCCTCGCCCGACATCTCGGGCCTGATCGGTCAGTACGCCCACGGCAACGAACCCAGCCACCACGTCGTCTACCTCTACACGATGATCGGTCAGCCGTGGAAGACCGCCGACAAGGTGCGCGAGATACTGACGACGCTCTACCACGACCGGCCCGACGGGCTTTCGGGCAACGAGGACGTGGGGCAGATGTCGGCATGGTACGTCCTCTCGTCGCTGGGTTTCTACCAGGTCGAACCCGCCGGGGGCCGCTATTTCTTCGGCTCGCCGCTCTTCGACAAGGCTGAAGTGCGTGTCCGCGACGGCGTGCTGACCGTCACGGCGCATAACAATTCCGCCGCGAACAAATACATCCAGGCGGTGAAGCTCAACGGCAAGCCGTATACGAAACCCTATATTGCCTTCGACGACATCGCCGCGGGCGGTGTGCTCGAATTCGAGATGGGTGCCGAACCCGCAGTGTGGTATGAACTCTAAACATCGGAAGGCCATGAAAAAAGGATATATCGCATTTGCCGCCCTCTGCGCCGCCGCACTCGCTTCGTGCACATGTCCTTCGGCCGGGGAGCAGCGCCTCCGTCCTTCGGAGTACGTTTCGGCGCTGGTCGGTACGCAGTCGGATTTTTCGCTCTCGACGGGCAATACCTATCCGGCCATCGCCTTGCCGTGGGGCATGAATTTCTGGACGCCCCAGACCGGCAAGATGGGCGATGGCTGGGCATATGCCTACGGGGCGCACCAGGTGCGGGGGTTCAAGCAGACCCACCAGCCTTCGCCGTGGATCAACGATTACGGCCAGTTCTCGCTCATGCCCGTGCGCGGGGAGGATAAATTCGACGAGGAGTCGCGCGCCAGCTGGTTTTCGCACCAGTCCGAAGTGGCCAAACCCTATTACTATAAGACTTACCTCGCCGACCACGACATCCGCGTGGAGATCACGCCGACCGACCGCGCCGCGATGATGCGCTTCACCTTCCCCGACTCGAAGGAGTCGGGTGTAGTGATCGACGCCTTCGACCGCGGTTCGCAGGTCGGGATGGTCGACGACCGTACGATCGTCGGTTATACCACGCGCAACAGCGGCGGTGTGCCGGAGAATTTCCGCAACTGGTTCGTCGTGCGCTTCGATACGCCGTTCAGCGCCATCGAACTGACCGATGCCCCGGACGGATACAAACCCGGCAGCAACCTGCTCTATCCCGAAGGGCAGAAGTCCGTCACGGGCGAACATGCCGTGGCCAAGGTGCATTTCGCGACCCGCCGCGGCCAGCAGATATGCGCCAGCGTGGCGTCGTCGTTCATTTCTCCCGAACAGGCGCTGCAGAACCTCCGGGAACTGGGTAGCGACGATTTCGAAACGGTGAAGTCCAAGGCGCAGGCGCGCTGGGACGATGTGCTGGGACGCATCGAGGTCGAGGGCGGTACGGACGACCAGTACCGTACGTTCTATTCGTGCCTCTACCGGTCGGTGCTCTTCCCGCGTAAGTTCTACGAGGTGACCGACAAGGGCGAGGTCGTGCATTACAGCCCCTACAACGGCGAGGTGCTCCCCGGCTACATGTATACCGACACCGGGTTCTGGGACACCTTCCGCAGCCTCTTCCCGCTGCTGAACCTCGTTTACCCGTCCGTGAACGCCGAAATCCAGCAGGGACTCGCCAACGCCGCCCGTGAGAGCGGTTTCCTGCCCGAATGGGCGTCGCCCGGGCACCGCGGCTGCATGGTGGGCAACAATTCCGCTTCGGTCGTGGCCGATGCCGTGGTGAAGGGCACGAACGACAAAGACCTCGGGGTGCTCTACGATGCGATGGTGTACGCCACGGAGCACGTGCACCCGACCGTTGCGTCGACCGGACGCTGGGGGCACGAGTACTACAACGAGCTGGGATATATTCCTTACGACGTGAACATTCCCGAGAACGTGGCACGTACGCTCGAATACGCCTACGACGACTGGTGTATTCTGCAGGTGGCGAAGAAACTGAACCGTCCCCAGGCCGAACTGGACAAGTGGGCGGCGCGTGCCCGGAACTACCGCAATGTCTTCGACCCCGAGACCCGCCTGATGCGCGGCCGCCTCAGGGACGGCAAGTTCCAGGCGCCGTTCAGCCCCTACAAGTGGGGCGACGCCTTCACCGAGGGTAACTCGTGGCATTATACGTGGTCGGTATTCCACGACGTCGAGGGGCTCGTCAACCTGATGGGCGGCCGGGAGCAGTTCGTCCAGATGCTCGACTCGGTATTCGTCGTGCCGCCGATCTACGACGACAGTTACTACGGATTCCGCATCCACGAGATCACCGAGATGCAGGTGGCCGACATGGGCAACTACGCCCACGGCAACCAGCCTGCGCAGCACATGATCTACCTCTATAATTATGCGGGTGCCCCGTGGAAAGCCCAGTACTGGGCGCGCGAGGTGATGGATCGCCTCTACTCGGCCCGCCCCGACGGCTATTGCGGCGACGAGGACAACGGCCAGACTTCGGCCTGGTATGTCTTTTCCGCCCTGGGGTTCTATCCCGTCTGCCCGGCTTCGGACGAATACGTCGTCGGTTCGCCGCTGTTCCGCAAGGCCGTCGTGAACCTCGAAAACGGGAATAAGATCGTGCTCGAAGCGCCGGACAACAGCCCCGAGAACCGTTATATCGGAGCCGTGCAGTTCGACGGGAAATCCTATACGCATAATTTCCTGCGCCATTCCGACCTCGTGAAGGGTGCCGGCGTCCGCTTCTCGATGCGTCCCGAACCCGATTACACGCGGGGTACGGAGCCCGGGGATGCCCCTTACTCGTTCAGCCGCGAATAACACGGACGGGTTGAACCGATGTCAATCCGCCGCGGCCGGTTCCGGCTGCGGCGGATTTTTTGTTTTTGCCGGAATCCCGAAATGTCGATAATTTGTCAATAGAATATGCCCGGGGATTTTGTAAATCGGCTGAAAAGCGCTATTTTTGTAGCGTTGTTTTGACAATTGTTAGGTTAATCCGAACACCTCCCCATGACATCTACCGACAGAATCGACCAACGCGAACGTAAGAAACAGCAGGGCCAGGCCGCTGCGTTCTATTCGTCGTCGTGCCGACAGCAGGATCGGAGTACGCAGATGCAAGGGCAGCAGGTGTCCGGGAGCGGAATACGCAGATAGATACCAGACCGCCATGACATACGTGTCGTGGCGGTCTGTCTTTTTTTCAAACTTAAAACCAAAGGTATGAAGGTCGGTGTTATTATGGGCTCGGTGAGCGATTATGAGGTGATGGCCGATGCCGTCGCCATGCTCGGACAATTCGGGGTCGATTTCGAAAAGCGCGTGGTGAGCGCCCACCGTACCCCTGACCTGCTGTGCGAATATGCCAAGACGGCCAAAAGCCGTGGTATCGGGGTGATTATCGCCGGTGCGGGCGGTGCCGCGCACCTGCCGGGCATGGTGGCCTCGATGACCACGCTCCCCGTGGTGGGCGTCCCCGTGAAGTCGCGGGCCCTGAACGGGCTGGATTCGCTGCTTTCGATCGTGCAGATGCCTGCGGGCGTTCCGGTGGCGACGACGGCCATCAACGGGGCGAAGAACGCGGCGCTGATAGCCGTGTCGATCCTCGCACTGCAGGATGCGGAGCTGGCTGCCCGGCTCGAAGCGTTCCGTGCGAAACAGACCGCCGACGTACTGGCGGCAGAACTTTAATCCGGCAGGGGAGGCGGCTATGGCAGAGACGGCGAAAACGATCGGTATCATCGGCGGCGGTCAGCTGGGGCTGATGATCGTCGAGCAGGCGCACCTGCTCGGGGCGCGCACGCTGTGCCTCGACCCTGCGCCCGACGCCCCCGCGTTCGCGCTGAGCGACGGGCACATCGTGGCGGCGTATGACGATGCCGCGGCGCTCGAAGAGCTTTGCCGCCGCAGCGATGTGGTGACCTACGAATTCGAAAACGTCCCGGGCAGCGTGCTGATCCCGCTGGAAAAGAAATACAACATCCCGCAGGGTTTCCGCCCGCTCTACGATTCGCAGGATCGCCTGCGCGAGAAGGACAATGCCCGCGCCAACGGGCTGCGGACGCCCCTGTACGCCGCCGTGGACGACGAGGCGTCGCTGCGTGCCGCCTTGGCCGAGATCGGATTCCCGGCGGTGCTCAAGACCCGTACGCTGGGATACGACGGCCACGGGCAATTGGTGTTGAAGGACGAGGCCGACGTGCCGCGTGCGCTGCCGATGCTCTCCGTACCCTGCATCCTGGAGGCGTTCGTGCCGTTCGATTTCGAAGCCAGCATCGTGATGGTCTCGAACGGGGAGCGCGTCATCCATTTCCCCATCGGGCGGAACGTCCACCGCGACGGCATCCTCGACCTGTGCTTCGTCCCCGCCGAGGGGATGGACGACGGCCTGCGCAGCCGCATGGCTGCGGCCGGCGAGCGGTTCATGAAATCCTGCCGCTACCGCGGGATCCTCGCCATCGAGTTCTTCATCCGCGACGGGGAGTTCTATTTCAACGAAATGGCGCCGCGGCCCCACAATTCGGGGCACTATACCATCGAGGGGTGCACGACCAACCAGTTCCGCGAGCTGGTGCGCTTCCTGCTGGGCGAACCGTTGCAGGAGCCGCAGCTCGTGGCGCCGACCGTGATGAAGAATATCCTGGGGCAGGATCTCGAAGCGGCCGAGAGAATCGCCGCCGAAAACCGCCCGGGTGTCCATGTCCACCTTTACGGCAAGACCGAGAGCCGTCCGAAGCGCAAGATGGGGCATATCACCTTCGTCGGGATGGACGCCGGGGAATACGGTGCCGCGTGGGCCGACAGATTCGTAAAATAAGTGCAAACGAAATAACATGGAAAACTACCGGATTTTTGTTGAGAAACATCCCCGTTTCCGGGTCGAGGCCGACAGCCTGCGCCGGGAGCTGAACACCAATCTGAACCTGGACATCCGCAGTCTGCAGTTGCTCAACGTCTACGACCTGTTCGGGTTCAGCCGAGAGCTGCTCGAAAAGAGCCGTTACAGCGTCTTCGGCGAAGTGGTAACCGACAGCGTGACCGATTCGTGCGACCTGGCGGGACGGAAATACATCGCCGTGGAGTACCTCCCCGGCCAGTTCGACCAACGTGCCGCGTCGGCCGTCGACTGCGTGCGGCTGATCGACCCGTCGGCCCAGGTGCGCATCCGCTCGTCGAAGCTGTTGCTGTTCGACGATGCCGTTTCCGACGAAGACCTGGCGCGCATCCGCCATTACTATATCAACGCGGTCGAGTCGCGTGAGAAGAATCTGGACGTGCTGACCGACATGGAACAGGCCGAGGTGAAGCCCGTCGCCGTGCTGGAAGGCTTCACCAAGATGACCGACGCCGAACTGGAACCCTGCTGCAAGCGGTACGGGCTGGCGATGAATGCCGACGACCTGCGCGAGGTGGTGAAATATTTCCGTGCCGAGGGGCGCGATCCCTATGAGACCGAGCTGCGCATCCTCGACACCTATTGGAGCGACCATTGCCGCCATACGACCTTCACCACCGAGCTGGAGGGCATCACGGTCGAGGAATCGTTCGTAAAGGACGAGATCGAGGATTCGCTGGCCCTCTACCTGCGCATCCGCCGCGAACTGGGGCGCGAGCACAAGAGCATCTGCCTGATGGACATGGCGACCATCGGCGCCCGCTACCTGCGCAAGAAAGGGCTGCTGGACGACCTGGAAGTGAGCGACGAGAACAACGCCTGCTCGGTATACGTCGATGTCGATGTCGACGGGGCGACCGAGAAGTGGCTCCTGCAATTCAAGAACGAAACCCATAACCACCCGACCGAGATCGAGCCGTTCGGCGGCGCTTCGACCTGTCTGGGCGGCGCTATCCGCGACCCGTTGTCGGGGCGCAGCTACGTCTACCAGGCCATGCGTGTAACGGGTGCCGGCAATATCTACCAGAAGGTGTCCGATACGCTCGAAGGCAAGCTCCCGCAGAGCGTCATTTCGAAGAAGGCCGCCGCGGGCTACTCCAGTTACGGCAATCAGATCGGGCTGGCAACGACCCATGTGCGCGAGATTTACCACGACGACTATGTGGCCAAGCGCCTCGAAGTCGGTGCCGTGGTCGGTGCCGTGAAGGCTGAAAACGTCCGCCGCGAAAAACCCGTCCCGGGCGACAAGATTGTCATGCTGGGTGGCCGCACGGGGCGTGACGGTATCGGCGGCGCCACGGGTTCGTCGAAAGAGCACAATACTAAGTCGCTCGAAACCTGCGGCAGCGAGGTGCAGAAGGGCAATGCCCCCGAGGAGCGCAAACTCGAACGCCTGTTCCGCCGCCCCGAGGTGACGCGGCTCATCAAGAAATCGAACGACTTCGGCGCCGGCGGCGTCAGCGTCGCCATCGGCGAGCTGGCCGACGGGCTGGATATTTATCTCGACCGCGTGAAGACCAAGTACAGCGGCCTGAATTCCACGGAACTGGCGATCAGCGAGTCGCAGGAGCGCATGGCCGTAGTCGTCGAGGCGAAAGACGTCGCCCGGTTCATGGAATACTGCCGCGAGGAGAATATCGAGGCGGTCGAGGTGGCCGACGTGACGGATACGGCCCGTATGCGGATGTTCAACAAAGGGCGCAAAGTCGTAGACCTCGCGCGTGAATTCATCGACAGCGCCGGGGCGAAGCACTATGCCGAAGCCATGATCGGTGAGGTGGAGAACCGCGATCCCTTTGCCCGTGAGGTCGTGGGCGCGACGTTTGCCGAACGCTTCGAGGAGAACCTGCGCGACAACAATGTCGTCTCGCAGCGCGGCCTGATCGAAATGTTCGATTCGACGATCGGCCGTTCCACCGTGCTGATGCCGTTCGGCGGCCGCACGCAGGGCAGCGAAACGCAGGTGTCGGTGCAGAAACTCCCGACCGACGGTTACACCGACACGGCCAGCATCATGGCCTTCGGCTACAATCCCTACCTGGCCTCGTGGAGCCCTTACCACGGTGCTGCGTATGCCGTCGTCGAAGCTGCTGCCAAGGTCGTGGCTGCGGGCGCGCGTTATGACAGGATGCGTTACTCATACCAGGAATATTTCGAACGCATGACCCGCGATCCCCGCTCGTGGGGCAAGCCGCTGGGTGCCCTGCTCGGTGCGCTGAAGATGCAGGTCGAACTGGGCCTGCCCTCGATCGGCGGCAAGGACTCGATGTCGGGCACGTTCCAGCATATCAACGTCCCGCCCATGCTGATGGCCTTCGGCATCACGACGGTGAATGCCGGGACGGTCATTTCGACCGATTTCAAGAAGGCCGGCAACCGTATCTACCTGGTGCGCCATACGCCCAGGGAGAACCATATGCCCGACACGGCGCAGCTGAAGGACAACTTCGGCTTTGTCAGCGAAAATATCGAACGCGGCAATATCCTCGCCGCATGGTCGGTGGGCTTCGGAGGTGTCGCCGAAGGTCTTGCCAAGATGGCTTTCGGCAACCGCATCGGCGCCGAGGTGGAGATGGACGAGGCGGAACTCTTCGGATACGCCTATGGTTCGATCCTTGTCGAGAGCGCCGTCGAACTGACCCATCCTGCGGCCGGGCTGCTGGGTATGACCGCAGCCGAAGGGGCGTTGACCGTCAACGGCGTGAAAATGCCGCTCGACGCCCTCTACAAGGCCAATACCGAGAAATTCGCGGCCGTTTACCCCGACAAGGGGGAGAACCATGCCGGGGTGATGACCTCGGAGCCCGCACCCCGGACTTTCGCCTATCGGGGCGAAGCCGTCGAACATCCGCTGGTCTATATCCCCGTGTTCCCGGGCACCAACTGCGACTACGACACGGCCAAAGCATTCCGCAAGGCCGGGGCCGAGGTCGAAATGAGCGTGTTGTGCAACCTCGGGGGCGACGACATCCTGCGTTCGATCCGCGAAATGAAGGAACATATCCGCCGCGCCCATATTTTCGTACTGAGCGGCGGCTTCTCGTCGGGCGACGAACCCGACGGCAGCGCCAAGTTTATCGTCAACGTACTCAACAATAAGGATATCCGCGATGAAATCCATGCGTTGCTCGACCGCGGCGGGCTGATCCTCGGCATCTGCAACGGTTTCCAGGCTCTGGTCAAATCCGGCCTGCTGCCTTACGGCCGCCTGGGCATGGTGACCAAGGATTCGCCGACGCTGTTCCGCAACGACATCAACCGCCATATTTCGCAGATCGTCTCGACGCGCGTCTCGACGCTCAACTCCCCGTGGCTCGCGGGCTTTGGCCTGGGCGACATCCACTCGATCGCTGTCAGCCACGGCGAAGGCAAGTTCGTCGTGAGCGAAGAACTTGCCCGGGAGCTGTTCGCCAACGGGCAGGTGGCCTTCCAGTATGTCGATCCCGAAGGGCGTGCGACGGCCGAGGCGCCGTACAACCCCAACGGTTCGTCGTATGCCATCGAGGGCCTGGTGTCGCGTGACGGCCAGATCCTCGGCAAGATGGGGCATACGGAGCGTTACGAGAAAAACCTCTTCAAAAATATCGCAGGCGAGAAGGAGCAGTCGCTGTTCCGCAATGCCGTCGACTATTTCCGCAAAAATTAGTACAACATAAAACTTAAACTCACAAACACCATGAAACAGCTCGAAATGCTCTACGAAGGCAAGGCAAAACAGGTTTTCCGCACCGACGATCCCGACAAGATCATCATCCACTACAAGGATGCGGCAACGGCTTTCAACAACATCAAGAAAGCCACGATCGAAAACAAGGGCGTGCTGAACAACGCCATCTCGACCCTGATTTTCAAGGAGCTTCAGAAGGCGGGTGTTAAGACCCACTATATCGAGACGATCAACGACCGCGACCAGGTGTGCCGCCGGGTGACGATCATCCCGCTGGAGGTGATCGTGCGCAATGTCATCGCCGGATCGATGGCCCAGCGCCTCGGCATCGAGGAGGGTACGCAGCCGTCGAACGTCATCTACGACATCTGCTACAAGAAGGACGAGCTGGGCGACCCGCTGATCAATGACCACCACGCCGTGGCATTGGGTGCCGTGACCTACGAGGAGCTCGAACTGATCTACGCCATGACCTCGCGTATCAACGAGATCCTGCGCAACCTTTTTGCCAAGATGAACATCAAACTCGTGGACTTCAAGATCGAGTTCGGCCGCACGTCGGACGGGGAGATCGTGCTCGCCGACGAAGTGTCGCCCGATACCTGCCGCCTGTGGGACATGACGACCAACGAGAAACTCGACAAAGACCGTTTCCGTCGTGACCTGGGCAAGGTGCGCGAGGCTTACGAGGAGATTTTGGCACGTTTGCAGAAAATCGTCGGGTAATGGTGATGGGGCAGATTAGCGACCGTGAGTTGCATGAGGAGTGCGGGGTGTTCGGCGTCTTCGGAGTCAAGGACGCTGCGTCGCTGACCTATTATGGCCTGCATGCCTTGCAGCACCGCGGACAGGAGGGTGCCGGTATCGTGACCGTCGACCGGGACGCAACGTTCCGCCGCATCAAGGGCGGCGGCCTGGTCACCGAGGTGTTCGACGAGGAAAAGCTCTCGACGCTCAAGGGCGACATGGCCATCGGGCATGTGCGCTATACCACCGCCGGCGGTGGTGGCATCGAGAACGTGCAACCGTTCCTTTTCCGCCACAACACGGGCGATTTCGCGCTGGCGCACAACGGTAATATCGTCAATTCGGCGTTGCTGCGAATTTATCTCGAGAACAAGGGGAGCCTCTTCCAGTCGACCTCGGACAGCGAGATCCTGGCGCACCTGATCAAGAAGGAGACCAAATACCACGACCGTCCGCGCATCTATTCGATCATCGACGCACTGAACATGATCGAGGGGGCTTTTGCATTCCTGATCATGACCGCCAACCGCATCTATGCCTGCCGTGACAAATACGGCCTGCGGCCGCTGTCGATCGGCCGGCTGGGCGACGGTTATGTCGTGTCGAGCGAAACCTGTGCCTTCGACGTGCTGGGTGCGGAGTTCGTCCGCGACGTCGAGCCGGGCGAGATCGTCACGATCGACAGCGAGGGCATCCGGAGCCGCGATTTCTCGCAGTATAAGCGTTGCGAGATGTGCTCGATGGAGTATATCTACTTTGCGCGTCCCGACAGCGACATAGAAGGGTGCAACGTCCATGCCTACCGCAAGGAATCGGGGCGCCTGCTCTTCGGCGAGGCGCCTGCCGAGGCGGACATCGTGGTCGGGGTTCCCGACTCGAGCCTCAGCGCCGCGATGGGCTATGCCGAGGCGAGCGGCCTGCCGTATGAAATGGGGCTTATCAAAAACAAGTACATCGGCCGTACGTTTATCCAGCCTTCGCAGGAGCTGCGCGAGAAAGGGGTGCGTATGAAGCTCTCGGCCGTGCGGACGATCGTCAAGGGCAAGCGCGTGGTGCTGGTCGACGATTCGATCGTGCGCGGTACGACCTCGCGCCGCATCGTCACGATGCTCAAGGAGGCGGGGGCCACCGAGGTGCACGTGCGCATTGCCAGTCCCCCGATGACGCACCCCTGCTTCTACGGGGTGGATACCTCGACCCGCGACGAGCTGATCTCGGCGCGCAAGGATGCGGACGGTGTCCGCGAGGAGATATGCGCCGATTCGCTGGCGTTCCTGTCGCCCGGGGCACTGCTCAGGGCGGGAAACCGCAAGGATTTGTGCATGGCCTGCTTCACGGGGCACTATCCCACGGCGTTGTACCAGTCGGTCGATGAGGTGAACAAAGACGTAAAATGTTAAGGACTGTTAAAGGAAGATTATAATGGCACAGAGTTATGAGAAGGCCGGCGTGAACCTCGAGGCCGGATACGAAGTGGTGCGGCGCATCAAGAAACACGTGGCATCGACCTCGCGCCTGGGCGTGATGGGCAATATCGGTGCATTCGGAGGCATGTTCGACCTCTCGGCGCTGAACGTGAAGGAGCCGGTGCTGGTGAGCGGTACCGACGGCGTGGGCACGAAGCTCAAGCTGGCGTTCGAGATGGACAAGCACGACACGATCGGCGTCGACGCCGTGGCCATGTGCGTCAACGACGTGCTGGCGCAGGGTGCCGAGCCGCTGGTGTTCCTCGACTATGTCGCCGTAGGCCATAACGAACCCCAGAAGATCGAGGCCATCGTGAGCGGTGTTGCCGACGGCTGCCGCCAGGCGGGTTGTGCGCTGGTCGGCGGCGAGACGGCCGAAATGCCGGGCATGTACTCCGAGGGCGAGTACGACATCGCCGGTTTCACGGTCGGCGTGGTCGAGAAATCGAAGCTCATCGACGGATCGAAGGTCAGGGCCGGCGATGTGCTGGTGGGCATCGCCTCGAGCGGCGTGCACTCCAACGGCTTCAGCCTCGTGCGTAAGATTCTTGCGGATAACTGCCTGGATCTGCACAAGGTCTATCCCGAGTTGTCGAACAAACTGCTGGGCGAAGTGCTGCTCACCCCGACGAAGATCTACGTGAAGCAGGTGCTCGAAGTGATCCGCAGCTGCGACGTACACGGCATCAGCCATATCACGGGCGGAGGGTTCGACGAAAATATCCCCCGCATTCTGCACGAAGGACAGGGGCTCGAGATCGAGGAGGGCACTTGGGAGATCCTGCCCGTGTTCCGCTTCCTCGAGAAATACGGCAAGGTGGCCCACCGCGAGATGTTCAACATCTTCAACATGGGCATCGGCATGGTCATCGCCCTCGATGCATCGCAGGCGGGGAAAGCCATCGCCATCCTTGCGGAGCAGGGCGAGAAGGCGGCCGTCATCGGACGCGTCACGGACACCGAGGGTGTCGTAATCCGCTAAGGCCGTGCGACGCCTTGCGGTCTTTGCCAGCGGCAGCGGCACGAACTTCGAGGCCATCGCCACGGCCTGCGAGCGGGGGGAGATCCCGGCCCGGGTGGTGCTGATGGTCTGCGACAAACCCGGCGCCGGGGTCGTGCAGCGGGCTGCGGGGCACGGGGTCGAGGCATTCGTATTCGCCCCGAAAGAGTATGCCTCGAAGGCCGACTACGAGCGCGAGATCGTGCGGCGGCTCGACCAAGCCGGCGTGGAGTTGGTCTGCCTGGCGGGGTACATGCGCATCGTCGGCGACGTGCTGCTGGGGGCTTACGGCGGGCGGATCGTCAACATCCATCCTTCGCTGCTGCCGGCATTCCGCGGGGCGCATGCCATCGAACAGGCGCTGGAATACGGCGTCAAGGTCTTCGGTGTGACGATCCACTATGTCGATGCGACGCTCGACGGCGGGAAGATCATCTCCCAGCGGGCGTTCGGATACGACGGAGACGACATCGCCGAGCTGGAAGCCCGGATTCATGCGGTGGAATATCCGCTTTATATAGAAACGATAAATAAATTATTAAAGGAATAATAACGATATGCGTGCATTAATCAGTGTCAGCGACAAAACGGGTGTCGTTGATTTCGCCAAGGGCCTGCGTGCCCTGGGCTGGGAGGTGATCGCCACGGGCGGCACGATGAAACTGCTCTCCGACAGCGGGGTCGAGGTTATCAACATCAGCGACGTGACGGGCTTTCCCGAGATCTGCGACGGCCGCGTCAAGACCCTGCACCCCAACGTGCACGGCGGTCTGCTGGCGCGACGCGACGATCCCGAACACCTGAAAGCCCTGAAAGACAACGATATTGAATTTATCGACATGGTCTGTGTGAACCTCTACCCGTTCCGCCAGACCATTGCCAAACCCGATGTGAAGATGGAGGACGCCATCGAGAACATCGACATCGGCGGCCCTTCGATGCTGCGTTCTGCGGCCAAGAACTGGGCCGACGTCACGGTGGTCTGCGACCCTGCGGACTATGAGCAGGTGCTCGGTGAAATCCGTGCCGGCGGCAATACGGAAAAGGCTACGCGCCTGAAACTTTCGGCCAAAGCATACACCCATACGGCTGAGTACGATGCGATGATCGCGGCCTATATGCGTGCACAGGCCGGGCTTAACGAGAAGCTGTTCCTCGAATTCGACCTCGTGCAGTCGCTGCGCTACGGGGAGAACCCCCACCAGTCGGCCAAGTTCTACCGTGAGGAGAAAGAGGTGCCTTATTCGCTGGCTTTTGCCCGCCAGCTCAACGGCAAGGAGTTGTC
The DNA here is from genome assembly GCF_002320215.1 of Alistipes sp. UBA1686. Lineage (NCBI taxonomy): Bacteria > Pseudomonadati > Bacteroidota > Bacteroidia > Bacteroidales > Rikenellaceae > Alistipes > Alistipes sp. UBA1686. The sequence continues at coordinate 104,251 of NZ_DCKA01000013.1, forward strand.
GTACAACAATATCCAGGATGCCAATGCCGCGCTGTGTATCGTCCGCGAGTTCGATGAGCCGTTCTGCGTGGGGCTCAAACACATGAATCCCTGCGGTGCTGCCGTCGGCAAGGATGTCGTGGATGCCTGGACGAAGGCTTATGAGGCCGACAAGGTGTCGATCTTCGGGGGTATCGTCGCCACGAACCGCACCGTAACGCGCGAGGCGGCCGAGTTGATGAAACCGATCTTCCTCGAGATCATCATGGCGCCGAAATTCGACGAAGGGGCGCTCGAAGTGCTCTGCACGAAGAAAAACCTGCGGCTGCTGGAGGTCGATATGCAGCAGGGGGCCGTCGACCCCAAGCAATATGTCAGCGTCAATGGCGGCCTGCTGGTGCAGGAGCTTGACGTGGTGACGAAAACCGTCACGGCCGATATGTGCGTGACGAAGGCAAAACCTGCCGCGGCACAGATGGACGACCTGAATTTCGGCTGGCATATCGTCAAGCACGTTAAGTCGAACGCCATCGTCGCCGTCAGGGATGGCCGTACGCTGGGCGTGGGCGCCGGGCAGATGAACCGCATCGGCTCGGCCGAGATCGCCCTCCGGCAGGCGCATGCCGCCGGCGTCACCGAAGGGCTGGTGCTGGCTTCGGACGGCTTCTTCCCCTTCGACGACTGCGTGACGCTGGCTGCCGAATACGGCGTGACGGCCATCGTGCAGCCGGGCGGTTCGGTACGTGACGAGGACTCGATCCGGAAGGCCGACGAGAAGGGCATCGCCATGGTATTCACGGGCGAGCGCCATTTCAAACATTGATTTTCGATTATCGCGGCACCTTTCGCCTCACCGTGCCCGCTCCGGGCGGGAAACAGGATGCTGTGCCCCGCCCGAAGCGGACTTCGCCAAGGTGAAATCCGCTTCCGTGGCGATCGGAAATCGGACGGTATAAATAAAAACTTTTGCCGCTGCGACAAGCCTCTCCCGAGGGAGGGACTTGGGGAGAGTGCCGGACTTGTGAGCGGCGGTAGGCCGTGCATACATCGTCCGGCGGCATAACGGCGGTGAAAACTGTTAATTCGTATTCGTATGAAAGTTTTGGTTATTGGCGGCGGTGGCCGTGAACATGCAATTGTGGATGCGCTGTCGCGCTCGCCCCGGGTGGAGAAGATATTTTGCGCCCCCGGCAATGCGGGTATTGCGGCGCAGGCCGAGTGCGTGGCTATCCGCGAGACGGAGGTGGAGCGGCTGCGCGATTTTGCGGCGCAGAACGGCATCGGTCTTACGGTCGTCGGCCCCGAGGTGGCGTTGGCGGCGGGTGTGGTCGATGCGTTCAAGGCCGCCGGGCTGCGGGCTTTCGGCCCTACGAAGGCTGCCGCGCGTATCGAGTCGAGCAAGGAGTTCGCCAAAGACCTGATGGCCAAATACGCCATTCCGACGGCCGGTTACCGGGCCTTCACCGATTATGCCGCGGCGATGGACTATGTCGCTTCGCGTCCGCTGCCTGCCGTGCTGAAATACGACGGGCTGGCCGCGGGCAAGGGCGTGGTGATCGCCGAGACGATGGAGGAGGCCGATGCCGCCCTGAAGGACATGTTGCTCGACGACAAATTCGGCGCGGGCAAGGTCGTCGTCGAGGATTTCCTCACGGGGCCTGAATTTTCGTTCATGTGCTTCGTCTCCGGGCATAAGGTATGGCCGATGGTGCTGGCGCAGGATCACAAGCGGGCATTCGACGGCGACAAGGGCCCCAATACGGGCGGTATGGGCGCATATTCGCCCCTGCCGTTCATTACGGCCGAGGATGAACGCTATGCGCTCGAGAAGGTGTTGCAACCGACCGCCGACGCGATGGTCGCCGAGGGCTGCCCGTTCGAAGGCGTGCTTTACGGCGGCCTGATGAAGACCCCGCAGGGGATCAAGGTCATCGAATTCAACGCCCGTTTCGGCGATCCCGAGACCGAGGTCGTGCTGCCACGCCTGAAAAGTGACATCGTGGATATCTTCTGTGCTGTGGCCGACGGCGGCGATACGCAGCTCGTATGGCACGATTTCGCCACGCTTGGCATCGTGCTCGCATCGAAAGGCTATCCCGGAGACTATGAAAAGGGCTGCGAGATCAGGGGGCTCGACCGGGTGGAAGGCGCCCTTTACCACATGGGGACGAAGGCCGACGGCAGCCGCATCCTCACCTCGGGCGGCCGCGTGCTGTTCGTCGTGGGCAAAGGAGCCACGCTCGCCGAGGCGCACGCCAATGCGCTGCGGGATGTCGCACGCATCGAATGCGACAACCTCTTCCATCGCACCGACATCGGACATTGGGCATTTGAAAAATAGTTATATATTAAGGTATGGTTATCAGCGGAAAAGAACTCTCAGCAAAACTCAAGGCCGAAATGGCCGCCGAAGTGGCTGCCTTCGGCCCGAAATACGGACGCGTGCCGCATCTGGTCGTGATCCTCGTGGGCGAAGACCCGGGCAGCGTCTCCTATGTGACGGGCAAGGCCAAGGCCTCGGCCGAGGTCGGCATCCGCAATACGACGATCCGTAAGCCGGAGTCGGTCTCCGAGGCCGAGTTGCTCGGCATCATCGCCGACCTGAATGCCGACGAAGGCGTCGACGGAATCCTGGTGCAGCTGCCCCTGCCCAAGCATATCGACGCGGACAAGGTGATCGCCGCGATCGACAAGGAGAAGGATGTCGACGGCTTCCATCCCCTCAATGTGGCGGCTTTGTGGCAGAAACAGCCCTGTACGCTGCCCTGTACGCCGAAAGGTATCCTCAAGATGCTGCGGGCTGCGGGCGTGGAGATCGCCGGCAAGGAGGCCGTGGTGATCGGCCGCAGCAATATCGTCGGGCTTCCCGTTTCGAAATTGCTGTTGGATGCCAATGCCACCGTGACCATGGCGCACAGCCGTACGCGTAACCTGGGCGAGGTGACGCGCCGCGCCGACATCCTGGTCGTGGCGATCGGCCGCCCGAAGTTCGTAACGGAGGATATGGTGCGTGACGGTGCCGTGGTGATCGACGTGGGGGTCAACCGCGATCCCGAAACCGGCAAACTGTGCGGCGACGTCGATTTCGCTGCTATCGAGCTCAAGGCGTCGGTCATCACCCCTGTTCCCGGCGGCGTGGGGCCGATGACGATCTGCTGCCTGATGGAGAATACGATCGAGTGCTTCCTGCGGCGTATCGCACGGAAATAGCCCCGAATCGCCTGCCTCGGACGTTGTTCGCCTCCGGGCTCTCCCCCGCAAAACCCGAAGTGAAAACTTCGGGTTTTTTTATGCCTTGCCTTTTCCGGGTCTTCGTCTTTTGCGGTGGGCGGCGGGTTTTTCTGCTGCCTGCTTCGCGTAATGCAGGTACGGCATTTTGCCGGTTTCAGGCGCCTTTCCCGTCGATTTTTAGGAGACTGTGATCATATCCGCCCACGAGCTATATTAAGTAGCTCGATATGGTATACAAAAATGCTTTTTATGTATGCTTCTACGGTTCATATAGTACAATGTGATGGTTTTTATTTAACTTTGAATGTCATTAAAGAGCGAAATTGTGTGTTGCGAAGTAAACAATTATGTGTTATGTAAATGATTTCGTTCTGTAAGGAGGATTATTGAGACTGTCGGTTGAATTCGTTTGAGCGGGTTGCAGGCCGTCCAAAAAATGTATAACAATTTAATAAACTATCTAAATGAAACTTTTTTACTATGCCGCTGCCGCTGCAGCCATGGCTTCGGCCGTTTTCTGTTCTTGCGATAAACAGGACGAAGTTACCCCTCCCAGCCTGAAATCGCGCCTGTACATTTCGTAGGTGTGACGACACTCGATGTTGTTACGCGTGCCAAGGCGAAACCGTACGCAGCCGATTTCAATGTTTTTATTCCCGGCGTTACCGCTGCAACGAAACTGGTGAAATATAGTGCCGATGCATGGACTGTCGAGGGCGATCCTATTTTGGTGGATCGTACGGGCGGTACGCTGGTGGCATGGGCGCCTGCGGCTTTGGCCGTGACTACTTCTGCCAGTGGTGCCGAATATACGCTGACGGCGCAAAAGGATGCGGCCGCACAGGATTTGATCTACCAGCACCAGTCTGTCAATGCTGCCAATGCGGGAGCTGTCGCCGTTGAGATGGGGCACGCCTATTCCAAACTCTCATTTCTGGCAACGGCCGGCAATGGATACACAGGTGCTGCCAATCTCACCCAGGTACAGATTACCGGTGGAATCTATGCGACCGGCACGCTTAACATGGTAGACGGCAAGGTGGATCCGGTCGGAACGGCGACGGGGACGCTTACCCTGGCCGCCGGCGAAAAGGCGCTTGTAGTACCTATGGCCGGTCAGCCTACCATTGCCGTGACCTGCACGATCGACGGTAAAGAATTCACAGCAAACATTAAGGCCGATACCATGCCGTCGCTGCTGGCTGGCGTGGAGTACGAAATTACGTTGACGGTTGTCGGTCAGGAGGCCGTGATTTCTTCGGTGAAAGAAGTCCCCTGGACTACGACCAAGGTGGACGGCGGAACCATATCTTAACGACTTTGGGTGACGATATGCAAAATGGAAAGCCGCAGACTGTAAAGTCTGCGGCTTTCTTATCGCGGGAACGATAGCGCACTTCCTGCTGTGGCGGAATATGCGGGGCTGCTACTTGTTCGCGTAGTTGCAGTACAGTGCCTCGGGCAGCGGAGCCCCGGGGGCTCGCCGCCAGACCATGGCCCTGTCTTTCGAGGCGTCGCCCGTCCCGAAATCGAAGCCGTCTTGCGATGAGAATGTCACCGGGACGGCGCCTTCGAAGCCGTATTTTGCATAGAACCCGTGCAGCCACTCCTCGCTCGGGATCAGGAAGGCCGCCTCGTCGCCCTGCTCGCCGATGAGCCGCATCGCTTCGCGCATCAGCTTGCCGGCCAGTCCCCTGCGGCGGAATTCGGGCGCTGTCGCTACGCCGTAGATGTAGGTCGACCGTCCCAGCTCGCTCTCGAACGGCAGCATGTGGAGCATGGCCGCCGTACGCCCTTCGCATTCGGCCGTCAGCATCCTGCGGCGGCTGTAATAGCGCATCAGGAACGAGTCGACGAATTGTTCGTCGTCGCCGAATGCCGCCGTCCAAAGTTCCTTGCAGGCGATTTCGTCCGGGTGCAGGTGGATGGCCGCATATTTGTGCTGGATGACGGCGGGGTGGTAGGAGAGCTTCGACTGGCGCAACCCGTCGATCCCGAGGTCTTCCTCGCGGTTTATCATCGTGAAACGCGCGGGAAGGTGCTGTGCGAAGAGTTTGTTGATGATCGTGAAGGCGCCGTCGTAGTCGGTGTCCGCCTTCTCGACATGCGTGTCGAACGTATGGTCGTTGACCGCCGAACCGTATGTGAACGCGATCAGTTTGTCGCCTACGTAGATACAGCCGCCGATCATTTCCAGTTCTTCGAAATGTTCGAAAGCCCGCTGCATGGCCCGCTGTTCGGCGCACAGTTCCGAGGTGTGCCCTTCGTGGGCCCGGCGCCATTCGCGTTCGAGCTGCATGCACTCCCCGAACCGCTCGCGCGTGAGTTGCTCGTACCGGAAATCGGGGTATTCCGCCATAAAACGGTTGATATGGTTGCGTTTGGGCTGGTACCTGCGTCCCGTGAGGTTGCGCAGGTCGTCGGCGTTGTAAACGTAATCTTCCATCCCGCGGTCGGATTCGAACGCGAACAGCCCGGCGTGCATGTTGCGAACCATCTCGCGCCCCTCGTCCGTAAGCCCGATGATGCGCAGCCGCTGTCCGTGCGCATGGGCATCTTCGCGCAGGGCGGGGATGATCCGGGCGAAATCCCCTTCGCCGACGGGTTGCATGTACCCGATCTTCTCCCCGCCCCCGATCTGGAAGCGGATCACCAGGAAGCCGTCGATCACGGCCCAGGCACTGTGGTACATCGCCTGCCAGCAATACATGTTGGCGAATGCGAGGTCGCAGTTGTAGATGCCCGAAGGCATGGTATAGCGCTCGATGGTCTGTTTATCCTCGAGGCGCACGGGTTTGAATTCAATCATGGACGATGTAACTCTTTTTTTCTGCGTGGGAATAGTATTGCTGGACAAGGGCGCGGAAATCCTGCAGGAGGGAGTCCCCTGCGCCCGACGCTTCCGGTTTGTCCTGCGCGTCGTCGAAGCGGATCGTGCCGTCGTTCGTCACGGCCTGGAACGCCCCGTCCCAACTCACCGACCACTGCTGTCGCTGCGGTTCGTTCAGCACGTCGCGGCCGAATGCGAAATAGGACTCCGTATTGCCCAGCAGCCCCAGGAGCGTGGGCATGATGTCGAGCTGCTGCACGACCTCGCTGACCTCGCCCCGCAAGGCGCCGTCGGGGGTATACATGAAGCCGATGATATGGTAGTTGCCCGGATAGCTGCGGGTTTGGGCGGTGAATTTTTCGGAGGACACATGGTCGGCTACGAATACGAATATCGTGCGGCGGAACCATTCTTCGCTTCCGAAGCGCTCGAAGAAGAGCCGGAAGGCATTGTCGACATAGGCTACGCCCTTGTGCAGTTTCGTGTAACCCGCCGGGAGTTTGTCCTCGTATTGTGCCGGGACGACGAAGGGGTGGTGCGACGAGAGGGTGAACAGCGTGGCGAAGAAAGGTTCCGGCATCTGGGAGAGCTCCTCGCCCGTGAATTGCAGGAACGGTTCGTCCCAAATGCCCCAGTACCCGTCGAAATCGCCTTTGCCGTACTTCGCCTCGTAGTCCTCGCGGCTGACGAGCCGTTCGACGCCTGCCGAGCGGGCGTAAGCCCCGAATCCCATCGAGCCGTATTCCGAGCCGCAGAAGAATGCCGTCGAATAACCCTGGTCGCGGAGCATGGCCGGCAACTGCCGGCTTTCACCGAGCGATTGCGGCATCAGTACGAACGGCGTCCGGAACGAAGGGATGCTGCCCAGCACCGAGGGCATGGCCTGTATCGAGCGCGTGCCGTTGGCATACATGCGTTTGAAACAGAGGCCGCCGCGCATCAGCGAGTCGAGGAACGGCGTGAAGCCCTTGGTTTCCCGCCCGGCATAAACCTCCGGCATCAGGTAGGCCGAATGCTCGGCTGACATGCTCTCCATGATGAAGACCATGACGTTGCGCCCTGTCAGGTTCACCGCCGCGCTGTCCGCGGGCTGGTGTACGGGCGTGAAATGCTGCGGCAGCTCTTCGGGGGTGAAATATTTTTTGTAATTGACGCTTCCCGCGCTGCCGATCGTCCGCAGGATGCAGAACGGGTTGCTCAGGATGAGGTTCGCCTTGCCGCTGTCGTCGGTATAGAGGGTGGCGTTCGAAAGGGTGATCGGCCGTGTCATGCGGGTCATGCCGCCGCGCATACCTGCGATCGAGAGCCCTGCGCCTGCGGTGAAGATCACCGTACTTCCGACGTAGTAGGCCCAGCCGCGGCTCAGCAGGCTTTCCTCGCGCACCTTGCGGCCGTAACCCCATGCCAGCAGCGCCACGAGGGCTGCGGCGACGAGTACCAGGTACCAGTTTTCAGCCATGAACTTACCGACGAGCTGCACCGAATTGCTGTTGTCGGCAAAGAAGATTTCATCGGCGGTGAACCGTTTCTGCGTGTACCGGAAATAGACGCAGTCGGACATGTTGACAGCCACGACCAGCACGGCATTCACCGCCACGTAGTACCAGTACATCAGTTTGCGATACCAGCCGCGTTCGCGCACATGCAGGGGCAGCAATGCCAGCAGGACGAATATCCCGTTGGCATAGACGACCGATGCCGTGTCGAACTTGAGCGCCCCGGCGAGCAGCTGCCACAACTCACCCCGGCCGATCGTCCCCAGCAACTGCGCGTTGTAGAGATAGAAAACCACGCGGCAGAGCATCAGTACCGCGTAGAGCAGTGCGATGCGCCGCAGCAACAGGGCCAGCGGGGTATGGAGCAGGCGTTTCATGGATTAACCGTTGTCCGGACGATTCTGTGACGACAGCGCGTCCTGATTATTCGCAGGCCTTGAGCGACATGTCGAGCGACTTGATCTGGTGCGTCAGGGCACCGACCGAGATGAAGTCGACGCCGCATTCGGCGTAGTCGCGCATCGTCGAGAGCGTGATGCCGCCGCTCGATTCGGTCTCGCAGCGGCCTGCGACTTTCTGCACGGCCTCGCGGGTCATTGCGGGCGTGAAATTGTCGAACATGATGCGGTCGACGCCGCCCGCGGCGAACACCTCGTCGATGTCCTCCAGTGAGCGCACTTCGCACTCGATGGGAATATCCTTGTCCTTGGCCCGGAGGTACTCGCGGGCGCCGTGGATGGCTTTGCGGATGCCGCCCGCAAAGTCGATGTGGTTGTCCTTCAGCAGGATCATGTCGAAAAGTCCCATGCGGTGGTTCTCGCCGCCGCCGATCTTCACGGCCATCTTGTCCAGCACGCGCATGCCGGGCGTGGTCTTGCGCGTGTCGAGCACCCGGGTATGCAGCCCTGCGAGGCGGTCGACGTAAACGGCGGTCTGCGTAGCCACGCCGCTCATGCGCTGCATGATGTTGAGGATGATGCGTTCGGCCTGCAGCAGCGAGCGCAGGCGTCCCGAGACGTAGAACGCCACGTCGCCGGGCTTCACGCGGTCGCCGTCGCTGAGTACCTGCTCGAATTCCATCTCCGGGTCGAGACGGTGGAATACGACCTGCGCGATCTCGATGCCGGCGATGATGCCTTCCTGTTTGCACAGCAGGCGCATGCGGCCGTGTTCGTCGGAGGGGATGCACGAGAGCGACGTGTGGTCGCCGTCGCCGATGTCCTCCTTGATGCAGAGCTCGATGAGCTCGTCTACGAATGGTTTGTATTCTGCCTTCATATCGTTACGTTTTTCGGTGCAAAGTTACAAAAGAATCGTTCCCTTGTACACGGCTTTGTGGTCGAGTGTCTCGTCGCCCACGGGAATCTGCGCGTTGCGGCAGGTGAAGATCACCTCCAGGACGCCGTTGGCGAGCCTGCCGGTGAACATCGGGATTGCGAATCCCTTGCCGGTTTGCGGGTCGTAATACGGTTTGCCGCCGATGTAGGGGATGATCGGATCGGCCGTGCTCGTCAGTTCGTAGATGCCGTCGCCGTCCGAGTCCTCGTATTTCAGTTCGGGGATAACGATATTGAGTGACATCGGCATGGACTGCGCGAAACGCACGTTGTACATCGTGAGCTTGAATAGGCCGCTGTTGTCTTCCGTAAGTTCGAAACTTATGTCGTTTGTCACAAAGGGTGTCGCCGACGGGGTCTGGTTGCTGGTAATGGTGAGCGTGCCCCCGAAAGTGGCCGTCTGCCGGTTATCGTTGTCGTCTTCGGTGTTGCATGCCGCACAGGCCGCGAGGGCGAGCAGGATAAGGAGTTTTTTCATTGTTTTATTGTCGTTATAGGTTAATATTCAGTGTTATGCCGAATGTCCTGGGACGTCCGCGCTGTACGAATTCGTTGCCGATGGACTTGAAATAAAATACGTTGTAACCCGTGTCCGCGAGGTTGCGTCCCCATATGTCGACCGAATAGTGTTTCTGTTCGAAACGCAGGGAGGCTTCGACCAGCGCATAAAAGGGCTGCGAGAGCGAATTCTCCTCGTTCCACCAGATGCGCCCCGCGCAGCGGACACCGGCCTGCAGGACGATATTTCCGAGCCACTGCACCCCCGTGGGGATTGTCCACGCCCCATTTGCGGACAGCGTATGTTGCGGCGCGTAGGGCAGGTAGTTGCCCTTGTAATCGGTTTTCCCGTCGTTATAACGGACGAATTTGGCATTTGTGTATCCGTAGGCCGCATTGATGTCGAGGTTCTGCCACGGCGATACCTGCAGCGACAACTCGCCGCCGAAACTGCGCGTGCGTCCGGCATTGGTCATCATGCGCCCGGTGGTCGTCCCCTCGGGGAAGATTGTGAGCTGTTGGTCGCGGCAGTCGATGTAGAAGAGTGCGAAATCGCCCCGCACGGCGCCTTCCATGCACGAAAAGTGCCCGCCCAATTCGTAGTTCCAACTGTATTCGGGTTCGTAGCTCACGACTTTATCCGCGTCGTATACCGTTCCGAACCCCATTTCGTTCATCATCTTCTGCTGGAGCACGTCGGAGAACATCTGCGTGTTGAACCCGCCGGCCTTGTACCCTTTGGCCACCGAAACGTAGAGGTTGTGGATCTCGTCGAAGGCATAGAGCACCGAAAATTTCGGCAGTACTTCGGTGAAATTCCGCTTGAGCGTATTGCGGATGTCGATCGACAGGGGGTAGTGCCCCGTCGTGCCGCTCACGCGGTCGGTCGCCGTGTAGCCGGTCTGCGTGGAGCTGCGGTAGCGCAGGCGGGTGTGTTCGTAGTCGAAGCGCAGGCCCGCGGTGAAGCGCCAGCGCCCGGCCGTGTAGTTCGATTCGTGATAGAGCGCCCCGCCTGCCGAGGGGTTGCGGAAGCGGCTGCCCAGCAGCAGCTCGTCGTTGTCCCATGCGTCGTAGGTGTATTGCGGGTCGTGTTCGTTGGCGTTCTTGAGGATCAGCTCCTCGATGCCGGTCTGCTTGAAATGCACCGGAGCGTTCATCGTGCCGTGGCGGTAGAATCCGAATGCGCCCAGCAGCCAGCGGTACGCCCCCCGTTCGTGCGAGCGGAATACGATGTCCTCGGTGAGGGTGTGCTCCGTACGCGCCTGTTTGAGCGTGAAATACGAAAGGGGCAGGAAGTCCTGGTCGAGGATCATCTCGTCGTCGGAATACTGGTAGCTGGTGATCGAGGCCACCGAGAAACTGCCGGCGTCGTAGCGTACCGTGAGCCCGTCGCTGAGGGTCGTGCGGCGGTAGGAGCACGGGTCGTTGTAGCGGATCTCGCCCGGGCGGATGACCGTCTGCCCGTCGTGCACGATCTCTTCGCCGGCATAGGCATAGGGATACCCGCCTTGTTCGAGCACCGAGAAAGACAGCGTATTGTCGATCCGCAGCCCCGCACGGTTGCGCCACTGCGCCTTCCAGCGTCCGCCGCCCATCCGCTCCCAGTCGCATTTCTCGCCTGTTGCGAGGTTCTCGAAGAACCCGCCCGTATGCGTATAATAGCCCGTTACGGCCATGCCCAGGTCGGGGTTTATCCTGTAATAGGACGAAGCCCTGAACCGGTAGCTGTCGCCGCTGCCGTATTCGGCGCTCAGGCGGATACCCTCGTACGCGAGCGGCGAGAGCGTGTAGACGTTGATGACCCCGCCCATCGTGTTGCGTCCGTAGAGCGTCGACTGCGGCCCCCGCAGCACTTCGATGCGCTCGGCGTCGGCCAGCTCCATGTCGTAATTGTCCTTATTCAGCACCGGGACGTTGTCGATGTTGAGCCCCATGACAGGCTGGTCGATCCGCGCCCCGAGCCCGCGGACGTAGATCGACGAGGTCATGCGCGACCCGTAGTCGGGGACGTAGAAGTTGGGGACGTTCTGCGAGAGGTTTTTCAGGGCGTCGACATGCCCCCGTTCGATGGCGCGGCTGCCGACGATGGCTGCCGCCACGGGCTGCGAGCGCAGCACCATGCCCTGTTTGATGGCCGTTACCTGTACCTTGTCCACCACGATCACCGTGTCGACGCCCGCGGGGTCGGCCTCGCCTGCCTTCGCAAACTCCCCGGTTGCTGTGCCCCCTTCCGTTTCCGCCTGTCCGCCGTTCCCGTTCAGCCTTGCGGCCGCAGTGATTTCTCCGGTCTGCGTCCGTTCTCCGGCGGCCGCATGTCCCGCCGCGGTTCCCGCTGCCGGGAGTGGCGCAGACGAATGCCTTCCCGCAGCAGCCGACAGGAGCGGCAGCAGCAGGAGTGCTATGAACAGTTGTTTGCGGTGCACGATAAGACGTTTAATTCAGCTGCAAAGTAACGGAATTATTTCGGAAGCTGCAATCCTAATTTGTGAGGAGGCGTTCAGAGCTCGTCGACCGCGACATATCCGGCCGTCATGGCGTAGATCGCCAGCCCGGCCACCGAGCGAATGCCCAGCTTTTCCATGATGTTGCGGCGGTGGGAGATGACCGTCGTCAGCCCGATTTGCAGGCGGTCGGCGATCTCCTTGTTCATATAGCCCCGGGCGATGAGGGCCAGTACCTCGGCCTCGCGTCCCGTGAGCTGTACGCCGGCGGGGTAAGCGGCGCCCCCGATGTCGTGTTCGTGGTGGTGCGCCCCGCGGTGCATACGCAGGATATCGCGTACGACGGTCTCTTCGCTGGTGCAGACGTCGATTCTGTGCATGTCCGCATAGGCCGGCTGCGGCTGCCCGTTGCAAAGCAGGATCGTCTTGTGGCGCAGCGGGCGGAAATACGAACTGTGCGTGACGAACAGCTGTGCCGCGACGAAGAAGTGGAAGAACCGTTCCGGGGTTGCTTGCGCGAATGTTTCGAAATCGCCGAAAAGCTCCACGTCGGCCATCGGGATGATCTTTTCCAGGATGGCTTTCAGCCCGACGCCCATCAGGACGTTGGGGGCTACGACGGCTATGGCGGGGCGCTGCTGCATCGGTCTATTCGTGGTGGTAGGGTTCGTTGTTGAGGATGGTGAAGGCCCGGTATATCTGTTCGGCGAAGATCGCCCGCACGATCTGGTGCGAGAAGGTCATGCGCGAGAGCGACAGTTTCGCATCGGCGCGCCTGTAAACCTCGTCCGAGAATCCGTAGGGGCCGCCGATCACCAGTACCAGGCGTTTCACGCCGCTGTTCATCCGTTTCTGAAGCCAGTAGGCGAATTCCACCGAGCGCATCTCCTCGCCCCGCTCGTCGAGCAGTACGACGTAGTCGCCGTCCGTTGTCTGGCGCAGGATGGCCTCGCCTTCGGCCGTACGCTGTTGTTTTACCGTGAGGTTCCTGGTGTTTCGGACGTCGGGCAGGGCCGTGACCGCGAACTTGCAGTAAAAATTCACACGCCGGGCGTACATCTCGACCAGCGCTGCGACCTCCTTCGAATCGGTTTTACCTATGACGATCAGTTCGACGGTCATTGCCTACAAATCCGAATTCCACTCGCCGTCGGCATCCGCACAGATCACCGGGCGCGACTTCTCCACCGACTTGAGCCACTCATAGGCTTTGTACATGTTGTATCCGTTGCCCGATTCGCCGCCCAGCGCGAATGCGATGACGCACGAATGGTTGCGCGAACGGTAGTACATCGCCTTCACGCGTTCGAGGTATTCGTCCGCCAGCGACGGGTCGTTCGACGGCGTGCCGCCGACCTTCCGGTCGTCACGCTTTTCGGGTGCGTTGATGTTGGCGCAGTCGATGACATAGAGCCCCAGCTCGTCGCACAGGTCATAGAACCACCCCGGCTGCGGATAGTCGGGGCATATCGTGTTGTTGCCCTTGGCCTTGAGCGTTTTCAGCTCCGCGAGGGTCGTCTTGCGGTCGGCAGCGGCGTTGTACCCGGCCTTGACCAGTTTCAGCTCCTTGTCGAAGCGCGTGAGGCGCCCGTCGACGAGCTCCGTCTTGCCGAAGCCGATCTTCAGCGGCATGTATTCGCGGTAAGCCCCGTCGCGGCGCGTGAAGAGCATCACCTTGTAGAGCGGCGGGTTCTTGGCGCCCGGCTCCCACTTGTTGGCGTTGGTGCCGTAGATGAAGGGCGTGAAGCGCACGGTGTCGGTCGAACGTCCGGGAATCATGACCTCCTGCATGTTGAACTCGAGCAGCTTGCCCTGCGGCGAGTAGATGTCGTAGCCTACGGTCACGGGTTCGTCGTAGTTGAACCCGTTCTGCGCGACGATCGCCAGCTCCAGCACGCCGAATTTGCGTGTCGAGTCGGGCACGAGCGCGATCTCGAAATCGCGGATCGAACGTTTGGTCTGCGTGTAAAGGTAGCAGTTCTCGAACGCCTTGCGCGAAGCGGGGGCAGCGTTGATCCGGTCGGCGGCACTGCGGCGCAGCGTCAGCGCGATGGCGTTCTTGCCTTCGCGGATGTAGGGCGTCAATGCGAATTCGGCGGGCGTCGAAGGGTCTTCGACTTCGGCCACCTTGCTGTCGTTGACCGTGAGGGTGTAGGCCGTGCCTATGTTTTCCAGATGCAGGTAGACGACCCCGTCCGTCCACACGTAGGGTATTTCGACCACCTGCCCGACGGCAACCGCGTCGCCCGATGCGGCGAACGGTTCGGGCGTGTAGGCCATATATGCGTCGGCGCCCGCTAAGTTGCGGGCATCGGCGTCATGGCGCTTGTCGTAGGGAATGACCTCCGTGCGGTAAATGCGGCCCCCTTCGACGGGGCGGAGCGCTACCGGGGTTTCGGGCTCGGGGATCAGCAGGTCGTATGCCTCCTGCGCCCGGGTGCCTGCGGCGCAGAGGATGGCCGCCGTCAGCAGTATCGTACGTTTCATGCGTGTGTTCTTAATATAGATTAGGCAAAGGTACTTTTTTTTTGCCAAATCGCAAATAATGGGTATCTTTGTAAGTTCGAAAAAGAGCCGTTAAAGGCATAGATAAAATTGATCATATGAAAACGCAGAGAATCGTAGAAATTCTGAAGTCGGGTGTCGTGGACACCGACATTGTCGTCAAGGGATGGGTGCGCACCAAGCGCGGAAACAAGAACGTGGCGTTCATCGCCCTGAACGACGGATCGTGCGTTGCGAACATACAGGTGGTCGTCGACCTTTCGAAATTCGACGAGGAGCAGCTCAAGCCTATTACCACGGGTGCCTGCATCCGCGTCGACGGACGGCTCGTCGAATCGCTCGGGTCGGGGCAGCGGGTCGAGGTGCAGGCCGCGAAGATCGAGGTGTACGGCACGGCCGACCCCGAAACCTATCCCCTCCAGAAGAAGGGGCACTCGCTGGAGTTCCTGCGCGAGATCGCCTACCTGCGCCCGCGAACCAATACCTTCGGTGCCGTGTTGCGCATACGCCACGCCATGGCGTATGCCATCCACGAGTATTTCAACAAACAGGGCTTCTATTATTTCCATACGCCGCTCATCACGGCTTCGGACTGCGAGGGCGCAGGCGCCATGTTCCAGGTGACGACCCTCGACCTGAACGATGTCCCCAAGACCGATGAGGGCAAGGTCGACTATGCGCAGGATTTCTTCGGCAAGTCGTGCAACCTGACCGTCTCGGGCCAGCTCGAAGGCGAACTGGGAGCCCTCTCGCTGGGACGTATCTATACGTTCGGCCCCACGTTCCGCGCCGAGAACTCGAACACCCCGCGCCATGCGTCGGAGTTCTGGATGATCGAGCCCGAGGCTGCCTTCTACGAACTGGAGGACAACATGGAACTGGCCGAGGATTTCCTCAAGTATCTGATCCAATATGCGCTGGACAACTGTGCCGAAGACCTCGAGTTCATGAACAAGATGTGGGACAAGGGATTGCTGGAGCGTTTGAACTTCGTGCTGCACAACGATTTCAAGCGCCTCGACTACACCGAAGGCGTAGAGATCCTGAAGGCTTCGGGCCGCAAGTTCGAATTCCCCTGCGACTGGGGGTGCGACCTGCAGTCCGAGCACGAGCGTTACCTCGTGGAGGAGCATTTCAAGCGCCCGGTCATCCTGATCAACTACCCCAAGGATATCAAGGCCTTCTACATGAAGCAGAACGACGACGGCAAGACGGTACGCGCCATGGACGTATTATTCCCCGGAATCGGCGAAATCATCGGCGGTTCGGAGCGCGAGGCCGATTATGGCAAGCTTCGTGCAAGGGTGCGGGAGCTCGGTATGAACGAACGGGAACTCTGGTGGTATCTCGATACCCGCCGCTGGGGTTCGGCCCCGCACTCGGGCTTCGGCCTGGGCTTCGACCGGTTGCTGCTTTTCGTGACGGGCATGACCAACATCCGTGACGTGCAGCCTTTCCCGCGCACGCCGAAGAACGCCGAATTTTAACCGCCCGGGAAGGCTGTTTCGTACCGGCGCATAACCCGGATATTTACCTGTCCGGGCCGTGCGGCGAACCCCCGAAATCGCTCTTCCCCATACGATTTTCCGGTTGCGGCCGTTTGTGTTGTATATTAACCCCGAAGAAGAAACCAAATTCAGAATCCTTTAATTCTTAATTTGGAAAAAGTATGGCTATTAATCAGAAACAGGTACTGTCGCTTCAGCAGAAGCTTTCGCCCCAGCAGATTCAGATGATCAAGCTCTTGGAGTTGCCCACCGTGCAGCTCGAACAGCGCATCAAACAGGAGATCGAAGACAATATCGTGCTGGAGGAAGAGGATCGTGCTGCCGAGGACGAGGAACAGCCCCAGCAGATTTCGGTCGACGAATATTTGCGTGAAGACGACACCCCTTCCTATAAAAGCCGTATCAATAACTACTCGAAGGACGACAAGCAGCGCCCGGTCTTCCTGACCGAGGGCCGCTCGTTGCAGGAGTACCTGATCGAGCAGCTGGGGTTCCGCAACCTTTCCGAGCGCGAGATGAAACTGGCCGTATACCTGGTCGGGAGCATCGACGAGGACGGTTACCTGCGCCGCGACCTGGAGTCCGTGGCCGACGACATCGCCTTCACGGTCGGGATCGAGACCTCGGCCGAGGAGCTGGAGAAACTGCTCGGCATCATCCATGAACTGGAACCCGCCGGCATAGGCGCCCGCAATCTCCAGGAGTGCCTGTTGCTGCAAATGGCGCAGATCCCTATCAATTCGCGGCCCCGCCGGCTGGCGCGCAAGATACTGACTGCCTATTTCGACGAGTTCGTCAAGAAGCATTACGAAAAACTGATGTCGCGCCTGCAGGTTTCCGAGGACGATTTCCGCGAGGCCATCGCCGAGATCAGGCACCTGTCGCCCAAGCCCGGCAACCTCTATGCCGAGGGCGGAACCGACACGACGCCCTACATCATCCCCGACTTCATCCTCGACTATCAGGACGGGCATTTCCAGCTGTCGCTCAATTCGTATAATGTCCCCGAGGTGCGCGTCAACCGCCGCTATATGGACATGATCCGCGAAATGGTAGGTGCCGACGGCCTTGTCCGCGAGAAGGACAAGGAGGCGATCCAGTTCGTGAAGAACAAGATCGACTCGGCCAAGTGGTTCATTTCGGCCATCAAGCAGCGCCACGATACGCTTATGCGTACGATGCAGACCATTCTGGACTACCAGCAGGAATATTTCAAGGACGGCGACAAGTCGAAACTGCGGCCGATGATCCTCAAGGACATCGCCGACCGCACGGGGCTGGATGTGTCGACCATCTCGCGCGTGGTGAACAGCAAGTACGTGCAGACGCAGTTCGGCATCATCCTGCTGAAGTCGCTCTTCTCGGAGGCGATGCAGACCGACAGCGGCGAGGAAGTGTCGAGTTACGAGATCAAGAATATCCTGCAGGAGTGTATCGACGACGAGGATAAGCGCCATCCGCTGACGGACGAGACGCTGATGGACATCCTCAACGGCAAGGGTTACCGCATCGCCCGGCGCACGGTGGCCAAATACCGCGAGATGCTGGGCATTCCCGTCGCCCGGCTCCGCAAACAGATATAGCGAAATTTCGACCCGGCGGCTTCGCGTACGCCCTTTTACCGGGCGGCCGTACTGCCGGAAATATGCCTTCCCGCCGGATGGACAATTGCCGGACGGCTGGGGGGAGGAAACCGTGACAAATTTGAATGATGTATAAGAAACTTTCGAACGCAATATCGTGGGTCTTGCACCCGTTCCTGCTGCCCCTTTACCTGATCGTCGTGCTGCTGACGCTCACCGTTTTCGCGCATTATCCCGCCAATGTGAAGTTCTACCTGCTGTGGGTGGTCGTACTCTATGCGATGATCATCCCCCTGCTGGCCTTGGGTGTGCTGCGCTCGCTGGGACGCATTTCCGACTTCAAGATCGACAACCGGCGCGAGCGGCTGCTGCCGCTGCTGGTCGGGGCCGTCTGCTACGTGCTTTGCGCCATCACCATCGCCAAGATCCCGTCGGCCATTTTCCTGCGCAAGTTCATGATCGCCGCGGCGTGCTGCGAAGTGCTCTGCCTCGTCGTGTCGTTCTACTGGAAGATCAGCCTGCACCTTACGGCCATGGGCGCTGCCGTGGCGCTGCTGGTGGTGATGAACGTTGCGGGCGTAGGCAACATGATGGTGCCGCTGATGGTGGCCATCCTCTGTGCGGGCGCGCTGGCTTCTGCACGCCTTTACCTCGGCTGCCATAACGGACAACAGGTGCTTGCGGGTTTCTGCGGCGGCTTTGCCGTCGCGACGCTGGCTGTGCTGTTCCTGTAATCCGTTTTCGGGCCGGATATGCTTCCGGTGCGGGTCTCCGCACGAATCCCTCCTCGGCACGATACCCTTCGCACACGGATAATTCGCGCACGGACAATAAAAAATCCCGGGCTTCTGGCAAGGAAGCCCGGGATTTTCCAATACTTGATACTTTGGCTGCCGGTTTATACGCAACCCTGCGCCAGCATGGCGTTGGCGACCTTCATGAAGCCTCCGATGTTGGCTCCGACTACGTAGTTGATGTAGCCGTCGGGCTGGGTGCCGTACTGCACGCATACCGAGTGGATGTTCACCATGATCGAGCGGAGTTTTGCGTCGACCTCTTCGGGCGACCAGGTGATACGCATCGAGTTCTGCGTCATTTCGAGCCCCGAGGTCGCAACGCCGCCGGCATTGGCAGCCTTGCCCGGGGCGAAGAGCAGCTTGTGCTGCTGGAAGATGCGGATGGCATCGGGGGTCGAGGGCATGTTCGCCCCTTCGGCTACGCAGATGCAGCCGTTGTCCACGAGCGCCTGCGCCTGGTCTCCGTTCAGCTCGTTCTGCGTGGCGCACGGCATGGCGATGTCGCACTTCACGCCCCACGGGCGCTCGCCGGGGTAGTACTTGGCCGACGGATAGCGGTCGGCGTACTCCTTGATACGTCCGCGGAAGATATTTTTCAATTCCATTACATATTCCAGTTTTGCCTTGTCGATGCCTTCGGGGTCGTGGATGTAACCCGACGAATCGGAGAGCGTCACGACCTTCGCACCGAGTTGCGTCGCCTTCTGGCAGGCATACTGTGCCACGTTGCCCGATCCCGAGATGCAGACGGTCTTGCCTTTGAACGACTCCTTGCGCGTGGCGAGCATCTCCTGTGCGAAGTAGCAGGTGCCGTAGCCCGTCGCTTCGGGGCGCAGCGGGCTGCCGCCCCAGTCGCGTCCCTTGCCGGTGAGCGTTCCCGTAAATTCGTCGCGCAGGCGCTTGTACTGTCCGAACATGAAGCCGATTTCACGGCCGCCGACGCCGATGTCGCCTGCCGGGACGTCGGTGTCCTGTCCGATGTGGCGCTGCAATTCGGTCATGAACGACTGGCAGAATTTCATCACCTCGTTGTCCGAGCGCCCCTTGGGGTTGAAATCCGAGCCGCCCTTGCCGCCGCCCATCGGCAGCGTCGTGAGGCTGTTCTTGAAGGTCTGTTCGAAGGCGAGGAACTTCAGGATCGACAGGTTGACCGAAGGGTGGAAGCGGATGCCGCCCTTGTAGGGGCCGATGGCACTGTTCATCTGCACGCGGTAGCCGCGGTTGATCTCGATCTCGCCTTTGTCGTTGAGCCAGGGCACACGGAAAATGATGACGCGCTCGGGTTCCGCAATGCGTTCCAGAACTTTCATTTTCTGCAATACGGGGCTCGCCACGATGTGGGGAGCCAGCGATTCGGCGACCTCGCGGACGGCCTGGTGGAATTCCGGCTCATTGGGATTGCGGAGGATTAGTTGCGCCATGAAATCTTCGACGTACTGATGTGCTTGCTCGTTCATAGTCAATCTGTGTTTAAGGGTTTGTGGAATCTGTTCGGTGGTAAAAATAATGTATCTGTTCGAGTTTTGCAAGTTCTTTAAGAAATTGCTAAAATATTTTACTTATGCCGTTTGCGACTTCTGCACCCCATCTGCTTACTGTCCGGGGGAGTGCGGGGAGCGATCGGTAAATATCCGTAATAAAAAATGACAGATCCGCCGTGAATCTGTCATTTTGAAAAAAATATGAATTTTTTTCAACTATTTCGCATTTTCTCCCGTTTCCTTGCTGAATTCGAATCCGATGTATACGTTCTTGTACTGTTCGAGCAGGGCGACGATAGTCTCCATCGACGAGATTTTGCTGCCGTAGGATTTGATGATCTCGATGAGCTTGCTGACCGGGAAGACCAGTATCATTTTCGTCCCGCTGAGGGATACGTGTCCCGGAACCTCGCCCAAGTCGAGCTTTTCCTTGCCGAGTTTCTCCTTGGCGAATTTCATCGCGGCCACATGGGTCGAAGGGTCGAACGTATAGGTGCCCGACAATTTGTAATTGCCCATTTGGGTACTGAATGCGCCGTCTTTGCCGAATGTGACCGAACCTGCGCCGGACTTGATGCCCACCGTTTGGTAGACCTTGTCGAGCTGGCTTTTGACGGTACCTTCGAGCGCCGATCCCCCGAGCTGGCTCAGCAGGTCGTTGCCTTCGAATTTTACGCCCGGAGCGGAGTAGTTCCATGTCCCGACCAGCGCATATTGGGTCAGTTTGCCGTCTGTCGCCTTGTCTGCGGCCTCCGTCGCGGCCTTTTTCAGTGCTTCCTGCCAGTCCTGTGCCGACGCGGTGCCGCCTGCGAGCAGCAGTGACGCGGCGATGGACAAAAGGGTTTTCTTCATTTTTATTTATTCGTATTTACGGTTTACAGTGTTTCGAGTTCCTTGAGCCATACGGCTGCCGAGGCGTCCGAAGGCATACGCCAGTCGCCCCGGGGCGACAGAGCCACCGAACCGACCTTCGGGCCGTCGGGCATTGCCGAGCGCTTGAACTGCTGCGAGAAGAAGCGGCGGAAGAATACCTCCAGCCATTTCCGGATCGTAGCGTGGTCGTAGCTGCCGCGGAATGCCTGTTCGGCCAGGAACAGGATCTTTGCCGGGCGGTAACCTCCGCGGATGAAGTTGTAGAGGAAGAAATCGTGCAGTTCGTAAGGGCCTACCAGGTCTTCGGTCTTCTGGCTGATCCTGCCGTCCTTGTCCGCCGGCAGCAATTCCGGGCTGACCGGCGTGTCGATGATGTCGAGCAGCGTGGCGCGGGCCCCCGCATCCGATTCGGTGTCGGCCACCCATTTTACCAGATGGCGCACCAGCGTCTTGGGCACCGAGGCGTTCACGCCGTACATCGACATCTGGTCGCCGTTGTAAGTCGCCCATCCCAGGGCCAGTTCGCTCAGGTCGCCCGTGCCGACTACCAGCCCGCCCTCCATGTTGGCGACGTCCATCAGTATCTGCGTGCGTTCGCGTGCCTGGCTGTTCTCGTAGGCCGCCGAGCGGTCTTCGGGGTCGAGCCCGATGTCCCTGAAGTGTTGCAGGCAGGCGTCGCGGATCGGGATTTCGCGCACGGTGACGCCCAGGCTGCGCATCAGTTCCAGCGCATTGTTGTAAGTGCGATCCGTGGTGCCGAACCCGGGCATCGTGATGCCGATGATTCCCGTGCGGTCGAGTTGCAGCTTGTCGAACGTGCGTACCGCCACGAGCAGCGCCAGCGTCGAGTCGAGCCCGCCCGAGATGCCGACCACGGCCTTCTCGCAGCGCGTGTGTACCAGCCGCTTGGCCAGCCCGTGCGACTGTATCTGGAAGATCTCCTCGCAGCGCTGGCTGCGGTGCGCTTCGTCCTGCGGCACGAACGGCATCGGGTCGATTTCGCGGTCGAGCGCCGCCGCGCGCAGCCCTTCGGGGATTTCCATTTCGATCACGGTGTTCTCCGCCGCGCCTTCATTCACGCGGAACGAGGTGTTCCTGAGGCGTTCGAATTCCAGCCGCTCGATGTCGAGGTCGGCCACCACCAACTGCTCTTCGAGCACGAAACGCTTCGCTTCGCGCAGGATCTTTCCGTTTTCGGCGATGATGCCGTTCCCGGCGAATACCAGGTCAGTCGATGATTCGCCGAAGCCGGCCGAGCAGTAGACATAACCCCCTATCGTGCGTGCCGACTGTTGCGCTACGAGCTGCCGCAGGTAGGCGTGCTTGCCGACGGCCTCGGGCGATGCCGAGAGGTTGAAGATCACCTTCGCGCCGCTGAGTGCCATGTGCGACGAGGGCGGCACTGCCGTCCAGAGGTCTTCGCACAGCTCCACGCCGAACTCCGTGCCGTTGACCTCGAACGTGAGGCCTGCGCCGAAATCCGCAGCCTGCCCCGCGACGGGGATCGTCTCTTCGGAGATGCCTGCGCCCGATGCGAACCAGCGGTTCTCGTAGAATTCCGTATAGTCGGGGATATAGGTTTTGGGGACGACGCCCAGTATGCGCCCCTGCGTGAAGACCACGGCGCAGTTGTAGAGCGTCTGAGCGTGGCGCAGCGGTGCCCCCGCGATCATCGTCAGCGGCAGCTTGCGCGTGTCGCGTACCAGTCTTGCTAACGCCTCGTCGGCCGCGTCGAGCAGTGCGGGTTGCAGCAGCAGGTCGCCGCAGGTGTAGGCCGTCAGGGCCAACTCGGGGAACGCGACGATCTCCACGCCCCGCTGTGCCGCTTCGTCGGCCATAGCGGCCATGCGCTCCGCATTGAAATCGCAGTCGCCGACCCGTACGTGCGGCACGGCTGCCGCCACTTTCAGAAAACCGAAGCTATCCATATATACGTTATGTTATTCCGCCCACAACTGCGCCAGGTTCAGGATCACCTGCACTGCCTTGTGCATAGTGGTGAGCGAGCAATATTCGAATTTGCCGTGGAAGTTCATGCCCCCCGTGAAGAGGTTGGGGCAGGGCAGCCCCATGAACGACAGGCGTGCGCCGTCCGTACCGCCGCGTATGGGGCGTACGATCGGGTTCACGCCGGCCATTTCCATGGCCCTGAGCGCCTTGTCGATCACCTGCGGGTGCGGCTCGACCATCTTGCGCATGTTGAAATACTGGTCTTTGAGCGTCAGGGTCAGCACCCCGTCGCCGTATTTCTTCTTCAAAAGGTCGACGCAGGCCCACATGAATACCTTTTTCTGCTCGAATTTCTCCGCATCGTGGTCGCGGATGATATAGCTGACCGAGGCTTTCTCGACCGTGCCGTTCAGCCCTACGCAGTGGTAGAACCCTTCGTATCCTTCGGTGTACTGCGGACGTTCGGCGGCCGGCAGCAGCCCTTGCAGTTCGCACGCCACGTCGAGCGCATTGACCATCTTGTTCTTGGCGTATCCCGGGTGGACGTTGCGCCCCTGGATGTCGATTTTGGCGCTCGCGGCGTTGAAGTTCTCGTACTCCAGCTCACCCTCCATACCGCCGTCTACCGTGTAGGCGAAGTCGGCGCCGAAGGCCCTGACGTCGAAGAAATCGACCCCGCGGCCCACCTCCTCGTCGGGCGTGAAGCCGATGCGGATTTTGCCGTGTTTCACCTCCGGGTGTGCGAGCAGGTACTCGGCGGCGGTCATGATTTCCGCCACGCCCGCCTTGTCGTCGGCACCCAGCAGCGTCGTGCCGTCGGTATGGATCAGCGTGTGCCCCTTGAAGAACTCCAGCTCGGGGAAATCCGCGACCCGCATCGTCAGCTGGCCGTTCAGTGCGATGTCGCAGCCGTCGTACTCCTCGATGACGCGGGGTTTGACGTCCTTGCCGCTCATGTCGGGCGAGGTGTCCACATGGGCGATGAACCCGATCACCGGGGCATTCTCGCAACCCGGCGTCGCAGGGACGGTGCCCATCACGTAACCGTACTGATCCATCGAGACCTCGGTCATGCCCAATGCCTCCATTTCGTCGCGCAGGGCGGCCAGCAGTACTTTCTGTTTTTCGGTCGAAGGGAACGTCGTGCTCTCCTCCGACGACTGGGTGTCGTAGGAGACGTATTTCAGGAATCTTTCTTTTAAATCCATGACAATATCTGTTTATGGTTTATTCCTCTTTTTTTGCCCGGAGCGTGTGCCATGCGAAATAGCCGATCAGTACGAGGTACATCGCCAGCCCCGTCCACTCGGCGGCGTTCGAGTCCGCCCAGCCGCTCAGGAACCAGTCCACCTCGGCGAACTTGAGCAGGGCGCTCACCACGCCCATCAGCGCGCCGCCGGCGATGAAGCCCGAGGCGATGAGCGTTCCGCGGTCGAAACGCGCCTTGTTGAGCCCCTCGTCCTTCGAACGGTTCGATACGAACCATGCCACCAGGCCGCCCACGACCAGCGGTGCGTTCAGCTCCATCGGGATGAACATGCCCAGCGCGAATGCGAGGGCCGGAACACCGATCGAGGTCAGCACCAGCGCCAGTGCCGCGCCGCAGAAGTAGAGCATCCACGGGGTCTGCCCGCCCGTCATCAGGGGCTGAATTACCGCTGCCATGGCGTTGGCCTGCGGGGCTACGAGGGCGCCTTCGTCCACGAACCCGTACGATTTGTTGAGGATGATCATCACGCCCGCCACGGTCGCCGCAGCAACGAACGTGCCGAGGAATTTCCAGGCCTCCTGCTTGCGGGGCGTCGTGCCGAGCCAGTAACCGATCTTCAGGTCGGTGATGAACCCTCCGGCCATCGAGAGCGCCGTGCAGACCACGCCGCCGATGATCAGCGCCGCCGTCATGCCCGTCGTGCCGTTCAGCCCGACGCTCACCAATACCAGCGACGAGAGGATCAGCGTCATCAGCGTCATGCCCGACACGGGGTTCGTGCCGACAATGGCGATGGCGTTGGCCGCCACGGTCGTGAAGAGGAACGCGATGACGAAGACGATCAGGATGGCCGTGACGGATTGTATCCAGCCGTCCAGCAGGCCGAAGTGGAAGAATACGAAGACCGAGATGAGCGTGGCGATCAGGATCGTGAGGATCCGCTTCATCGTCAGGTCGCGCTGCGTGCGTTCTACCGCAGCCGGGGCGGTTTTGTTGCCCCCCCCCAGTTCCGATACGGCCAGCCCTACGGCCTGGCGGATGATCTTCGACTGCTTGACGATGCCGATG
Source organism: Alistipes sp. UBA1686 (assembly GCF_002320215.1). Taxonomy (NCBI): domain Bacteria; kingdom Pseudomonadati; phylum Bacteroidota; class Bacteroidia; order Bacteroidales; family Rikenellaceae; genus Alistipes; species Alistipes sp. UBA1686. The sequence goes on from NZ_DCKA01000013.1 coordinate 129,038, forward strand.
ATGCCCGCCATGGCGATGCCTCCGATGCCGAGCGGTTTGCCGATGAAGGCGAAGAGGTTTTCTGCCGTGAAGATGCTGGCGGGGTCGGCGAGGATGTCGGCGCGCGTCACGCCCAGCAGCGAGGCCATGGCCGCCGGGTCGATCGTGTCGGCCAGCGACCCGACGAGCGGTACGACGAGGAACCACACCAGGCACGAACCCGCCGTGATGATCATGGCGTATTTCAATCCGATGATGTAGCCCAGGCCCAATACGGCGGCCGACGTGTTGAGCGAGAATACCACCTTGAACTTGTCGGCTGCCACCTGTCCCCACGCACAGATGCGCGTCGATACCGACTCCGTCCACATGCCGAACGTGCCTACCGCGAAGTCGTAGAGGCCGCCTATGAGACCTGCCACGGCCAGCAGTTTGGCCTGGTTGCCGCCCTTCTCGCCCGAGATCAGCACCTCGGTCGTGGCCGTAGCCTCGGGGAAGGGGTATTTCCCGTGCATCTCCTTGACGAAATATTTGCGGAACGGGATCAGCAGCACGATGCCCAGCAGCCCGCCGAAGAGCGACGAGAGGAACACCTGGTAAAATGCCGCGTCGAGCCCGAGGATGTAGAGCGCCGGGAGGGTGAAGATGGCACCCGCGACGATCACACCCGACGAGGCGCCGATCGACTGGATGATGACGTTCTGTCCCAGCATGTTCCTCTTACCCATCACGTTGCCCATGCCGACGGCGATGATGGCGATCGGGATCGCCGCTTCGAATACCTGCCCGACCTTCAGGCCGAGGAAGGCCGCGGCGGCCGAGAAGACGATGGCCATGACGATACCCATCGTGACCGAGTAGGGCGTCACCTCCCTGGGCGACGATGAGGCGGGCATGATGGGCGTGTACTCTTCGCCCGGTTTGAGTTCCCGGTAGGCGTTCTCGGGCAATGACGTAAGTTGTTTTTCCTGTTCCATTTATTAAGGTTCTTTGATGTACTTGTCCAGGTCTTTGAGAATGTAGTAGCGGTTCAGCGACGCCGGGGCTTTCTTTGCGTCGAGATAACTGTATATCGCGCCGACGGCAGCCGCGAGGCGCAGCCGTTCCGCGTGCTGCTCCGATGCGGCCGCCATGTCGAAGAGCAGTTCGGCGAACTTGTCCAGTTCCTGGTCGCCGAACCCGTATTCGTCCGTAAGCCGGCCGATGAAATCCGCCTCATCCAGCAACGTGTCGATGTCGATGTCCAGTTTCTCGGCCAGCTCCGTCTTGGCCGTCGTCCGTATCTGCTCCGGGGAGGCTGATTGTCTCATCAGCCCGATTTTGGCCATCAGGGCGGCGATCAGCTCCCCGATCCTGTTGATCTCCCGTAAGATATAATCTTCCATGTCCTTAGCGGTTGTCGCCGCTGCCCGAGATGATGTGGCGTTGCATGCGCGAGCGGAGTTTGTCGACGTTCATCTGCGCCACGTCGTCCAGTTCGTACCCCAGGTCGCGGGCGAGCGTCGCGCAGTACCACAATACGTCGCCGATCTCCTTGACGATCTCCAGCCGCTTCTCGTCCGAGAACTCCTCGTGGGCGTCGCGGATGACCTTTTTGACCTTGTCGGCCACTTCGCCCGCCTCGCCCGTAAGCCCGAGCGTGGGGTAGATGATGCGACGATTTTCGGGATAGATTGCCGTTTCGAGTGCGTGCTGCTGGTATTCGTTGAGTGTCATGGTTTTGATTTTGAGCGTGAATATTGGGTGGTACCGAGGGCAAAAATAGCAAAATAATTTAAAAATACGCATAAAAAAGCCCCTGTTCCTATGGAACAAGGGGCAAAGGATTTTTTGAGGGGGCTGTGCGGGCATTCCGTTGCCGCTGCCGGACATTGCCGAGTGTCGCGTGCCTACTGGCAGTGGAGGCCGGGCGGTCTGCTGCCGTCCGCGGCCGTGCCGGGGGACGGGTTCTGCACCGGCGCCGGCTGTGCGGGCTCCCGGCATGATCGCCGTGCGAACGGCAAATTCCGTTATTTCAGCCTGCGGAGTTTGCGGTCTGCGTCGGTTGCCTCGCGTATGGAGATTGCAAAGCCTCCGCCGCGCGCCATCTCCACGTCGAGTTCCGTGCGTTGTCCGACCTTCCCGGTGCGGATGACATACGCCTGCGGATTGGTCTGGTAATCGGCATCGGGGGCATCGGCGTAGAGCGTCGCCACATACTCCTTGCCGGGGGCGAGGTAGTCGAACGGGAGCGTCACCGTACGGCGGTTCTCGTCCGTCACGCCGCCCACGAACCACTCGCCCGTGCCTTTGGCCTTGCGCGCCACGACGATGTAGTCGCCCGGCTCGGCCAGCAGGTAGCGGCTCTCGTCCCAATCGATGGCCACGTCCTTGATGAATTGGAACGCGTCCATGTATTTTTCATAGTGTTCGGGCAGGTCTGCCGCCATCTGCAGCGGCGAGTACATCGTCACGTACAACGCCAGCTGGTTGGCGAGCGTCGCGTTGACGTGCGAGTGGTTGCCGGGGTTGACCTCCGCGACGTCCATCACGAAGATGCCGGGTGTGTAGTCCATCGGGCCGCCCTGCAGGCGCGTGAAGGGCAGGATCGTCACATGGTGGGGCTTCGAGCCGCCGAACGCCTGGTACTCCGTGCCGCGTGCCGACTCGTTGCCGATCAGGTTGGGGTAGGTGCGGCAGAGGCCCGTTGGGCGCACCGCCTCGTGGGCGTTGACCATGATCTTGTGGTCGGCGGCCCGGCGGACGGCATAGAGGTAGTGGTTGTTCATCCACTGCCCGTAATGGTGCTCGCCGCGGGGCAGGATGTCGCCCACGTACCCGCTCTTGACCGAGTTGTACCCGTATTTGTTCATCAGGCGGTAGGCCGCTTCCAGGTGGCGTTCGTAGTTGCGCACCGAAGCCGACGTTTCATGGTGCATCATCAGCCGGATGCCTTTCCCGTGCGCATATTCGTTCAGTGCGGCGATGTCGAAATCGGGGTAGGGGGTCACGAAATCGAAGACGTAATCCTTCGTGTGCCCGAACCAGTCCTCCCAGCCGACGTTCCAGCCTTCGACGAGCAGCTGGTCGAACCCGTGTGCCGCCGCGAAGTCGATGTACCGCTTCACGTTCTCGTTGTTGGCGCCGTGGCGGCCGCTGGGCCTGCATCGGGCGTAATCCGTCACGCCGAGCTGTACCGACGGCACGTCGCGCGTATAGGCCCAGTCGCTCTTGCCGGTGATCATTTCCCACCATACGCCCATGTATTTCACGGGCTTGATCCACGAGGTGTCGTCATAGGCGCACGGCTCGTTGAGGTTCAGGATCAAATGCGAGGCGAGGATGTCGCGGGCGTCGTCCGAGACCGTCACCGTGCGCCACGGGGTATGGCAGGGCGCCTGCATGTAGCCTTTCCACCCCTGTGCGTCGGGCGTAAGGTGCGAGGTGAAGATGAAATTCCGGTCGTCCAGGTCGAGGTGCATGCACGCATAGTCGACCAGCGCCGCTTCGTGGATGTTGATGTAGAGCCCGTCGTCGCTCTTCATCTGCAGGGCCGTCTGTACGCCCGTGGGCGAGAAGGGCGTCTGCGACGAGTTGGGCGTGATGGCGCCGGGCATCAGCTCCCGTATCTGCGAGAGCTTCGACTCCGTGTAGTCGTACTCCTGCGTGTCGTAGTCGCCCGGGATCCAGAACGCCGTGTGGTCGCCCGTCATGGCGAACTGTGTTTTCTCCTCGCCGATGACGAAATAGGTCAGCGACTCCTGTTCGGGGAATTCGTAGCGGAATCCGAGCCCGTCGTCGTAGAGCCGGAAGCGGATCGTCATGTCGCGGCCTGTCGCGGCCTGCCGCAGCGTGACGGCCATTTCGTTATAGCGGTCGCGGATCTCGGCCTGCTCGCCCCATACGGGACGCCATGTCTGGTCGGACTCGCTGCGGGCCACCTGCCCGAGGGTGAACCCGTCGTAGAGCGATACCGGGCGCCCCGGTTCGCCCTTGCGGATTTCAGCTCCGAATTCCAGCTTCGGGGCTTCGCCGCGCAGTTCGAGCCCCATGCCGCTGGGCAGGATCACGGGGCGCTCCTTGTAATCGAGCGTATAGGTGGGGCGGCCTCCATCCGCCAGGCTGAATTCCAGGCGGAGGCGGCCGTCGGGCGAGAGGAGCGTCTCCTGTGCCGTGCAGGCTGCACCGGCCAGCAGCGCGGAGATATATAAAAATATTTTCTTCATGGTTCGGTCTTGTTATTTACGTTTGAATTCTACGATCAGCGCCTGCCGCGGGCCGACCGTGGTGGCATCGTCCACCTCCGTGGCTTCGCCCGTCAGGACGTTGCGCCCGTCGCTTAGCCCCGAGGCGATCTCGGCATAGTGCGACCACGGCACCTGTTTCTTGCCCCGCGAGTTGTTGATGAAGACGAATACCGCGTCGGTGTCGTCATAACGGAAATAGGCGTAGGTGTTGTCGCGCGAGAGGAAGTGCATCGTGCGGCCGTTGTGGATCACGGGCTTCGACTTGCGCCATTGGAAGAGCCGCTGCGTGTAGTCGAAGAGCCCCGCCTGTACCGCATCGCGCTGCGCGGGGTCGAACAGGTTCACCGCGTCGCCCTCCCAGCCGCCGGGGAAATCCACGCGCAGCCCGCCGTGTCCCTGCGAGAGGTCTTTCGAGGTGAACATCATCTCGTCGCCCGAGAATATCTGCGGGATGCCGCGCATCGTGGCCAGCATCGCCATCGAGAGTTTCAGCCGGTCGGGGTTTCTGCGTACGATGTCGCCGATGCGGTCGGTGTCGTGGTTGGCGACGAAGATCATCATTTTCGACAGGTCATGGTAGACGAAATCGTGCGACAGGCAGTCGTAGACGCGCGTCATGCCCTCGCCCCAGCGGAGCGAGTCGGTGGGCAGCGCCCGGCAGATGGCCTCCTGCAGCGGGAAATCCATGATCGACGGCAGGTGCGAGTCGAAGCCGTCCTTGTTGGGATTGCCGCCCTGCCAGTATGCCAGTTGCGGGATCGACGACGTCCAGCATTCGCCCACGATGTTGAAATCAGGGTATTCCCTGCGTACGGCCGCGCACCACTCGCTCATCGGCACCTTCTCGTTGTAGGGGTAGGTGTCGACGCGGAACCCGTCCAGGCCGGCATACTCGATCCACCACACGGCCCATTGCTTGAAATATTGCAGCACGTAGGGATTGTCGAGGTTCATGTCGGGCATCGACGGCACGAACCAGCCGCTCTCCTGCAGGTCGAGGTCGTAGCGCGAAGCGTTGGGATCCATGTTCGTCGAGAAGCAGACGTTCGTCCCGGTGTATTCGGGGAACTGGTGTATCCAGTCCCTGAAAGGTAGGTCTTTCATCCACCAGTGGCCCGTGCCGCAGTGGTTGGTGACGATGTCCATAATCACCTTCAGCCCGTGCTCGTGGGCTTTGCCGACGAACTCCCGATACAGTTCGTTCGAGCCGAACCGGGGGTCTATGCGGTAGTAGTCGCCGCAGGCGTAGCCGTGGTACGAACCTTCGGGTTCGTCGTCCAGCAGCAGCGGCGTGGGCCATACGGCCGTGGCGCCCAGCCCTGCGATGTAATCCAGGTGGTCGATCATCCCCTGCAGGTCGCCCCCGTGGCGGCCGAAGAAGGCGCTGCGGTCGGCGCGCTCCCGCGTGTGGGGCGTCGAGTCGTTCGACGCATCGCCGTTGGCGAAGCGGTCGGGCATCAGGAGGTAGATCATGTCGGCCGTGGTGAAACTCTTGCGTGCGGCCGAGCCTTCGGCGCGTGCCGCGATCTCATAGGGAACCTTGAACTGCCGTTCCCCCTGCGAGAATACGAGGTAGTAGGTGCCCGGCTCCGCGTCGGGTTTCACCTCCACGTCCACGAATAGGTAATTGGGACTGTCGGCCTTGTGGCGGGCCTTCACCCCGACGCCCTGTCCGCCTTCGATGCGGACGTCGTATGCCGCGATGCCGGCCCCGTTGACGAGCAACTGGAGCGGGGTCTGCATTCCCGTCCACCACGAGAGGGGTTCGACGCGGGTAACCTCGCCCGAGGCGTCTGCCACCGAGGCGGGGTCGAATGCGGACTGTCCTGTCCCTGTGCAGGAGAGCAGTCCGGCTGCTGCGAGTGTCATGAAAAATCGGTTCAAAATATCGTCGTTTGTAAAGTTAGCAAAAAATCGGTTTCCAGCGATTCCCGTTTCGCCCGGGGCATCCTTGTGCTTCTCATGCGCATCCCCGTGCTTCTCGGATGGTTTACTGTCTATTCCCGTCGGGTGCTATCGGGTTCCCGGCGCTGTTTCCGCGCATCCCCGGCGCATGTCCGCAACCCTTATCTCCTGTCTTGTGCGAAGACCAGCCACTGCCATGCGGGAAGCACGGTGCGGGTGCCGCCCGTGTATTCCTTCCCGGTGAAGAACTCGCGGCGCGAGCCCTCGAACGGCAGGTCGAATGCGACCTCCTCCGCGCTGAGGTTCGCAGCGACTGTCACCTCGTTGCCGCCGGCCGTGCGGGAAAACAGCATCAGGCCGTCGGGTGTTCGTTCTCCGAGCGGGTATGCGGCCTGCCCGCCGCGTTCTCCGGCCGCGAGCGCCGGGTTCTCGTGGCGCAGCCGGATCAGTGCGGTGTAGAAATCCGTAAACCCGTTATGTTCCCACGCGGGTACGGGGTCTTTCTCGAAGAACTCGAAGCGGTGGTCGAACCCCATCTCCTGTCCGGTATAGACGAGCGGCTGCCCGTTGGGCAGCGTGAAGGTCAGCAACGCCATCACGCGTGCTGCGTCGCCCATGCGCTCGAATTCCGTCCCGGCCCACGAGTTTTCGTCGTGGTTCGAGGTGAACATCAGGCGGAACGCCTCGCGCGGCATGGCAGCGGAGTCTCTGGCGACGTAGGCACGCAGGTCTGCGGCGCTTTTCCGTCCCTGTGCGATGTCGTTCAGCAGGTGGTGCAGTTCCCACGCATATGAGGCGTCGAACGCCCCGTCGTGCAATGCGGGGGCTTTGCCTTCGGCGAGCAGGTAGATGCCGGGGTACTCCTTCCGCAGTGCGGGCAGCGTCTGCTGCCAGAAGTCGATGGGTACCTCGCACGCCATGTCGCAGCGGAATCCGTCGATGCCGCGGTCGAGCCAGAAACGCATGGCGGCCGCCATTGCGGCACGCATGTCCGTGTTGCCGTAGTCGAGCTTGGCGATGTCCGTCCAGTCGTACTGCACGATGGTGTTGCCCAGCGAGTCGCGCACATACCAGTCGGCCGGACGCTCCTCGATCCAGCGGGCATCGGGCGAGGTGTGGTTGGCCACCCAGTCCAGGATCACGCGCAGCCCGAGTCTGTGGGCTTCGGCCAGGAACCGGTCGAAATCCTCCAGCGTGCCGAATTCGGGGTTGACGGCTTCGTAGTCGGAGATGGCGTAGTACGAGCCGAGGGTTCCCTTGCGCTCCTTGACGCCGATGGGGTAGACGGGCATCAGCCAGACGACGTCCACGCCCATCTCTTGGAGCCGGGGCAGGTGGCGTGCGGCCTCCGCCAGCGTCCCTTCGGGGGTGTACTGGCGCACGTTCATTTCGTAGACGACCGAGTTGTAACTCCAGTCGGGGTGGGCGGCCGGTTGCTGCGGCCGTGTGCCGCAGGCAACCAGTACCATTGCGAGAAGTAATGCGGGCAACCGTTTCATGGCGAGTCGTTTAGAGCGCGAACACTACCGACGACCAGGCACCCATGAGCAGTTTCGACGAAGCGTCGCCGCGCTGAAGTTTCACTTCACCTGAGACGCCTACTGCCTTGTCCGGTTGGTCGGTAAGGGTCAGTATCTGCTCCTCCCGGCCGAAGTTGTGCACGACGAGCATCCGTTCGCCGTCCAGCTCGCGGTACCAGGCCGCGATGGATTGCTGCGAGGTGTTGCCGTCGTTGTAGACCGGGTGTTTGACCATCTTGCCCTGCGCCAGCACGGGGTAGGTGTTGCGCAGCCGGGCGAACGTGCGGTAGAGGTTGAGCAGCGAACCGTCGTCGTCGGCCTGCGCCTCGACCGAGATCGCTGCGGTCAGCATCTGCATGTCGATCTTGCCTGAGAGGCTTCCCGAAGCCAGTTCGTTGCCCGCCTTGTCCCACAGGATCGGGGCGCGGACATATTCGTCGCCGTTGGATTTGGTGCCCCAGTACCCGAGCTCTTCGCCCTGGTAAATGTAGGGTGCGCCCTGCGCCGTGAGCAGTACGGCGGCCGCCACCTTCATCTTTTCGACGGACTGCCCCAGGTCGGAGCCCGTGCGATCCTCGTCGTGGTTCGAAAGTTTCGTGGCTTCGATGTAATCGCTGCGGTACTGTGCGTAGAGGGGCTGCACGTCGAGGATGTCCTTGACGAAATAGCATCCGATGCCGTTTTGCAGCGCCCATTTGAGCTTGTACCAGAACGTGAATTCGAACAGTGCCGGCAGCCCCCGGTAATAGGGTGCCGCCTTGTCCGCTTCGTCGAGCATCTCGCCCACCATGTAGAAATCGCCCTCTCCGCCGGCGGCCTTGTAGGTCTCGTTCATGCGGTCGTAGAATTTCTTGAGGAACGTGGGGTTCTCGTCGTTGTAGGCGTTGTGGTAGATGTGCTTCACGGCATCGAGGCGGAACCCGTCCACGCCCATGCGTACCCACTTGTCAGCCGCTTCGGCGACGGCCTTGAACGCCCCGGACTGCTCCGCCTCGGCGGCTTTGCCGTAGTTGAGGTCGGCGAATGCCGCCGTCCAGAAGTGCGAATGGTACATCGTCGGCAGCGAGAACTGCACGTTGGCCGGGTCGGCCGAGCGGTTCGATGTCAGGGTGAAGGGCTCCCCGAACCGGATGATCGTCCGGTTGTCCGGGGCGCCGTATTTGGTGCCTGCGGCCCACGACGTGGTCGAGGTGCGGACGAGGAATCCCCAGTCGGAATCGAAGTCGAGCGTCAGTTCGTAGCTGTTGCCGCCCCTGGTGTAGAAGCGTTTGCTCGTGCCGTTGCCGAAATAGAGGTACTTGTCGTCCGGGCCGCCCTGCGTGTTGTCCGCGTCCGCGGCGTCGGTCGTTTCGGTAACGGTCACCGTCGGGCTGTCGGCATTTGTCCAGTCGAGTACGAACTTGAAGCGCCCGGCGGCACCCGCCCCCGTGTCGGTCGAGAACCATTGTCCGGCATCGTAGCCTGCGGCGCCTTCCGTGGCGATCTGGTCGATCCGCCCGGCCGCGATGTCGGCCTGCGGGTCTTCGGAGAAGATATAGCGGTCACGGTAAGGGCTCCCTTCGGACGCGGCGGCCGATTTGAACCACGGGTGGTCTTTGCCCGTATGGTTGAGCACGTAATCCAGGTAGACCCGGATGCCGCGGGCATGGGCCGCGTCGATGAATGCCCTCAGGTCGGCGTCCGACCCGAAGGCGGGGTTGACCGCCTCGTAGTCGAGCACGTCGTAACCGTGGTACGAAGCCGCCGGATGGATCGGTGAGAGCCACACGGCCGAGGCGCCGAGTGCGTCGATGTAGTCGAGCCGCCGGGTCAGCCCCGGCAGGTCGCCCACCTTGTCGCCGTTGCCGTCGGCGAAGCTGTATACCAGCAGCTGGTAGCTTATGTCGGCGCGTTTGCGGTTGTCCCACGCATCGGGCTGGGCGATGACCTGCTCACCCTCGAAATCCTGGGAGGCATCGCCGCTCTGTGTCACGGTGACGACGACCGGATCGCAGCCCGGGGCGGTGAAGGTAAGCGTCGCGGAGCGTTTCGACGACTCGTTTGCGATCGCCGTGACCGCGAACGACGTGGAGGTTTTGCCCGATGTGAGGGCCGGTGTGCACCATGCGGTATTGTCGCTCTGCGTCAGCGACCACGCGCCCGCATCGGTGCGCAGGTCGAGCAGCCGGCTGCCGCCTGCGGCTTCGAATTCTATCTCCGTGGGGGTCACGGAGAGCATACTGCCGCCGGTATCGCCGGTCTTGTCGTCGCTGCACGACACGGATACGGAAAGTACGAGTGCCAGCAGCAGGAAAAGAAATTTTTTCATAGCGGAATCTCGGTTAAAGTTCGTTTCGGGGCCTGCCGTCCGGTCAGGGACGGCAGGCCAGAAACGGGACGGCAACCTCTGTGTGCCGTCCCGTGAAAGGGTGGCCGTTATTCGGCCTCTGCCGGGGTCTTGCCCTCGGACATGATGTATATCTGCGAATTCGCGAGGTCGAAATAGATGTCGTAGGTGCCGTCGAGCTGGACTTTCATGTTCTGCGAACCGCCGCTGGAGATGATGGCGACCGCCTTGTTGATGTCGACCGCACCGCCCGACGCCGTGCCGTAGTTCTTGGAGTCGTCCCAGGCATTGTTGAAGCGGATCTTGAACTCGCTGGCGGTGGTCAGGGCTACGCCTTTGCGAACGAGGTAGGCGCCCTCCTCGCTCATCGAGAAATCGCCCAGGTCACCCCATCCGGTGATGTTGCCGACCAGTCCCCATGTGTCGGCGACCAGCTCGGGCTTGGCGCCTGCGGCCATCACGTAGGCGCGTCCTGCCTCGGGCAGCAGCCAGTAGTCGTAGGTGCCGGCTTCGGCGATCACGGCATTGACCTTGTCGGCCGAAACCTTGAAGGCCGAGCCGATCGTGCAGGTGTAGGGGTTGCTGCCGGCGAATGCGGCGTCGGCCCCGATCCACTGCGACTCGTCGCCGCTCTTGAAGAGGAATTCCGAGTTGGCGGCTACCTCGATTCCTGCGGCCTTGTAGGCCACGATGTTCGAGCTGGCGCTCTCCATGGCCGTCGGGCCCCAGTCGGGGGTTGCGACGGTCTGGCCGTGGATGTACCAGTCGGCCTTTTCCGGCCCCGGGTCGGGTTCTTCGCCGCCGCCCGCGCCGTAGTCGCCGGCATTGAGTTCGTAGGTGATCTCCGCAGAGTTGTTCAGGGTGGCGTATACGCGGTAATTGCCCGCCGTGGCCTTGATGTTGTCGCCGTTCTGCGAAAGGCGTCCGTCCGCCCCGCCGAAGTTTATCGTCCAGTCGTTGTCCGCACGGAATTTGAACTCCCCGGCGCTCAGTGTGACGTCGACCCAGAAACGCTGTTTTTGGGTGTCGAAATTCATCTCCGTATCGGTGTCCCAGCCGCCCGGGGTGGCATCGCCGATAATACCCATCGAGTTGAACGACAGCTTGTTGCTTAACGTCAATGTCGAACGGTCGAATACGAAGCGGTAGAAGCGCTTGGAATAGACCATGATGTTTCCGGAACCGCCGCTGGAGATCAGCGTGATCGACGGGGCTTCCGTTTCCGGAGCCGCAGCATCGCCGTCGGTGCCCCAGTTGCAGGCATCGTTCCAACCGGCCTCGCCGCTCAGCTTGAAGCCGTTGGCGGCCTTTTCGCCGAAGTCTACGATGGCTTCGTAGGTGACCTCGTCACCGGAGAAACAGAACAGGCCCTGGGCGTTGTCGAAGTTCCAGCCGCAGTAGTCGCCGATTACCCAGATCCGGGGGTAGGTGCGCTCGGCCGTGGTTACGGTCATACGGACGGTGACAGGGGCGGAGTAGAATTTTTCGAAGTCGGTGCCGATCGTGGCGCTGATGTAGAAATCCACGTCCGTAGGTTCGCCCGAGGGTACTCCCAGGCCGCCGTCTTCCACGGACAGCGCAAGGATGTTGTTGAGGCTTTCATAGGTTTGCTCGGACGAGGTGCCGTCCATCCCCGTGAAGAGCACCAGCTTCGCACCGTCGTTGTACGAGGCCTCGATCGAGTAGTTGATCTGGGTGCGGACGCCGAAGTCGGCGGCGTCCCAGGTGAAGGTCTGCGTCGAGCCCATGTTGTCGGGCGTGATGACGATCTCACCGGGCAGCGCATGCAGCACGGGCGCCACGACCTTGTCGGGGTCGTAGGCCTTTACCTCGTCGAGCTTCTGGCAGGCGGAGAGGAGCCCCGTCGCGGCCGCCAGCATCATCGCATATCGTGTAATTTTCATAGTCGTACGATTTTTAGGGTTGGTTATTTATCGGTTGCGTTTCCGTAGCCGGGATTCTGGTGCAGTTCGGGGTTGGAAGCGAGCTCCGACGAAGGGATGGCAAAGATTTTCATGTAATCATCGAACCCCTGTCCGGTGAAGGTGCCGCCCTTGTATGTCCAGAGGAACGACGGGGTGGTGAACTTGCCGTAGCGGATCAGGTCGGTGCGGCGGTGCCCCTCCCACATCAGCTCGCGGGCACGCTCCTCGAGCAGGAAGTCGGCCGTGACCGACGAGGGGGCCGATACCCCGGCGCGGTCGGTCAGCTCCTTGAGCTTCGGCAGCGCGGTGTTGGCCTGCCCCAGGTTCATGCAGGCCTCGGCGTAGATCAGGTAAATCTCGCCCAGGCGGATCATCGGGAAGTCGATGTCGCTGTATGCCTTCGATGCAGCCGTGGCAAGGAATTCGTCGTTGGTCATGTTGTGGGGGATATTGTTGAACTTGAGGCAAGTCCACCCGTTGAGGAAGACATAGAGCGCATCGTTCATCGACTCCTGGCGGCCTTTGATGTAGAACATCCCGCCGCGTTTGTCGTTGACCGTATATTCGCCCGTCGTATAGTCCGCGTTGCGGGCGTTGAAATATTTCTGCACGTATTCGTAGGGTACGCGGATGCCGGCCCAGCCGTTGTTCACGCCGTTGATCTTCTGTTCGGCCGTCACGTCGGTGGCGGCGATGGCAGCCAGCGTCAGGTACGACGTGCCGCCGTAGGACTGTGTCTGCTCGGCGTCGTAGGCCACGCCGAAGATGATCTCCTTCAGGGCGTCGGCGTTCTCGCCGTTGTCGCCGCGGAAGAGGTCGGAATACTCCGGGCAGAGCGAGTAGCCCATGCCGAAGATCGCTTCGCAGGCGGATTTGGCCTCCGTCCACATCGGGGTGCCGGTGTAAACCTCGGCATTGAGGTACATGCGGGCCAGCAGGCCGTTGACCGCACCCTTGTCGGCACGCGGGTAGTTCGAGCGTGCGGCGGGCATCGCGCTTTCGTCCGACGCCAGGTCGGTCAGCTCCGAGATGCAGTAGTCGAAGACATCTTTGCGCGAGGCCTGTTTGGGGTTCACGCCGCCGCCGAAGGGCGAGGTCTCGGTCGTGAAGGGCACGTCGCCAAACACGTCGAGGGCGATCCAGTAGAAATAGGCGCGCAGGAAACGGGCTTCGGCACGGAAACTCTGGATCTTGGCGGACAGTTCGCTGCTCACGCCGCGGTCGGAGAGTTTGTCCGAGGCGGTCTGGCGCAGGTATTCGTTCACGTAGGCGATGCCCTGCAACGTACGTACGTAGACGGCGTAGGTCGCGTCGTTGTCGGCGTCGGACCACGTGTTGGTATTCATGGCGCGTACCCAGGCGTCGTTCTCCCAGGCGCATTTGCAGGCGTCGGCCGTAACCTCCTGGATCGTCCAGAATGCGCGGATGAGCTCCGAGGCGCCGCCGTCGCTGACCTGCAGGTCGGTGGTGTCGTTCGAGACGAAGTTGAAATAGAGTTTGGTGAGCCCGGCCAGGTAGCCGTTCTCGTCCTTCCCGTAGGCGGTTTCCGAGGTCGAGTCGGACGGGTTGAGGGGCAGGGTGTCGAGGTCTCCGATGCACGAAGTGAGCAGCATCGCTGCACCTGCCGCCGCCATAGCGAAATGTTTTATGTCGATTTTCATGGTTCGTTCGTTTTTAGAAGTTTACATTCAGACGCAGCGAATAGGTGCGCGGGCGCGGCCAGATCGAGCCGTCGATGCCGTTGACACCCGGTATTTCGGGGTCTACGCCGCTGTAATCGGTGATGACGAATACGTTCTGCACGCCGAAGGCGACGCGCATCGAACCCTTCCAGTTGCCGATCTTGTTGAACGTGTACCCGAGGTTGATGTCGTCCATGCGGAAGAACGAGGCGTTTTCGAGGAACATGTCCGAATACCACTGCTCGCCGCTGTTGGCCTTCGTAAAGCCGGTCTTTTTGACCAGCCGTGCGAAGTTGGGCAGGTTGCCGGCGTTGATGTCGATGTTGGACGTCGAGTTGGCCGAGGCGAAGTCGTTGAAGACCCAGTTGCCCGCCGAACCGTGGCCGTTGAAGCCGAAGTCCCAGTTCTTGTAGCTCAGCTTGAGGCTGATGCCGTAGAAGAAGTCGGGGTTGGGGCTCTTGTCGGTCACGTAACGGTCGGCCTGTGTGATCTTGCCGTCCTTGTCACGGTCGACCAGCGCGTTCTGGATCGGATTGCCGTCCTGGTCGTATACCTGCTGGAAACAGTAGAAAGTGTAGGGCGCATAGCCTACCTTGTGGATCTGGAGCAGGTTGCCCGTGCCCTTGGTGATGCTTCCCGTCTGGATGTTGTAGTCGGGGTCGTCGGTGTTGTTGAGCTTGGTGAACTCGGTGTGCTGGAACGTGCCGTTGAAGCCGACCGTGAGGTTCCAGTCCTTGGTCTGCACGGGGATGAAATTCAGGTTGAATTCCACGCCCTTGTTCTCCATCGAGCCGATGTTGGTGAGCACCGTGTTGCCGAAGTTCGAGCCCATGGGGGTGATGACGCTGTTCAGAAGGTCGTCCGTCTGGCGCAGGTACCAGTCGACGCTACCGTTGATGCGGCCGCCGAGGAACCCGAAGTCGAGTCCGACGTTGTAGGTCGTCGTGGTCTCCCATTTGATGTTGGGGTCGTAGGCGCCCGGCGTGAGGTAGAACATGTGCCCGGCGCTGCCCATGTAATAGGTCTTATAGACGTCGGTCGACATGTAGTAACGCGCCAGGTAGGGATAATTGGAGCCGATCTCCTGCTGCCCGGTCTGCCCCACGCCGACGCGCAGCTTGAGGGCCGAGACGGCACGCGAATCCTTCAGGAAATTCTCCTCGGCGATGTTCCACGCAAAGGCGCCCGAAGGGAAGAGGCCCCAGCGGGTATCCTTCGAGAAACGCGATGAGGCGTCGTCACGCAGCGTGAAGGTGAAGAGGTATTTCGAGGCGATCGAATAGTTCAGGCGTCCGTAGAACGAGAGCAGGTAGTTTTCCTGGCGGTTGAACGGGTAGCGCGAATCCTCGCCCTTCTGCTCGTGCGTCTCGTTGAAATAGGATACCGAGTGGTCGGAGCTGTAGAAATGCTGCCACGAATAACCGGCCATCACGTCGAGGTGGTGGATGCCCCACTCCTTGTTGAAGTTGGCGTAGAATTCGAGCAGCTGGTTGCGGCGGAAGTTCGTCGTCCACGAATACTGTCCCCAGCCGCGGGCCTCGGTGTCGGTGTATGCCTGGAACGAGCCGGGGTTCACGCCGTCGTAGGTCTTGGCGCTCGATACGTCGAGGCCGAGGTTGAGGTTGAAACGCAGCGCTTCGAAGCCGTGAACCTTATAGTCGATCTGGGCGTTGCCGATGAAACGCTTGGCACGCGCCGTATTGTCGCGGTCGTAGAGCTGCGAGAGCGGGCCCGCACCCAGCAGGGTGTTGGGCGTGAAGTCCTCGCCACGGCCCGATCCGTAGTTCCAGTATCCGTTGGTGGTCGTGTAGTCGATCGAGCCGTCGTCGTTGCGGAAGTAGGGGTCGATCGTGGGGTTGAAGAAGGCAGCCGAACCCACCACGCCGCCCGAAGCGTAGCGCTGCGACGTGACGACGCCCTTGGCGTTGAGGTTGACCGTGAGGTGCTTGTCGAAGAAGTTGGGCGAGAGGCTCAGGTCGAGCGTCCCGCGTTCGTATTTCGACGTTTCGAGCGTACCCTGCTGGTTGGTATAGCCCACCGATGCGCGGTAGGGCATGCGGTCGTTGATGTTGCCGATCAGGCTGACGTTGTGGTCATGCGAAATGGCGGTGCGGAAGACCAGATCCTGCCAGTTGGTGTTCTTGTCGCCGAGCATCGACTGCACCTTGTCGCCCGTGGTCGTACCTGCGGGGTATACCTGGTCGATGTAGGTGCGGAACTCGCCGGGCGACATCACGGGCAGCTCGTCGGAGTTGGTCTGGACGCTCACGCTGCCGCTGTACGATACGCGGGGCGTGTTGCCGCGCCCCTTCTTGGTGGTGACGAGGATGACGCCGTTCGAGGCGCGCGAACCGTAGATGGCCGCCGCCGAAGCGTCCTTGAGCACGGTGAAGGATTCGATGTCGTTGGGGTTGATCGTCTCCAGCGGGTTGGCCATACCCTTGCCGCCGTCGACTGCGATGGGCACCCCGTCGATCACGATCAGCGGGTCGTTCGAGGCGTTGAGCGAAGCCGCACCGCGCACGCGGATGGTGGCGCTCGATCCGGGGCCTCCGTCGCCGGGGATGATATGCACGCCCGGAACCTTACCCTTGAGCATGTCCTGTGTGGAGACCACGGCGCCGCGGTTGAACTCTTCGGCCTTGATCGCCACGACCGAACCGGTCATGTCGTTCTTCTTGACCGTACCGTAGCCGATCACCACCACGTCGTCGATGCCCATGGCATCCTCTTCGAGCGTGAGGTGCGCCAGCAGCGACGAACTGGCCACCAGGCTGACGGTCTTGTAACCGACATAGCTGACCTCGATGACCGATTCGGGGCCGGCGGCGCGGATGGCATAGTCGCCGTCGATGCCCGTCGAGACGCCGTTGGTCGTGCCCTTTTCGACGACAGTAGCGCCCAGGATCGGCATCCCGGACTTGTCGACAACTACGCCTTTAACCTCATAACCAGCGTTTTGCGCCAGCGTGAGGGGGGGGTAAATTGACATATGAGCAAGATACCCGCACACATAGTTAAAAATCGTTTCATAAGAATTTTGGTTAGTTTATAAGTTGATTTTATGGATTGTAGGTCATTCGGCCTTGTGTTCTTTGACCAGGAAGACCGACACGGCGGCCAGCAGCATGAAGACCCCGGCGAGCGCCAGCATGTCGGCCGCGTCGGAGGCGAAGCAGTACTTGACGATGGCACCGCCGGTCAGTCCGATGACGATCTGGGGGACGGTGATCGTGAAATTGAAGATACCCATGTATACGCCCATGCGGCGCGGTTCGACCGCGCGCGACAAGATGGCGTAGGGCATGGCGAGGATGCCCGCCCAGGCGATGCCGATCCCCACCATCGGGAGCATCAGCGCGTATTGGTCGTGCAGCAGGCACAACCCCGCGAAGCCCAGCGCCCCGGCGAGCAGGCAGACGGCATAGACGGGCTTGTTGCCGTAGCGCGCGGCGACGCGTGCGAGAAACAATGCGGCGATGCAGGCGGGGATGGGGTAGGTGCCGTTGAGCACGCCGACCCAGGTCTGCGTGGCACCGGCCGAGAGTACTTCGCCCGTGGCATGGTCGGTGACCACACCCGTGATGGCAGGTTTGAGGTAAGTCCACATCAGGAAGAGCGCCGCCCACGAGAAGAACTGCGTGACGCCCAGCCGCACCATCACGCCGGGGACGTTGCGCATGAGGCCGGCGAAGCTCATCGGCTTGGCATCCTCCCCGGAGAGGTTGTTGTAGCGGGCGAACTCCGCGGGCGGGTATTCCCGCGTCTTGAACGAGGTGACGAGCACCGTGAGCAGCAGGATCGCGCCCCCGGCGTAGTAGGAGTAGGCGATGTGCGGCGAAACATGCCCCGGAGCGGCCTCGTCCGACACGCCGAGCCATGTCATGACGAGCGGCAGGATAGCGCCGACGACCGCACCGAGGTTTATCAGGAAGGTTTGTACCACGTAGCCCTGCGTCTTTTGCGAATCGTCGAGCATGTCGGCCACCAGCGCCCGGAAAGGCTGCATCGTGACGTTGAACGACAGATCCATGAACAGCAGGATGAAAGCCCCCATGGCGAGCGGGGCGAAGGCGAGCAGTTTGGGGCAGTTGGGCATGAGCACCAGCGCCAGCGCCGAGATCAGCGACCCGCCCAGGATGTAGGGGATGCGGCGGCCCCAGCGCGTCCAGGTGCCGTCGGAAAAGAGCCCCACGATGGGCTGGACGATCATGCCGGCCAGCGGTGCCGCCAGCCAGAAGTAGCTCAGGTGGCTGACATCTGCCCCCAGCGATTCGAAGATGCTCGACGTGTTGGAATTCTGGAGCGAATATCCGATCTGCACGCCGAGGAAGCCGAAGCTGAGGTTCCAAATCTGCCAAAATGAGAGTTTAGGTTTGGTCATTTCGGTTTTTCGGTTGGTTTTCAGGTTATACAAATTTTAATAAAAAAATCCGGATGGCGAACCGCCGGGCGACGAACGGGGGGATCAGCCGGATGAACGGGCGGATTTTTACGACGAACGGTAGCCCGAGGGGGACGATTTGGAATTTACGCGGAAAAACACTACCTTTATTCATAAATAAACGAAACCCGTATATACTTAATACAGCCTCAGTCAGCCTATATGCGATCGCTCAAAGTGTCCGGAATTATCCACCTGTTCGCCGTGCTCCATGCCGTGGTCGCCCTTTCATGCCATCTGGCGGGGATCAACGACGAGTTGGTGCTGACGCTGCTGACGATCGTGCTGATCGTGCTGATCTGCCTCAAACGCGGCCTGAACGTGGAGTTCACCGCTGCCAGCGTGATCGTCGTCAACGTGATCGGCTACCTGCTGGGTACGGGCGGTGCGCAGTTGATCGAGCTGTTATTGCACGCCCCGCCTGTGGTGCATGCCGTCTCGACCTTCATAACCACCGAGATTCTGGGCTGGAGCATCGTGTGGTTCACCAAGTTGTTCCGCCGCGGCGACGACACGGCGAGCCGCTCCTCGGCCTGGACGCCCCGCATCGGGTTGCTGCTGCTGGCCGTGGGGGTGATTTTCGTGCTGAGGCTGGCCTATGTCGAGCTCTTCTCATCGCCTTCCTTCTCCACAGACCGCCTTTACCACATGGCCGACTTGCTGGCTTCGAATTCCGCGGCACTGATTATCCTGCTGTGTGTCAATATCATCTATGTCCGGTATACGCGCAGGCGTGAAACCCGGCACGGTCTGATCGCCGAAATCGCGGCGTTCCTCCTGTTCGTGCTGTTCACGTCGGCCTGCGTGGCGCTCATTACGGGGCTGCACCTGCCGTTCGCCTTCGACCGCTCGTTCTCCGCACGGGAGTTCCTGCAACTGTGGATCGTCACCCTGCTGGTCGAGGTAACCCTCTATTCGGTCGTATTTATGGTCGATTACGCCCTGGTCGCGCGTGCCGTGCTGCGTGCCGAGCGCGGTAAGGCGCACCAGGCGCAGTTCCGTTACATGAAACTCAAACAGCAGGTCAACCCCCATTTCCTGTTCAACTCGCTCAATATCCTCGACTGCCTGGTCTGCGAGCAGCGCACGGAGCAGGCCAGCGCCTACATCCATAAACTGGCGGGCATCTACCGTTACATGCTCCAGAACGAGGAGGAGACGCTCGTGCGCCTGCGCGAGGAGATGGCTTTCGTGGGGATGTACGTCGACTTGTTGCAGGTGCGTTTCCCCGAGGGGTTTCGCGTGGAGACCGACATTCCGGACGAGGCCATGAACCGCCATGTCCTGCCCTGCTCGGTGCAGCTGCTGATCGAAAACGCCATCAAGCATAACTCGGTGGGGGCCGACCGGCCGCTGGTGATCCGCATCGTCGCCGGGGCCGGAGCCGTGACGGTGTCGAACAACCTTCAGCTGAAGGTATCCGGCACTACCTCGACCCGTGTGGGGCTGAACTACATCCGCCAGCAATACCTCGACCTGTCGGGCATCCCGATCGGGATACGCCGTACCGATACCGAATATTGTGTCACCTTACCGTTGCTGTAATATGAACGTACTGATCGTAGAAGACGAAATGATGGCCCAGGCAAACCTGGCGCGAGCGCTGACCCAGCATTTTCCCGACGTACGGATCGTCGGGACGACCGGCTCGGTCAGGGAGACGGTGCTCTGGCTGCGCACGCCGGGGAACAGTGCCGATGTGATTTTCATGGACGTGGAGCTCTCCGACGGGGATTGCTTCGAGATATTCCGCCAGGCGGACGTGACGGCGCGGGTCATCATGACCACCGCATATGACAATTACGCCGTGCGGGCGTTCGAGGTCAACAGCATCGACTATCTGCTCAAACCGATCGACCCCGCAGCGCTGCGGCGTGCCGTGGAGCGTTGCCGGGTGCGGAGCGGGGGCATCGACCCCGACGTATTGCTGAACGCGATCCGCGGCCCGCGCGAATACAAACAGCGTTATGTCGTGCGTTTCAACGACCGGATCGTCCCGGTGCAGATCGCCGATATCGCCTATTTCTACTCGGAAGAGAAAAACACCTACCTCGTCACGAACGACAATAACCGCTATATTGTGGATCAGTCGCTCGACGTCCTTTCGGACGAGCTGGATCCCGGGCGGTTTTTCCGCATATCGCGCGGCTGCATCATCGCCATGCCGGCGATCGTCAGCATCGTGAAATACCTGGGCAACCGGCTGAAAATCACGGCCCGACCGCGTCCGGAGTTCGAGATGGTGGTGAGCCGGTCGCGGGTCGACGACTTCCTGAAGTGGTTGGAGGGGAATGGCTGAGCCTTGGTCGTGACGGCATGATAAAAGGGGTACCCTGCTCAGCGGAGTACCCCTTTTTTGTGGCCGGGAGCTACGGTGCCGCAGTACGCCCGTCAGCGGCGCCCGCTGCAGGCGATCATGTCGTGCAGCGACTCGTTGAAGGTCTCCTTGTGCAGCAGTTCTTCGAGCGGGAGGTGCATCCGGTAACGCCAGTAGTATCGGGGAACGGCCGGGACGTTGATGCGTTCCTTGGCCGGGTCGGGGTAGCGCAGTTCCCCGTCGGTCGAAAGCCAGTCCTGCAACGGCAGGATGGTGAGCATCGCCGGGGAGTTGAGGTGCATGTCGAGGATGCGCCGGCATATCCACGGCTCGCAGAAATAGGGGACGTCGCCCCCGATGCCGAGGGCTTCGTGGTAGAAGCGCGCCGTGAGTTCGCGGTCTTCCTCCCACCATGCCCGCAGCGGGTTCATGTCGTGCGTCGAAGTGGTGCAGACCGAGAAATAGGGGTAGTGCGCCGGGTCGGCGAAGAGTTCCCCCGGCGTCTTGGGCATGCGCTGGATTTCGAGCGAGAGGATTTGCAGTTCGTGCATCGTTTCGGGGACGCTGTCGGGGATCATACCCAGGTCTTCGCCGCAGGTCAGCATCTCGGTCGCCGAGAGGAGCACCGGGAGCTTGCGCAGGGCGGATTCCTGCCAGAAGCGGTTGTGCCGGTGGTAGAAGAAGTTGGTATAGAGCCGGTCGAAAGCTGCACGGCGCTCTCCGTCGAGCCGGCGGTAGGCGTGCGTCGAGTGGGGGGCGATGCGGGGGTGGAAATAGCCCTTGCGGCGCGGGTCTTCGATGAAGAGCACGTCGTCGAGCAATGCCATAAGCCCTTCCCGCAGCCGGGTCTGGCGTTCGTCGTCGCCCGGGAAGCGGGCTGCGACCTTGCGCTGGGTGGCATAGGCGGGCAGTAACCGCCCCTCCTTCATGCAGGTGGCGCGGACTTCGCCGGCCAGGTCGCCGAACAGTTCCCCGAGCGTGTGCTCGTCGGGCGCCGGAGTGGTGTAGCGTCCGCCCTGCGTGTCGAAGCCCATGCCGCGCAGTTCATCTGCGGAATAGGGCAGGGCGGGGTTGAAATAGCCCAGCAACCCGTGTACGGCATGCGTGGGAATCTCCCAGATGCGGAAGAACCCGAGGATGTGGTCGATGCGGAAGGCGTCGAAGTATTCGGCCATCTTGGCCATGCGTGCCCGCCACCAGGCGTAGCCGTCGCGTGCCATACGTTCCCAGTTGTAAGTCGGGAATCCCCAGTTCTGGCCGACGGCCGAGAATGCGTCGGGCGGAGCCCCGGCCTGTGAGTCCATGTGGAACAGGTGCGGGTAGAGCCATGCGTCGACGCTCGTGCGGCTGATGCCGATGGGCAGGTCGCCCTTGAGGACGATGCCGTGGTCGTGGGCGTAGGCGCAGACCTCGGACAGTTGCGTATGCAGGTGGTATTGGACATAGCAGTGGAATGCGATGTCGCGGCTGTGGCTGCGGCAATAGGCGTCGACGGCTTTGCGGTCATAGCGGGCGAAACCGCCCCAGCGGGTGAAGTCGGGCGTGCCCGTTTCGTCGCGCAGCGTGCAGAAGGCGGCATAGGGGATGAGCCAGTGTCTGTTGGCGGCGATGAAGGCCTTGTAGTCGCGGCGTGCCGCGGTGCGGGCGCCGTGGCGTTCGAACGCCCGGCGGAGCAGCCGCAGTTTGTGCCGGTTGACCCGTTCGTAGTCTATTTCGGGGAGGGCGTTCAGTTCGCTGCGCAGGGTGCGGTACTCGTCGTCCTCCACGACGCCCGCGGCGGGCAGCCGGATGAACTGCGGGTGCAGGGCGAAGGTCGAATTGGCGTTGTAGGGGTAGGAGTCTTCCCAGGTGCCGGTCATGGTGGTGTCGTTGATTGGCAGTACTTGGATGACGCGCTGCCCGGTGGCGGCCGCCCAGTCGATGAGCCGTTTCAGGTCGTAGAACTCGCCGACGCCGAAATCCTCTTCCGTACGGAGCGAGAAGACCGGGATCGCCGTCCCGGCGCCCCGCCACCTGCGCTCGGGGAAACGCGGGGATGCCGCGGCGTCGAGGGCGTGTTCGCCAGCGCCGGGCAACTCGCCCCAGGTGCGGTTGGCACCCTCCTCCCACAGGATGGGGGTGAGGGTCTTGCGGTCGGCGATCAGGAATTTGTATTCGAACCGGTGCGCGGTATGCAGCGTGAGTTCCCATTCCGGGAAGCGGCTGTCGTCCATCGGGACGATCCGTTTCCAGTCGCCCAGCTCACGGCCGCTGCCGGCGACGGCGAGCGTTTCGTCCGGCCGCAGGGTGGGCAGCACGACGCGCAGCGTGATGTTGCCTGTAGCCTTCTTCGGACTGCCGGTTTTCCCGCGGCCGAAGATGCCCCGGGTGAATGCCGAGGAGTAGAACGGCGTGTCGGAGGGCATCTCCTGCCAGCGGTCGCGGATGCGCAGCGTGCGCACCCCCTCCCGGGCGGGGAGCCGCAGCGTGTGCGGCCTCCATTCGCTGCGGATGCACGCGCCGTCGCGTTCGATTTCATAGCGGTATTCGGTATCTTCACTCTGGGTATAGCGTTCGATGGCGCCTGTCCAGACGCCTCCGTCGGCGTATTGCAGCGCAATGCGCCGTTTGCCGATCCGCATGACGAGCTGTTCGCCCCAGCGGGTACGGTATTCGATGCTGATCAGGAGTTTCATGGTTCGGTATGTCGTTTGGTTCGGAATCGGTTTATACAAAATTAAAAAAATAATCCGGTTTTGTCTTTCCGGCAGGGAAAAATCAGAGCCCCCGGATGAATTGCGTAACGACGGCCACGAGGTCGGGGTCGATCGGTAGCGTGCTGTCGCCGTAGGCTCCCGTCTGGTCGATGCGCATGCGTCCCGTGCATTTTTTGAGCGGGTGGGTCATCCCTGCGATGATTGCCTTCCGGGCCCGGGGCTGTGCCTTTGCCAGCGCCTCGGCATTGTCGGGCGGCACCTGCAGGTCGTTGTCCCCGCCCACGACGAGTATCGGAACCCGCACCTTGCGGATCTCCTCGCGCGGGTCGTAGCGCAGGCTGGAGATCCAGAATGTCTGTACCGAAGGGTGGAACAGCGCTTCGAGCTGCGGCGGGCAGGATTCGACCCGTTCGCCCCGTTTGAGGGCGGCGGTGATCGCGTTGGCCTGCAAGAGCAGATCCATGTTGTCGGGCAGGAGTTGTGAGGCCAATTGCAACTGGAGTATCTCGTCGAGCGGGTAGCCGGCGCCGGCCAGCGAAACGACGGCGGCGACTTTCGGGGTTTGCTGCGCCGCGCAGAAGGCGATCAGCGCCCCTTCGCTGTGGCCGATCAGTACGACGCGGCGGAAACCCTCGCCGGCGAGGTAGTCGGCCCATGCCGCGGCGTCGCCGATGAAATCCCCCAGTACGGCGTCGGCCATTTTTTCCGGTTCCGTGAACCGGCTCGCACCGATGCCGCGTTTGTCGTAGCGCAGCGAGGCGATGCCTGCCTTTTCGAGCGCCTGCGCCAGGTAAAGATAATTGTTGACGCTCCCGTTACGCGGGATGGGGCCCGAACCGGCGATGATGACAGCCACGGTTTCCGCACCTGCATCGGGGGTGAGCAGTGTGCCGTAAAGCGTTCCGAAATCGCGTTCGAGCGAGACGTTCCTTTCGCCTGCGGCGGTATGCGCGAAGGCCAGCAGGAGGATGGCTGTCAGCAGGTGTTTCATGGCTTATGGATTTCAGGTTGTTCTCAGTCGGTGTTTTTTTGCCTGTGCGGCGTGCCCTTCCGGTTCGTTTACCGGCGTTTTGTTCCTGCGTATCGTGCCTGTACCGGGTTGGTGCCCGGCGGGTCGTGGCGGCGGGGCTACAGCTCCCCGACCGCTTTTTCCAGTCCGATGCCGCGCGAACCCTTGATCAGCACCAGCGCGTTGTCCACGGGGTGTGTGCGGAGCGCCGCGATGAGGTGTTCCCGATCGGCGAAGAGCGTGATCCGGGCGGGTTGCGGCTCCATGTCGGCACGGGCCTTGGCGAATTCCTGTCCGACGAGCATCACCTCCGTCTGCGGAGCCTGTGCTGCGAGGCGGATGACAGCGGCGTGCTCCTCCGCCGACCAGGCGCCCAGTTCGAGCATGTCGCCTAGGATCAGCAGGCGGCGGGTGCGTGTGCCGGGCGGCTCGGCAAGGAAATTCGCGACCGATGCCCGCATGCTCGACGGGTTGGCGTTGTAACAGTCCACGATGAGCGTGTTGCGCCCCGTCTCGGTGCGCTGCGAGCGGTTGTTGTCGGGGACATAGCTGCCGACAGCATGGCGGATACGCTCGTCGGCGACGTCGAAATAACGTCCGACGGCCACGGCTGCGGCGATGTTGAACCGGTTGTAATGCCCTTCGAGGTGGTTTTCGAGGCCGTCGGCCAGTGTGACGCTGTAATACTCCGCGGCCAGCCCGTCGCGTTCGGCTGCCATGTTCGTCAGCGTCTCGTCCTCGCGGGGGACGAAGGCGCGGCCGCCGTTCGCGGCCAGGTAGTCGAACAGTTCGCCCTTGCCGCGGCGCACCCCCTCCGGGCCGCCGAAGCCTGCGAGGTGTGCACGGCCGATGTTGGTCAGGATGCCGTAGTTGGGCTCGGCGATCGAGGCCAGCAGGGCGATTTCGCCGCAGGCGCTGGCTCCCATTTCGACCACGCCGAACTGCGTGTCGCGGGTCATGGCGAGCAGCGTGAGCGGCACGCCGATGTGGTTGTTGAGGTTGCCGCGCGTGGCGTAGACCTCGAAGCGTTCGGCCAGCACGCGGCTCACCAGTTCCTTGGTCGTGGTCTTGCCGTTGCTGCCCGATATGGCGAGTATCGGGATCGCCAGCCGGCGGCGGTGTTCGCGTGCCAGCTCCTGCAACGCCCCGAGCGTGTCGCCGACCAGCACCATACGCTCGTCGGTGACGGCTGCCGGGTCGTCCACGACGGCATAGGCCGCGCCTTTGTCCAGCGCCTCCGCCGCGAAGCGGTTGCCGTCGAACGTCGCGCCGCGCAGGGCAAAAAAGATGGAATCAGCCCCGATGTCGCGCGTGTCGGTGGAGATGTGCGGGTGTTCCCGGAAAATATCGTATAGTTCGGACATGTCAGTTCGCGTGTATGGGGGTTCCCGAGGGCATGGGGTAGGGCCCCGGCTCTGCGGGTTGCCCGAAGCGGGGGTTGCCCGCGGCGTCGAAGTCGAAGCGTTGCAGGCGCACGTCGCGCCCCCAGTTGTGTACCGTATCTTTTTTCGAGTGGTAATAGATCCAGTGTTCGCGCCCGTCGGGCGAGGTGGTGAAACTGGCGTGGCCGACGCCGTGTATGCGGTCGTTGCCGGTGAAGACGGGGCCGCTCTTGATCCATGATGCGGGATTCAGCGGGTCGCTGTCGGGGGTGCGCAGGCGCAGTTGCCCGAGCTTGTAGTGGCGCGACCACGAGCCGCGCGTGGAGTAGACGATGAAGAGGTCGTCGCCGTGCCGCAATGCCGACGGGCCTTCCTGCAGGGCGATGTGGTCGCCCTGTTCCCACGGCTGGTCGGGGCGCGAGAGCAGGATGCGCGGCCCGATCCGGGTCGGCGATTCCATGCGGGCGATGTAGAGCAGCTGGTCGGTGGCGTCGGTGTCGCGCTGGCGTTCCCAGCCGGACCATACGGCATAGAGCTCACCCCGGTGTTCGAAGAGCGTCATGTCGATGGCCCAGATGTTGTCCGTCTTGCCGTCGGGATTGTCGCCGGTGTAGAGCATGCCGCAGTCGCGGTAGTCGCCCAGCGGCGTGTCGCACTCCAGCACGCCGGTGCGCTGCCCCGTGAAGGGGCTGCCGGGGACGGGTGCCGCGGCGTAGTAGATGTACCATTTGCCGCGGAGGCGGTGTAGCTCGGGCGCCCAGATGTTGAAGCTGTTCCACGCCCCGCTGTCGGCGGGCTGCCAGACAACACGCTCGCGTTCGAAGCGCGTCATGTCGTCCGATTCGGTCACGGCGATGCCGCGTCCCGATTTGAAGCAGGTGTAATAGTGCCCGTCGTATTTGGTGATCCACGGGTCGGCGCCGTCGCGCAGCGGGTTGGTGAAGGTGGCCTGCGGCGCGGAGCACGAGAGCATCCCCGCCACTAAAAAAAAGCCCGCAGCGAATCGTCGCAGCAAGGCTGTGGTATGGAACGGCATGCGTTTCATAGGTGTCAGATATGTTTGTCCCCGTTGTGGAACTTTACTTCGTCGATGAATTTCTTGATGTTCTGTTCTTCGGCGCGGGGGCATATCATCAATACGTCGTCGGTGTCCACGACGATGTATTCCTTCAGGCCGCTGATGACCGCTACCTTGCCCTTGGGCAGCGAGACGATGCTGCTGCGCGTGTCGTAGACATAGCACCCCTCTTCGGGGACGGCGTTGGCGTAGCGGTCTTTGCGGGCGTGCTGGTAGACCGAGCCCCATGTGCCGACGTCGCTCCACCCGAAGTCGCCGCAGCGGACATAGACGTTGTCGGCCTTTTCCATGATGCCGTAGTCGATCGAGATGGCGCGGCACTCCGAGAAGACGATCTCCACGGTGGTCTTCTCGGCATCGGTGCCCAGCGCCTTCATCACGCCGCTGAACATGGCATGGTGCTCGGGCAGGTATTTGCGGAAGGCCTCGACGATGGCCTGCACCTTCCAGATGAAGATACCCGAATTCCAGTAGAACTCGCCGGTCTGGAGGAAGGTCTGCGCCAGCTCGAGATCGGGCTTTTCGGTGAAGCACTTGACCTTGCTGATGGCGTGGTCGTCCGAGACCTGGATGTAGCCGTAACCCGTATCGGGGCGCGTGGGTTTGATGCCCACGGTCAGCAGGGCGTCGTGCCGGTCGGCGAACTCGAGGCACTCGCCGATGATCGTGCGGAAATCGTCCTCGTTGAGGATCAGGTGATCCGACGGCGTGACGATCATCTCGGCGTCGGGGTTCTCCCTGAGCAGCGTATAGGCCGCATAGGCGATGCAGGGGGCCGTATTGCGGCCGATCGGCTCGCAGAGCACCTGTTTCTCCCCGATTTCGGGGATGTGCTGCAATACCAGATCCTTGTATTTGTGGTTCGTCACGACGAGGAAATTCCCGGCGGGGACGATTTTTGCAAAGCGCTCGTAGGTGTGGCGGATAAACGATTTCCCGGTTCCGAGGATGTCGAGGAACTGTTTTGGCATCGACTGCCGGCTCTTGGGCCAGAAACGTGATCCGATGCCGCCGGCCATGATGACACAATATTTATTGCTTGCCATAAGTTATAATATGGAATTAAGTGAGACAAAGATAAAAATATTTTGTAACTTTGCCGCCTATTGCAGGAATAATATTTTTGTACTCCCGATGAAGATAAGACTGTTCACCATACCCAACCTGCTGACCCTTGCGAGCCTGCTTTGCGGCTCGTTCGCGGTGGTTTCGGCACTGGTTTACGGCGATCTGGCGCTGGCTTTCTGGCTCACGATCGCCGCCGGTGTTTTCGACTATTCCGACGGTTTCGTGGCCCGGCTGCTCAAATGCCCTTCCGCCATCGGCGTACAACTGGACTCGTTGTCCGACATGGTCTCGTTCGGCTTCGCCCCGTCGGCCGTGCTTTTCGTCTTGTGGAACAATTCCCTGCCTGCGGATGCCGAAGCATGGCTGCGCTACGGCGGCAGCGCACTTTGCTTCGCGGTGGCGGCCTTCTCGGCGCTGCGGCTGGCGAAATTCAATATCGACGAGACGCAGCATACCGAGTTCTGCGGCCTTCCGACCCCTGCCAATGCGCTGTTTTTCGTTGCGCTGGGCTGGATGGACGCCAAGACGGGTTTCAACCAAGGGGGCTGGGTGCTGCTGATGGTGCCGGCCATGTCGTGGCTGCTCATTTCGCCTGTTCGGATGTTCGCCTTCAAGTTTCAGAGTTTTGCTTTTAAAGGCAACGAGATCCGTTATATCTTTATTGCCCTGGCCGTTGTTCTGTTGGTCGCCTTGGGTATCCCGGCTGTCCCCATTGTCATTCTGCTCTACATCGCCATATCGGCCGTGGGGTGGGGTCTGTCGCTAAAGAAGTCTGGCTCAGCGGCTAGCTCTGAGAAATAGTTGTATATTTAAAATTTTTTAATTATATTTACCCCGGATTTACGTTCCATGTCGAGGTTGACGAATAGAATATTGCTGGCAGCTTTGCTCGGTCTGTTCCTTACAGCGCCCGGCATCGTACGTTCGCAGGGTTTCAACGCCAGGACGCTGCAGCGTGCCCAGCAGCGCGGGGAGACGGGGAACCTTTACGGTACAAACCCTTACGAGCAGACCGGCGAGGAGGGAGAGGAGGGCCAGGACGGCCAGCCGCAGGATACGACCAAGAAGGAACGCCGGATCCGCAAGCCGCTCGAATCGTATTTTTTCAGCGATTCGATCCGCGCCCTGAACAATTTTCGCTGGAGCGTCAAGCGCGACTACAACCGCGTGGAGATAAGCCCGCTCGACACGACGCTCACCGACTGGCGGATCGACTACCCCTTCTTCCGCGAAGAGGTGGGCGACATCGCGCAGGGCGCCCTCGGGCAGACATCGCTGCCGATGAACTATTTCCGGCGGCCGCAGTTCTTTGATTTCAGTTTTGCGAGCCCCTACTATGCGTATACGTACGACATGGAGAACGTTCCGTTCTACAATACGAAGAAGCCCATCATCCGCATGACGTACCTCGAGTCGGGGCAGAAGCGTTTCCGGGAGGAGAACTTCAATATCATGCACGCGCAGAATATTTCGCCCACGACCGGGTTCAACGTCGACTACAAGGCACGGGGAACGCGCGGACAATATGTCTGGTCACGGACGAAGAACCACAACCTGTCGGTCGCCTTCAGCCATACGGGCAAGCGCTATTCGGTGCATGCGGCCTATTACAACAACCACATCGAGCAGCAGGAGAACGGCGGCGTGGTCGGGACGTGGGCCATCGCCGATACGACGTTCCAGATGCCTTCGGGCGTGCCCATGAAGCTGTCGGATGCCGAGGCGCAGAACACCTACCGCAACAATGCCTTCTTCATCACGCAGTCCTATGCCCTGCCGTTGCAGCGCGTGACGGAGAATGACTTTTCGCTCGCCGACCTGTCGGCGGTCTATATCGGCCATTCGTTCCAGTACAGTTCGTGGAGCAAGGTCTATTCGGACAAATATGCGCGGTATATCGACGAAAGGGCGCATCGGGACGAACAGGGCAATTTCGTGCCCGATACGCTGGACTACTACCAGAACTGGTATATCAACCCCGACCAGACGCGCGACTCGATCTACGAGCGGGTGATTTCGAACCGCTTCTTCGTGCAGGCGCAGCCCTGGGATCGTAACGGCGTGGTAGGCACGATTGATGCAGGCATCGGTATCGACATGCATACCTACTCGCAATTCGAAATGAGGGATTACCAGACGGGAAAGTATACGAAGGTCAACAAGACCAGCTATTTCGCATACGGTTCCGTCGGAGGAAAGATAAAGAAATATGTCGACTGGGACGCGAACCTCAAGTTCTACCCGTCGGGATACAGAGGCGGAGACCTCACCATCGGCGCCCACCTGGCGCTGACGGGATATCTCCGCGGACACCCCCTGATTCTCGAAGGCCGGTTCACGATGGATCGGCGTTCGCCCAACTACTGGCAGGAGAATCTGTTCTCGAACCACTACGTGTGGTCCACTCCTTTGAATAAGGAGAATGAAACTCGGTTCGAGGTGAAGTTTTCAGTCCCCGATTATGCGTTTGAAGCGGGGGCATGGCAGGGCGTCGTCGGCAACAAGATCTTTTACGACAAGGAGAGCCAGATCGCCCAAAGCAGTGACAACGTAAGCCTCACGAGTGTGTACGCTCGCAAAGATTTCCGCTTAGGCGGACTTCATTTGGACAACAGGGTATTGTTGCAGTGGAGTACGAATCAAGAAGTTGCACCCGTTCCGCTTTTGAGCGCGTTCCTTTCGTATTATTACGAGTTCTGGGTCGTGCGCAACGTATTACGCCTTCAGATCGGTTTGGACGGACGCTATAACACGCGTTATTATGCGCCCAGTTACAACCCTGCGCTGTCGGCCTATTACAACCAACGGGACGTCGAAGTAGGCAATTACCCCTACATGGACGCCTTCGTCATGGGAAAGTGGAAGAGAATGCGGATATTCCTCAAATATCAGCATGTGAACAAGGGACTGTTCGGAAACGGGGAGTATTTCTCCGCGGCGGGTTACCCGCTCAATCCGGGCATGTTTAAAATCGGTATCTCATGGGGTTTCTATGATTAGCGTATTGTTCTGCGCGGTATGAACTGCCCGCAAAACAACATTTTATGTTAAAAAAGACAGTTTTAACTTTTGCGTTCTTAACAATCCTGACGACTTTTTACGGCTTTAACGCCCAGTTCAGCACACCCGTGACGGACGACATGCTGCTGAACGACGATGCGGCCGATTTCGGCAATTCGCTGCTCGGTGAGGGCGACTATGTGATCTCGGCTTATGACAATGTCATTCGCAACATCAGCGAAAAAGAGGGCCACGACTGGCGCCTGATGAGCGCCATCGCCTACCATGAATCGCGGTTCACGCCCGACATCACCTCGCGCAGCGGGGCCCGCGGGCTGATGCAGATCATGCCCTCGGTGGCACGCCAGTTCGACGTCCCGACCGAGCAGGTCTCCAATCCCGAGACCAACATATGGTTGGCCAACAAGCTGATGTCGAAGATTATGAACACGCTCCGTTTCCCCGAGGGGACTCCCGAGAAGGATCGGATGAGCATCATCCTGGCCTCGTACAACAGCGGGATCGGCCATGTGAACGATGCGAGGCGCCTGGCACGGCTCAACGGCGAGGATCCCAATTCGTGGGAGGTCGTGGCCCGCTACCTGCAACTCAAGGCGCAGCCCGAGTATTACGAGAGCGAGGCGGTCAAGTGCGGACGTTTCACCGGCAGCCGGCAGACGCTGGCCTACGTGAACGACGTGATAGGACGCTATGACAAATACTGCCGGATTGCTCGGAGATAACTCCGGCAGGAATTGAAAAGTCTGAATCTACAGCAAAAAGGCTGAACCCAGGGGTTCAGCCTTTTCTCTTTATATCTTCTGAGTTGCCGGCGGACTTGTCCGGCGCCGGGTCAATAGACCCACTGGAAATCGTCGACGTACATTACATTCGTCGTGCAGCCCACCATGTAATCGCCGTAGGCACTCGTGGAGCAGGAGATGATGATGCTGTACTTGCCGGTGGGGCGTCCCGCAGCCGGGTCGTAGAAGTTGAGCGGCAGGGTGGCCTCTACCATTTGCTCGCCTTCGGTCGACTTGTCGACGAACAGCGACCCGTAGGCGATGAGTTTCCCTTCTGCGGTCTGGGTGGTTTCCGCCGGATCCCAAATGCCCGTGGGGTCTTTGGTGCCCGAAGCGACCCGGTGCCGGGCGTTCCAGTCGATGATGGCGACGAAAATGCGGGCTTTGTCCGGGTCGCCTATGCCGACCGGGGCCCCGGAATGTTTGCTTGCGTCGATCGTGCCCAGTGTCGCGTGGTATTTCACCTTCATGCCCGAAGGGCGCGCCGTCCAGTTGTAGGGCTGTCCGAATTCTACTACGCCCGTCCACAGGCCGTCTTTGTAGAAGATGCCGGACATCAGGTTGCCGGCTGCGATGTTGACGAGGGGAGGGGCTGCCGCGGCCAGTTTCGCGCAATAGCTGCCGCCCATTCCGTTGAAAGTCCCCTGCCTACAGAGCTTATCCGCAAATGTGTTGTTACCGCTGGCCCAGAACTCCGCATTCGTATTTTCGCTCGTGAAGCACGACAAGCCCGGGTTTTCCATGTTCCCGTCGGGAATCGTGTCGCCCGCGGGTGCCGTGTATTCGGCGGTTTCGGTCTGCTGCCCGCCGACGAGAAGCCGGAATTCATACGTTTGCCCGGCGTAGACGCCCTTGGTCGTGACGAGGCGTTTTACGGGGATGCCCGCATCGTTGGTGAGGCTTGTCCATTCGGGTGCGATCGAGCTCGTAAAGATGCCGCTTTCGTCCTGTGCGCCCTTCTGCGTCGTCTGCCAGTCGGCGGTACCCTTCAGACGGTACTGGATTTCGGCGGTGGCGTAATCTTCGGGCGTAACCATCGTGGTTACGACGGCCGTGTTGTTCCAGAGGTCGATCTCGCGGACACCGATCTTCACGTTGGTGGGCTGGACATGGAGCATCCACCGCTCCGTGCGGCCGTGGCAGGTGACGTCGACCAGACGAACCGTTTCGAAGCCCGTGGCGGAAAGTTCCTCGGCCGTGGGCGAGTAGGCGGTGATGTCGGCAGGCCCCAGCTTGAGGCTGGTGACCGTGACGGCCTTCAGGTCGGTGCCTTCGGCGACATAGGCCGTGGCCGTACGCGCCTGCGTGTCGATCAGTGTCGATCCGATCTGCCCGGCGACGGTGAACGACCGGGCTATGGGCTGCTCGGCCACGATCGTCCACTCGTAGTCCTGGTAGAGCGAGAGCGTGACATAGAGCGGCGCCCGCAGGTCGAACTCCCCGCTCAGCGGCTGCGAAGTCCTGATCTGGCTGATGAATTTCTCTTTGTCGGTCATCATCGGGTTGGATGTGGCGACGTCGAATTCCGCCTTGTCGATGGTGACCTTGCGGATATCGGTCTTCTCGTCCAGCGTGAGCGTCACGGTACGGTTCACGAGGCTGATGCCGGCCACCGTGAACCCCTCGCCCTCGATGCTGCGGATGTTGAGCTCGATGGTGGGGTACGGTATGTCGTTCTCGATGCACGACGCTGCCAGCAGGAGCGCCGCCGCCGAAAAGAGTATGCGTAGGTATTTCATAGTTTACTGCTTTTTCTTGTCCCACAAATGTATCGTCATACCGAAGTTGATGGCCGCGATATTGAGCCGGAAACGCATGTTCGAAGCCTTGCGCGAACCGATCTTGTTGCCGTCGGCATCCTTCTGGGTGATGCTCGTATACTGTATGCCGCCCAGCCCGAACGAAATCGTCGCACAGACGTTGGGGAAGATGTATACGGCAGCTCCCGGGTTGAACGCCAGCTTTACCTGCGTTTTGTCGTTGTAGGTGCGGTTGGGTGCGCCTCCTTCGTTATGATCCGGGTCGTATGCGAAGCTCGAATGTCCCGTCGAGAGCGCCAGCTCGAACTCGGCGAAGAGCCCGAAGCGTCCTTTGGGGTCGAGCCCCGCATAAGAACGGTGGAAAATGCCGAATGAGTATTCGTCGCTCGAAAGATCGACGTAGGGGAGCTGCCCCGAGAGGTCGTTGCCCTCGCCCGCATCGAAATAGGTGTTGTCGAGCGTGCCGCCCATGTGGCTGTATCCGAAACGGATGCCGATACAGTTGTTATCGCGGTAGAAATAACCGACGAAGGGTTTTACCGTTGCGATCGTGGCATCCGCATCGATGTTGTCGAAGATGAGCATGAGGTCGGTGTCGTCGCTCGAAACCGTACCGTAGGAGGCCGTAAGACCCATCATCACTTCTCCCTTGTAGGCGAATTTGAGTTTGTTGATCTCGCGGTCGATGCGGCGGCGCGTGGGCAGGAAACGCTCCACCTGGGGGCGCTTGTGCTTTTCGGCCGGCATGGCTGCGGGCATCGTCGCCGGGGAGGCCGCCAGGGCACCGAGGGTACCCGCTGCGGCTGCGGTGTCCGTTTCTGCGGCGAGTCCCGAAGTTGTTTCCGCCGTGGCTTCGGTGCCCGTTCCGGGGGTGTCCGAAGTTTCCGGGGGCACGGTGTCCTCGTTGCCGGAGGGGGTTTCTTCGACTGCGGCCGTAGCGGCCCGCTGCACCGCGGGGAGGGCTTGTCCCGTCTCCGCTGCGGCGCCGAGCGTGATGAATACCGATAAAATGGAAAGTATGATTCGTTTCATGTGCGTGCCGTGTTTAGAGATAGAATGCCATGCCGAGCCCTATCGAGAAGATATTGACTTTGAAGTTCATCATGCTGGCGTCGCGCTTGCCGACCGTCACCTGGTTGTGTACCTGTTTGGTGTGGCTGTAACTGATGCCCATCACGCCGACGTTGACCTCGACGGCCATGTTGTTCGTGGCGAAGGCGATGATACCCGGCGAGATACCCAGCGAGAAGGTATAGCCCGTCTGGTAGGTGCCCTTCACCGGGGAGTCCTTGGCAAAGCGTGCCTGTGTGCCGCCGCCCGAGAGCTGCATCTCGTTGAAGAGCGCGAAACGCTTGTTGCGGCCCAGCGGGATGTACTGGCGCCAGATCATGGCCACCGAATAGCTCTGTTGCAGCGAATAGCAGTCGTTCAGCTCGAAGTTCAGGTCGGAATCCTCGCCGCCCAAGTTGAGGTCGGCCTTGTCCAGCTTGAGCAGCGAGCGCGAATAGATGAAACGGCCTCCGAGCGCCATGTTGTCGCGGAAGGCATAGGCGATCATCGGGCTGACCTTGAACGTGTAGCCCTTCGATTCGATGCCCTCGACGACCAGGAACCTGTACGTATCGTTCGAGTGGGTCGAGTAGGAGGCCGTTCCTCCGAAGATCCATTGCCCGCGCGGGACGAAGAGGTTGTGTTTGTCTGTAAGGCCGCGCTGGCGCCGCATTTCGTTGACGGTCTGAGGATGCTCCTCGTGCAGCATACAGCTCGTGCTGTCGGCCTGCGGGGCGAGGGACGCCGCGGCGTCCGTCTGTTGTGCACGGCTCTCCGGCGCCGTGCCTGCCAGAAGCAGGAGTGCCAGGAGCGTACTGGTGGTTATCTTGCGCATTGTCGTGCGTTTGCGTTTAATCGTTAATATACCCATTCGAAATCGTCGACGTACATCACGTTGGTGGTGCAGGCATCCATGTAATCCCCGTATGCACTGGTGGAACAGGATACGACGATATTGTACTTCCCATCGGGAGCGGCGGCCGTGTCCTGGTAATAGTTTATCGGCAATATAACTTCTACCATTTCATCGCCCTGGGTCGTTTCTTCGATGAATTTGGAGGCATACCCGATGATGGGGCCGTTGGCCGCTTCGGTTTGTGTCTCCGGATCCCAGGTGCCCGTCGGGGCTTTTGTCCCGGCAAATACTTTCTGTTGGGCCGTCCAGTCCACGATGCAGACGAATATCCGGGCCTTGTCCATTTCGCCGACGGGAATTTTCCCGCCATGGAGATTGTAGTTGACTTCCCCGATCGTAGCGTGGTATTTGAACCTGACGGCTCTCGGGCGGGCGTTGTAAGCGAACTTTTTGCCGAAAGAGACGTTGCCGCCCATCCCGCCGAGAACCTGGATGGCGAAGTCTCCCGTGAATAGGTTGCCCGGTGCGGGAACCTTGGCCAGCGTATTATATGTCGCGGACAATTTGGCACAGTATGTCCCGACGCGTCCCGGCATGGCCTCGTCACGGGTACAGAGTTCCTTGGCGAACGGGTTGTAGCCGCTGCCCCAGAAGGTATAGTTGGTGCCGGAGCCCGGGAATTGCTGGGCGCTTCTCCACGATTCCAGGCTTCCGTCGGTCATGGGAGCGCCCTCGTCGGCCGTGAACCGGCCGCTGAGTTCCTTCGAGCCGACCGTCGCTTTGTAGTCGTACGTATTGCCTGCCGATATGCCGGTGCCCTTTTTGAGACGCGAATAGGGCAGTACCGTGGCCGGAGTGCTCCAGTCCGCCGTGGTTTTCTCTTCCCACTGGGGCGCATAGGTCGCCGTGATGAAATCGTTGCCCTGCGATGTCCCTGCCATCGGCTGCCACTCGCCGCCGCTGCTGCGCAGGCCGAATTGCACGGTGGTGCCGGGCGTGAAAGAAACCACGCGCAGCGTGACCGTATTGGCCCACAGGTCGTAGTCGTCCGCCGTTACGGGAACCAGCCCCTCCAGGCGGTAGGTCGTAGCGACCTCCGAGGAACCGCCGTTGGCGTCCTCGATGCGGAGCGTCACTTTCTGGTCGCCGGCCTGGCACGAAGCGAAGAACGCATCGGAGAGCGTCAGCCGGACGTTGTATTTGTCGACCGGTTCGAGGGAGATGCCCTCGGTCGTGCCGTTGAGCGCGTCGTAGCTCTTGTCGCCTACCGAAACCGTGAACCGGGTCAGTTCCGAGAAGGCCAGGATCCGGTATTTCTTCTCCCCGGAAACGTATTTCTGGATTTCGGCGATGTCGAACCCTTCGCTGATGACGGCCGGATCGGGGCTGAAGATGATTTCGTCGTCCTTGTCGTCGGTACCGGGGTCGACGCTGATCAGCACACAGTCGATATAACCGGGCAGATCGGGCGAATATTTGAACGTGAGGGTATACTTGCCGCCGGCTTTGACATTGGGGATGTAATCTTCCATTTCCACGTTCTTACCCTCGACATGCGTTCCGCGGAAGAGCCAGGCCAACGACGTCATGCCTGCGGGCAGGGTGTAATAACCCGTCCCTTCGGCCGTGAACCTGAGCGCCGGGACGCTGCCCGCTTCGGCGGCTTGCTCGTCGACCTTTTCCCCGCCGGCGATCCATACGGAATAGCCGGGGGCGAGGTTCTGGAGGATCGAATCGTCGAATTTCACCTCTACGACGGTGTTCACGATTTGGCAGACGACCGCAACGTTTGTGGTTTCGCCGGGTTTGACGGTGAACGTCTCCTCGCCCTTGTATAACCGTTTCGTGAAATCGGCGGGGGCTTCCTCTCCGGCTTCGACCGCTACGTGGTAGGTGCCGGCCAACAGTTCCAACCGTTCAGGGAGCGCTTCTTTCGAGGTGTATTTGCGCAGCAGGCCGCCCTCGTCGTTGTAGATGTAGACGGTCTGGTGCTGCAACGGGTCGTATTCGCCGGTGTCGGCTGTCTGCCGGGTCGAGACCGTCATCGCCATGACGCCCGTGCGATTGTCGCTGCCCGCGGCGGAGTCGTCTTTCGAGCAGGCCGCGCCGAGGAGCACCGCGAGCAGTACGGCAAAATATGAGATATATCGTTTCATTATCGGTCGGCTTTAGTGGACGATGAGTTTGACAGTCTTGTGTGTCAGTACATTATCGTTGTCCGTCACGTCGAGGACGAAATTATGCTCGCCCGGGATTTCCAGCAGTATCTCGACGAATTTGGTGATCGAGAAGGTCACCGACGTTCGGTTCTTTACCTGCTCGTTGATCGGGAACCCGAATTCGCCGTGCAGGACTTCGACCAGTTCGTCGGGGATGTCGCAGATGTCGAATTTCTCCGGCAGGTTGATCACCGGCAGCAGCGGCCTCAGCGTTTCGGAGTCGATCGTCACGAAGAACGACTTGATGCCTTTGTCGGCCTCGATGTCGATGTCGATCACCATGTCCTTCTGCACTTCGTATTGCTGGTCGATGTCGTAGCCGCGCCACGTGATCCGGGGGCCCGTCTGCCCCGAGCTTTTATCGACTACGAGCGTCAGTACGGCTTCGGACGAGACGCCTTTTGCATCGGTCATCGTGAAGGCGAAGGTGTGCGTACCGTCGAATTCATAGAGCGCCCTGATCTGCCCTGCGATGTTGAAACTCTTGGCCGTCTGTCCTTTGAGCTCGCTGCCTACGGGGTAGCCGAAGCCCTTGAGGATAATCCCTGCCGCCGAAGATGCGTCGAGGGCGCAGAGGTCGAATGTTTGGGGCAACTGGATGGCGGACATCGACGCCAGGAACTGGCTGTTGGTGGAGCCGACGGTCACTTGCAGCGATTCGATGCCGTTGGGCGAGGAGAGGTCGAATGCGAACGGTTCGATGCAGTTCCCTTCCGCGTCGAACATGGCGTCGGTCAGCGTGAAGGGCTGCGTCATGTCGTGCCCGGGCCAGGTGAGCGCCGGGGCGTTGGGGTCTTCGAGGAGCTCTTCCCCGAGGTTTTCCGTACCGTCGACGACGAACTTGTTGTCCTGGAGGATGCTGTTGTCGACTTTGACCGAGAAGAGGATGTTGCCCTTGTCGGCGTAGCCGATTACGACCGAAACCTTGCGCCACTGCCCGGCCTTGACCCCGGTGATCTGCTTGCTGAATTTAGCGGGGACACCGGTGTCGGCGAAGGTGCCGTCGAATGCGAAGTTCAGGGTGTTTTCCAGGGCCAGCGGTTTGAAATAGGCCGCCCGGGTCTCGGTTTTGGAGAAATCCAGGCTGGTATCGCCCAGCGATACGGTGGCCTTGCTGGTGTCGGCAAGCATGTCGGCCAGCTCGGGCGAATATTCCACCGAGACCTTGATGTTCTGCAGGGTGCAGACCACCTCTTCGGGCGAGGTCGTCTGTGCCTTGGTGATCGTAAAGTCGCTCGTCGCACCGTAGACGGGGTGTTCCCAGTCCGCGCCGGGCATCGTGTCTTCCGAACGGACTTCCATGCGGTAGACGCCCACCTTCAGTTCCATCGGCGTCTTGAGCTGCTCCTTGAGCTCGGCATAGGTCATTTCGAGTACCTGCGCGTTGTCGGCGTCGAGGATCTCCACGATAAAGCTGTCCACGTCGGGAGCCGTGGCGCGCGTCCCGGATGCGGTGCGTGCGGCCTGCGTCTCATCCGACGTGTCGTCGGGACGGATTTCGGTTTCGTCGTAGACGACCGTCATCGAGAGGTTGCCGATCGACAGATAGCCGGTCATCCCGGCGGGCTCGGGGTTCGGATCCTCCTTGTACGGGGGCTCTTCGTTTACACAGCCGGTTGCGAAGAGTGCCGCAACCGCTAACATCGTGAGAAATTTGGTAAATGTTTTCATATCTTTCCCTGTTTTTATTTCTTTTCGGTATCGTCGATGGCTCCCTCGTTGACCTCGCAGTCGAGCGTCCGGGTATCAGTGTAACTGTCGCCGAGTGTGATGGTCAGCGTGGCGCTGCCCGCGTTTTTTGCATCGTAGGTGATGATGTGGCAGGTGCGCGGCGTCGTGGCGTCGAGCGTCTGGGCGGAGAAAGTCACTTCGGGGCCTTCCCCCGTGCCCGTCGGGCTCTGGCGGCGTGCCGTGCCGGTCACCGTGAGCCGCGTGCCGCCCTTGACGAACACCGGTTCGTCGGCAGGGTCGCTGCCGGGCGTGAAGGCGAATTCATTGCCCGAGGCCGTCGTCACGGTGAACCTGGCGTCGTGGAAATAGGCGAGGAACTGCTCCGTGGCGCGGATTACCACCTGCGAATTGGCCACCGTGGCGGTCAGGTCTGCATTTACCGTGCGCCGGGGAAGCACTTCGATCTTTTGTTCGGCATAATAGTAAGGTTTGCCGGCTCCTTCCGCATCGGGGTCGCCGTGGGCGATCGCGACGGTGTAGGCGCCCATCCGGAAGACGGTTTGGCTCTGCTCGAACTCGGTGAGTGTATCCCATTTCTGCGTGCCCGTTTCGCCCGTTACCGTGAGCGAGAAAGCCCCGGCTGCGGGCGCTTCGGGCGTGCCTGAAGCCTCGGCCGAAGCCGTGTCGATCGACGTGTCGGCCGTGCAGTTGACGGACAGGGTGCCGTATCCCGTCGCTTCCGTGTCGTTTTCCGTGGAGCATCCGGCGGCCAGCAGGCCCGCCGATGCCAATAGACATATAAGTTGTTTTTTCATAACAGTCCGGATCGTTCGGTAAAAGATGTTGTTGGGATTGTCGGTTGTCTCGTGCGCTGCCGGGAGGACGGCGGAATGTGCCCCAGCACCGCCGGTCGGATTACCGGTATGTGAAATCTCCCGAGGCGGTTGCATGAGGCCGGATGTCCGGGATTTTATGCGCATGGGTACGAGTTTTTTATTGGCAATGTGCAAAAATAGCCATGCGGCGCGTATCTTGGAAATAAATTCAACGAACGTGCGGTTTTTCATCACGAACACCCTGTCCGGCGAGCATGCCCGTATCTCGTTTTCGCCTTTCACAACACCCGATGCACCCGATGGCCGCTGTGTCGCTTGTCCGTCGGTTGCGCGACGGCCTGCCGTGGCAGTCCCTCCCCGCAAGAAAAAACCTCCCTGCGATTGCAGGGAGGTCGGGGATAAAGGCCTTTGGCCTTCCGGATATTCCGGCGGGTTAGTATACCCACTGGAAATCTTTGACTGAAAGGGTATTTACGGTTCCATTCAGATAGTCGCCATAACGGCTTGTTGAACAGGATATGATAATCGTGTATTTCCCATTCGGTGCCGGGGCATTTTTGTCATAGTAAGTAAGAGGAATGCTCAATAATTGATCCGCACTCTTATCCTCTTCGAGATAGACAACGCCGTATGCAATTAACCCTGTTTTTTCGGTTTCACTCAATCCGTCCAGTGTTTCAGGGTTCCATACTCCGCTCGGTGATGCATTGTTTCCTGATGTTACATTGTGCCTTGCATCCCAATTGACAATGCATACCATAATGCTTGCCTGGTCATGTCCTGACGTAAGTTCATTGGCATGACTCCACTTTGTATAAAAGTCGGAACCGAAAGAGGTTTTGTATGTCAATTCGAGTGCGGTAGGTCGGGCTGTGTAGGTGTATGGCTGCCCGAACCCGACTGTCCCGTAAGAACTCGCGCCTAAAACTCCAGATTTGGTGAATGTAAATGTCCCTGTAAACAAGTTGCCAGGAGCCAGAACCTTTATGAAACCGAGGTTGAGTCCCGAGGCCGTCATTACCGTATAGGGAGTAGCGAAAGAGCAGAGAGTTTTAGTTCCATTGGTCATTTCATTATTGCCGCTTCCCCAGAATGTCGTACTGGTATTTTCCGAAGTGTAGCATGCAAGCGAGTTATCTGCAAGGGTCGGTATTGTGTTTCCTGACTTTTTTTGGAATTCTCCCGATATTACCTGCTGGGTATTTTGGGCATCCGTGTATATAAGTTGGTATTCATAGTCGTTTCCGGCAAAAACACCTGTCGTATTGTCAACCGTATAGGTCATCTTGCCCGATGCATTGGCTGTTCCCTCAGACCATACAGGTTCAATCGTCCAAATGCCATTTCCACTGTCCGAAGCATCTTTCCAATCCGTTGTGCCTTTTATGCGGTACTGCACTTTGACGTTGGTCGCATCCGACGGGACATCGGTCACAGTAAACGTCGCCGTATTAGTCCATAAGTCAGCGTCGTTATTGTATGTAATAGGTGTCGGAATTTGGAACGTCAGTTTTTGTACGGTTTTCTGCCCGGCCAAATCTGTAACTTGGACTTCAAAGATATGCGTACTGCCAGGTGCAGCGCCTAATTTTACCAGTGGGACAAGGTTGGTAATATTAAAAATTGTAGATTTTTTGTATTGAATCTCTGATGTGCAGGCCAGCCCAAGATCTTTGAATTCGATTGCTCCTAAAATAGACGTTTCGTTGAAAAGGTCAAGGGTCGTGATGCCCATATCATTGTTGAGATAATCGGACGTTATATTTACCGAAAGGCCGGCAATTCCTCCCGGGACATTGATTGTTACGGCCGCAGAATAATTGAGGCTCATTCCACTTTCATCGGTGGTAATGTAATGCACTTGGTCGATTGTTTTCCCGTCTTCCTCCGGCCATACGAGCGACGGGGCGTCGATGGGGGCGAACTGCAGGTCGGAGACCGCTTTCGTATAGAGCGTTCCGGCTTTGAAGGCTTCGGTGCGGTTGACCGTGACCGTAGCCATCTGGTTGTCGGAGCCGATTACGTCGAGCGTCAGCGTGGGGTAGAGGTCGGCCGGGACGTTGAAGAAGGCTTCGACCTTGTCGGCGCTCGCCCCATCGGGCGTGTATTGCAGTGCGATGACGTTCGACTGGTCGGTTGTGCTGAGGGTGGCAGCCGTTTCGGCACCTCCGTTCTCGAGGGCGAAATCGAGGCTCGAGGCCGAAAGCTTTTGGGTTTCCCCGCCGGCGGTCAGCAGCAGGTATTTCACCTTGTCGGCCTGCGTGGCGATGGAGAAATCGAGGATCGACGTGAGGCGGTGCAGCGTGAAAGCGACGGGGTTGCCGTCCACTTTGCCCGCCTCGTCGGCTGCGCCGTATGCCTGGGGAGTAGCGACCAGCGCGTCGTAGGCGCTGTTGAAATCGTTGCCCGTCTGCGTACGCAGGTTCCCGAACGGGAGGTTGGCCGTGGTACCTGTGACCTGCGCGTGGGGGAAGAACGCATAGTAATTGCCGCCGCCCGCTACGAAATCGTTGAGCGAACCTTCGAATGCGGCCGAGGCGGTGTTGTAGTCGAACTTAGCGGCTGTGGCGGGTGCCGTGCCGCCGGTTTTGACCGGCAGGATGCCCAGGGCGTCGCCGGCTTCCCATTCGGCCGTGAAGACGCTTTCGCCGACATTGATGTTGGCGCGGGTGCCGTCGTTTTCGGCGACATTGGCATAGACTTTAATAAGCGAACCGTTGCTGGTTTCCGGAGTGGCATTCGCCTCGTCGAACTTGTTGCAGCCGGCCAGCGATACGAGGGCGGCTGCACAGAAGAGCGGTTTAAGAATTTTTTTCATGGCGCTGCGGTGTTAGGCTTCGTCGGATTCGCTCATGAAGCTGTCGTCATAGGACATCGGACTAACAGGCCCGCTTGGATTTGATGTGGCAAACCCCTTTTCAGTCGTAATCTCGATTACTTCGATGGTAGGGACAGAGTACTTCCCCCCCCCTTGTTTGGCTAATTCAATTCCCATGATATGCAATAGTTTAAAGTTACGTAACAAAAGTAGATTCGCGTAGCCGTAAAT
Source organism: Alistipes sp. UBA1686 (assembly GCF_002320215.1). Classification (NCBI taxonomy): domain Bacteria; kingdom Pseudomonadati; phylum Bacteroidota; class Bacteroidia; order Bacteroidales; family Rikenellaceae; genus Alistipes; species Alistipes sp. UBA1686. The sequence continues at coordinate 171,839 of NZ_DCKA01000013.1, forward strand.
GAAAATAAATTCAATGAACCGGAGGATTTTTCCAATGAATCAGCCGATTTGAGGGATGGCGGCCGGACTGAAATGATAAGATGAAAAACGTAAAAGTATGTACGGTGGACAAAAAAGGCCATCCGGGAAATCCGGATGGCCTTGTGACGAGGGTGCCCCTGTCTGTTATTTCACGTATTTGTCGAGCCAGCCGAAGAATTCGCGGGTCCAGACGAGCGAGTTCTGGGGTCTGAAGACCTGGTGCGCCTCGTTTTCGAATTCCACCAACCGCGCCGGGATGCCGCGCACGCGGGCTGCCGTGAAGGCTTCGAGCGACTGCGTGTAGGGGATGCGGAAATCGTACTCGCCCGTGAAGATCAGGATCGGCGTGTCCCATTTGCCGACGAATTTGTGCGGCGAATTGGCGTAGGAGCGCTGTGCGACCTGGTTCGACTGATCCCAGTAGGGGCCTCCGTAGTCGTTGTTGATGAAGAACAGCTCTTCGGTCTCACCGTACATCGACTCGAAGTTGAAGATGCCGCAGTGGGCGATGAACGCCTTGAAACGCTTTTCGTGGCAGCCGGCCAGGAAGAATACCGAGTAACCGCCGTACGATGCCCCGACGCAGCCCATGCGGGTTTCGTCGGCCCACGGCTCCCCGGCCACGTCGTCGATGGCCGAGAGGTAGTCGCGGATGTTCTGCCCCGCGTAGTCGCCCGATATCTGGTCGAGCCACTCCTGCCCGAACGAGGGCAGGCCGCGGCGGTTGGGCGCCACGACGACGTAGCCCTGCGCGGCCATCAGCTGGAAATTCCAGCGGTAGCTCCAGAACTGCGACACGACGCTTTGCGGGCCGCCCTGGCAGTAAAGCAGGATGGGGTACTTCTTGTCCGGGTTGAAATCGGGCGGCAGGATCACCCACGTCAGCATCTGCTTGCCGTCGGTGGTCTTGACCCAGCGTTTCTGCACCTCGCCCATCCTGATGTTGTCGTAAATCGGTTTGTTGATGGCCGAAAGCTGCGTCAGCGTGCCGTCGGCGGGGTCGACGCCGAAGAACTCGGTGGCCATCGAGATCGTGCACATTTCGGCGACGATCCTATCGCCGGCCATCGAGAAGGCGTTGATGTCGTGGTCGCCGCGGGTTACCACCTCGACCTCGCCTACCGAGGGGGAGATGCGGCAGAGCTGGTGCGTCGCCTCGATCGGCGCGATGAACCAGATGCGGTCGTTGCCCTCCCAGACGACGTTCATGGCGTTGTAGTCGAAATCCTCCGTCAGATCCTGCATCTCACCCGTCCGGCAGTCGTAGAGGAACAGGCGTGCCTTGTCCGACTCGTTGCCTGCGCGACGCTGTGAAAGGAAGGCGATTTTCGTGTCGTCGGGCGACCATACGGGGTATTTGTCGTAACCGGCCATGACGGCCTTGTCGCTTGCGACGGGCTCCCCGGTATTGACATTGACCGGCTTGCAGATGTTCTGCGTCACGCCGCTTTCGAGCACATAGACGAAGATGTCCGAGTCGGTCGAAACGGCGTATTCTGTGCCGGTGAGCGGCTTGCAGGTATAGGCCAGCATCGTTCCGGCGTTGTTCCAGGCGATTTCGGCCATGTCGAAATAGGGCGCCAGCGGGGCGTCCCACTGTGCATCGGGCATGATGTCCGTGCCTCCCGTCACGAGGCCCTTGCCCAGTTCGCCGATGAAGATATGGCGGTAGGAGCCTTCGTCCCAGTAGTCCCAGTGGCGGGCCATCAGGTCGTCGTAGATGCGGGCCTTCGACTTGTCCATGTCCTTGTATACGTCCGACGATTTGCGCCGCGCCGTCTGCACGGCCTGTACCCACCAGATGTGCTTTTCATCGGGGCTGACACCGAATCCTTCGACGTCGGGGACACCCTCGCCCCCGCCGCTGCCCGTAACCTGGGTCGCGTCGCCGCCAGCGGCGTTCATCCGCCACACCTGCATCGAGCCGCTGCGATCCGACAGGAAATAGATTTTCCGCCCGTCGGCACTCCACTTGGGATCGGCGTTGTTCGACGCCGTGTCGGTAAGGCGCGTCACGGCGCCCGATGCCATATCCTGCACCCAGATGGTCGTCACGCCGCGGTTTTGGGCCATGTTGTAGTCGGTTTGCGCATAGAGGAGCGTCTTGCCGTCGGGCGAGAGCGACGAGGAGCCTGCACGGCTCATTTTCCACATCACCTCGGGGGTGAGCCTGCCTGCGGCGATTTCGTCGGCCGTCAGGGCGTTGTCGATCGTAAGCGGTTGCGGGCGCCTGTCGTCGCATGCGCCCAGTCCCACAGCTGCAATAGCCATAAAAAGGAGTAATTTTTTCATTTTGGTCGGGGTTTCTTCTATATTATTCGTATTTTCGCGTTCAAATCGAGCCAGCATGGACTATACCGTATATTTTGCAGATAAAGCCGTGGTTTTCACTGCGAAGACCCCTGGCGAGGGATGGTATGCCGTGACGCCCGCACCGGACGGCGGCATATCACGAGCGAAGGTAACGAAAATTCTCGAATCGTACAACAAGGCGGCTGTCGTCACGCCCGATCCCGGGGCGGCGTTCGGGGCCTTTGCCGCGGAGTTCGCGCTTATAGAGGCGGCGGGCGGCGTGGTGGTCAACGATTGCGGCCAATGGCTGATGATCCGCCGCAACGGCCGCTGGGACTTGCCCAAGGGGCACCTCGAATGCGGCGAGCGGATCGAGGAGTGCGCGGCCCGCGAGATCGAGGAGGAGACGGGTGTCCGCGCCGGGGTGGTGCGACCCCTGTGCGATACGCTGCATGCCTATTATTTCCCCAAGACCGAACGCTGGGAGCTGAAACGCACCCACTGGTACGAGCTGCATACGGCATCCTGTGCCCGGCTTGTGCCTCAGGCCGAAGAGGGGATTGAGCAGGTGGTGTGGTGTACGCCCGCGGAGGTCACCCGCAACCTGCGGGATGCTTTCCCGACGATCCGCTGCGTGGTGGCGGCGATGGGAAAGTAGCGCGGCGGCGATCATAGGGGTTGGGGTGACGCCGGGTCGTTCCGGCCGTCTTTTCTGGCCGGCGTAACCGGTGTGTTTCCCCGCCCTCCCCCGTGGCTTTCTCTTCGGAGCCTTCCCCTGACCTTCCCCAGATCTTTTCCCTGATACTTATCCGGCGATGCCCGGCGGAGCCCGTACCGGTTCCCGTCAGGCGAACAGGTCGTTGAGCGATTCGCTCATGCTCGGATGGGTGTAGATCGAATTGCTCAGGTCGTGTGCCGTGACGCCGTGCTTCATGGCTGTGGCGACGGTGTTGATGACTTCGCCCGATTCGGCTCCGAAGAGCGTGCACCCCAGTATCTCGTCGGTCTTGGCGTCGATGACGGCTTTGAGCACACCCTCCGTCGAACCCAGTATCCGCGAACGCGGGAATGCCGCGACGGCGATCCTGTTGACGCGGATGTCGCGCCCGGCCTTGCGTGCCTCCTCTTCGTGCATGCCCACATGCGAGAGCGTCGGTTCGATGAAGACCGAATAGGGAACGGGGCCCCGGTTGGCCGTGGTGCGGGCTCCGTCGCCCAGCAGCACGTCGCGTATGATCCGGAAGTCGTCCAGCGAAACATAGGTGAATTGCAGCCCGCCCGTCACGTCGCCTGCGGCTAAGACACGGGGAGCCGTCGTGCGCAGGTGTGCGTCGACCCTGACGGCACCCCGGTCGTCGGTTTCGATCCCGGCGGCCTCGAGGTTCAGCCCTGCGGTGGCGGGGCGGCGTCCCGTGGCGAGCAGCACGGCGTCCCCGTCGATTTCGTATTTTCCGCCTGTCTGTGTGTCGGCCACGGCGACCCTGACGCCCCCGGCGGTGTCGCTCACCGATTCGACCCGCGCGCCTATGCGGAATTCGATGCCCTTTTTTTCCAGCGCCTCCCGTACGGCGGCCGCAATGTCGCGGTCTTCGCGCGGGATCAGCTCCGCGAACCCTTCGAGCACGGTGACTTTCGATCCGAATGAGGCGTACATCGAGGCGAATTCCAGCCCGATGTATCCGCCGCCCACGATTACCAGGTGCTGCGGAAGCTCTTCGAGCTCCATGATCGAGGTGCTGGTATAGACCCGCCTGCTCTGCGCGATGCCTTCGATGGGCGGGATTACCGTCTCGGCGCCGGTGTTGATGACGATGTATTTGCCGCCGATCTGCTGCGTCCCTTGGGCGGTTTTCACGGCGACGGTTTCCGGGGAGGCGAAACTGCCTTCGCCCGTGTAGACGTCGATGCGGGCGTTGTCGGCCAGCTTGTGGTAATTCTTGTCCCGCAACAGGTCGACCAGCGCCGTTTTCGAGGCGACGGACTCCCTGTAATAGTCCCGCCGCTGCCCGAAGGTCAGCGGGTGCCCTGCGGCTGCGAGCCCGGCACTGTGGATCAGGGCTTTGGTCGGTATGCAGCCGATGTTGATACAGGTTCCCCCGTACATTTTGTCCGAGCGTTCGACCATCGCGACGCTCCAATCGTGTGCGGCCAGTTCGGCGGCGAGGGTCTTGCCCGCTTTGCCGAAGCCGATGATGACGGCATCATATTGTTTCATAACTTTCCCTGTTTTAAGTTTCCCGGTGGCATGTGGCCTTCTCCGGCTCATTGTTCCCGTAGTGCAAATATCGGGGTTTTATGCCGTCGGGGAAATGGCCGCACTGCCGGATGTGTTGGCAATAATTCCCGTTCGCGGGTTGCGGGGCGTTATTCGCCTGCAGGGGACTCGAACCGCAGCCGTGCGGTGTCCTTGTATTTGCGGGAAATTTCGATTTCCTGTCCGCCGACGTTGACCCGCGAGGGGTGGTATTCGCCGACGTTGCTGGCCGGCGGTTTCAAGGTGTCTTTTATCTCGGTCATGTACGGAATGCTGATTTACGGGGCGTCGCTGGTTATCCGGATGCTCCAGAAACCGAAAATCTGAAGCAGGAGCGCCGACCCTCCGAGGCCGGCGCTCCTGCCCGTGGTTTGGCCGTCATTCCGGTTTTTTCAGCAGCCGTTCCTGCACCGCATAAGCTTCGGCGATCAGCTCGGGCGGATAGTCGTACAGTTCCAGAATGCGGATTGCGTTGCGGGTCGTCAGCGGCCCCGTGTGCAGCTGGTAGTCGAAGACCAGCTGCCCGTCGACCACCTCTTCGCGGAAGTGGTGCAGTTCGTAGCCGTCGCTGTCGAGCAACTCCGCCAGCTCGATGTCGTGCGTCGATACCAGCACGATGTGCGGGCCACGGTTGAGGTGTGAGAGGACGGCTTTCCCGGCGGCGATGCGTTCGGTCGTGTTCGTCCCCTTGAACAATTCGTCGAGGGCGAACAGGCAGGGGGCGGAATCCTGTGCCGCTTCGAGGAAGCGTTTGACGGTCAGCACCTCCTGCAGGTAGTAGCTCGTGCCTTCGGCGATGTCGTCCGAAATGCGGATCGAGCTCAGCAGCCGCATGTACGGTGCCGTATAAGAGACGGCGAAGCATATGTCGAGGGTCTCGGCCGTCAGGGCGTTGAGCACCAGCGTGCGGATGAAGGTCGTCTTGCCCGACATGTTGGAGCCGGTGAGCAGCAGCCCCGTGCCGTCGAGGACGAGCGTATTGGGCACGCAGCCGTCGATGAGCGGATGTACGACCTGCTCGGCTTTCAGGTATTTCCCGTCGACGAACTGAGGGCGGCAGGTCTGGGTTTCGCTGCGCAGGCGTGCGACGGAGATTGCGGCATCGGTCTCCCCGATGAAGCGGAACATGCCGTGGATCGCATCGCGCCGGGCCGTGATGCTGCCGATAAAGCGCTGGAAGAGGATCACCTCGATATTGAAGGCGACTTTGGCCAGTTCGATGAAAAGCCATGCGATGGCGGCCAGCTCGTTTGCCGAGTCGCCCTGCGTCCCGACCACGCGGCTGCGGCGTTCGACCTCGGCGACCTGCCGGATTTGTCCGGTGGCCTCCTCCGTGCCGGGCACCTCTTCGACAGCCAGTTCCCGGGCTGTGCGCAATGCCAGCGAAAGTTGTTTTACGGCCGAGCCATAAAGCGAGACGTTGAGTTTGTTGCTGTAATGGATATAGAGGTTCACGGCGAAGATAGCCATGAACAGCAGCAGCGACAGCGGGTAGAACGGAGCGGCGAGCAGCGTCGCCACGGCGAGCAGGGTGAGCGGGTATACCCAGGCGAAATAACGGACTTTGGCCGGCGTGTCGAAAATCAGGCTTTGCAGCCCGTAGGCATCCTCGTCGGTGAGCCGGGAGAGGGACTTGGTACAACTGGCCGCAAGTTCCCCGTTTCGGGAGAAACAGTCCGTGCTGCGGCCGAAAGCCGCGGCATCCTCCTCTCCCCGGAGCGTGCGCATGCGGGCATAAAGGCATTGCTGCCCGACTTTCGAGGTCGTGCGGTCGATGCGCTCGAATACGGCGTTGAGGTCGAGGTCGGCCGTGGTTTCGGCGTCGATCGTGTGGCAGGTGTCCTCCGCCGGGCAGTTGTAGAAATAGCGGCTGATCAGGTCGAAGTCGCACGGCGGGCGCTCTCCGGCGGGAGGCGCCGAAGGCCGGAAAAGGGCTGATAGATAACTTGTCGGTTTCATAATCGCGTGCGTTTATAGGTTTTCGTGTGCGCGTTGCGCCGACGAATGCTTGCGTGATCCTTGCCTGAACCTGCGGTACGGCGTCATACCGCCTTTGGCTGCGTATCCCCGGCCTGTGCCGCAAACATCTCTCCCTGCCCGGAATCATCGCCTCGGAATTATCATCCCGGGGCATCGTGTCTGCGGAACCGTGCCCGATGTTCCGGTTCGGTGCCGGACTTCGTCCGCCGTTTGTTCAGACCTGCGGGGCGGCGTTCATCGCCCGGGCGATCCCCTCGGCGATCTGATCCAGCGCCCCCTGCAGCTTGTTGCCGATCATCATCTTCATCATCATGTTCAGGTCGATGCGCAGCACCAGCCGCAGGCGGGTGTCCGCGGCGGAGACTTCCTGCAACTGGATCCAGAATGCGAAATCCATCGGTACGCCCCCGTCGTCGCCGACGACCTTGACGTATTTGCCCGGCTCGCGCTCCTCCATGCGGAGTTTCACGGTGAAGCCTTTGGCCTTGAACGAACAACTGTCCTCGGTAGCCTGCCACTCCTCGACCTTGTCGGCAAGGGCGGGCGTGAGGTTGTCGAAACGGCTGATGACCGCGTAAATCTGTTCCGCGGGACGCAAAACCTGTTGTTGCTTGGAGATATATTCTTGCATTGCGTGTGTAAAACTTGTATGAAATGTGTTTCAGAAATCGGATGCGGTTTCGGGCGCTGTAAAGATAGCGTTTTTTTGCGTGACGCGCAAAACCGGCACTATTCCGGCCGGGGAAAGAAGGCCGCCCGGTAGCGGGCGATGTCCAGGTCGTCGGCGATCTTGCGGGCGAAGAGGTACGGAACTTCCGCCGCCGTGTCCCGTGCCTGCAGCAGCCGGGGCAGGTCGTCGGTGCCGAATGTTTCCGGATGGGGCGCCCCTTCTCCGACCCATCGGGTGAAGACGAGGGGACGGCGCGTATTCGCACCGGCGAATTCGGAAATGCCCATCAGGGTCTGGAAAAAGATCTCATCGCCGCAGTGCGAGTGTCTGAATGCGCGGATATAATCGGGGTGGGTGCGCAGATAATCGAACACAAAATCCCGGAAGCGGTCGGTGACGACGATCCAGTTGGAACCCTTTTCGAGCGGCGGCAATGTCCTGAAATAGGGGTTGTCCCCGGGGCGCAGCCGTTTGTAGAGCCTTTTGCGGAAATAGCCCGGCAGGCGCCCGATCCAATCGTTCCTGTCGGGGTAGTGGCACCACTGCATCTTCTGCGTCAGCTCGGTGATGTGCAGTTCGGGCTGCATGTCCGCGAACTGCCGCGGGTAGCACGCTTCGAGGAAATCGTGTATCTGCACGCAGGGCGTAGCGGCAGGGTGTCGCCCGAGAGAATGGCGATGTAGCGGTAGTCGCCGTTACAGGTGGCCCGGAGCAGTTTGAGCATGCAGTCGATCTGGCCGTACTCGCCCCAGTAGACCTTGCTGCGCGGGTGGATGAAACGTGCCAGGGGACGCAGCGGCGCAAAATCCCGGATGTCGGATTTCGCATCGACATGGATGAAAATATCCGCTTCGGGGTGCTGCAACTGTCGGCACAACTCCTGCAGGACAGGGGTGTATTTATGGCATTCGATGCAGAATGCGATGCGGAAACCGTCTGCCATAGTCGTAGTGTCGCGGGGCGTTTTGGCCGGGCTTCAGTCGATTTCGAACGTGCGTGCCGTGTCGCTGTCGACGGTGATGCGCACCGTCATCACGTTCTCGGGCAGGAGCTGCTCGATCTTTTCTGGCCATTCGACCAGACAGAGGTCGCCCGAGAAAAAATACTCTTCGTAACCGAAATCATAGGCTTCGCGGATGTCGTTGATCCGGTAGAAATCGAAATGATGGATACGGCGGTTGCCCTTGCCCTTGTACTGGTTCACGATGGCGAACGTAGGACTGGTTACGGTGTCCGTGGCGCCCAGTTGGGCTGCGATCTCGCGGATCAGCGTGGTTTTGCCCGCGCCCATTTCTCCGCGCAGTGCGACTACCGTGCGGCGGCCGAGTGCTTCGATGACCGCCTCGGCGACGTCCGGCAGTTCGTCCTGCGAGGTGATGTGGATCGTTTTCATATTACTGCTTGGGTTTTAAGACGATATAAGGCACGATCATTTCTTCCATCGAGATGCCGCCGTGCTGGAACGTGTTGCGGTAATAGCGGATGTGGCGGTTCGCATCGTTGTTGTAGACCAGAAAATCCGAATTGTAGGCGAAGATATAGCTCGACGTGAGGTTGCTCGACGGCAGCTGTACGTCCTCGGGTTTCAGGATCTCGTAGACGTCGCGCGAGTTGTAGGCCAGGTTGCGCCCCGTCTTGTAGCGCAGGTTGGCCGAGGTCTCGCGGTCGCCCGTCACCTTGACGGGGTTGTCCACGCGGATGGTGCCGTGGTCGGAGGTGATCACGACCGTGTGCCCCCGCTCCGAGAGGAGCTTGAGGATGGTGTAGAGGTCGGAGTGCTCGAACCACGAGCGCGTCAGCGACCGGAATGCCGCGTCGTCCTCGGTCAGCTCGCGGATGATGTCGGTCTCGGTACGGGCGTGCGAGAGGATGTCGAGGAAGTTGTAGATGATCACCGAGAAATCGGCGTCGTACACTTTTTGTATATTGTCGACCAGCCTGCGGCCCTGTTCGGGGCGCACGAGCTTGTCGAACGAGAATTTCCAGTTCTTCCCGTTCTGGGCCATCAGCCGCTTGAGGAACTCCTCCTCGTACTGGTTCTTGCCGCCTTCCTCGTTGTCGTTGAGCCATTTGTTGGGCATCAGCTTGTCGATGGCCAGCGGCATCAGGCCGGCGAAGACGGCGTTGCGGGCGTATTGCGTCGCCGTGGGGAGGATGGCGCAGTAGAAATCGTCGAGCGCCACGTCGTAGTAGCCCCGCAACAGCGAGGAGATCGACCGCCACTGGTCGTAGCGGAAGTTGTCGATCAGCAGCAGCGTGGTCTTCGGGTTCTCGTCCGCCACCGGGAAGATGTTGGTGCGCATGAGCGTGTGTGACATCACGGGGGTGTCGTCCGAGCGCTTGTTGATCCAGTTGTAGTAGTTGCGGCGTACGAACTTGCAGAATTCCTGGTTCGCCTCGGTCTTCTGGTAGGTGAGCACCTCCTTGATGCCCTGGTCGGTGGATTCCGAAAGCTCGACCTCCCAGTTGGTGAGCTTGCGGTAGAGCGAGCACCAGTCCGAAAAGGTCTCGGCCATCTGCAGCGACGAGGAGATACGCCCGAATTCCGACCGGTAGTCGGCCGTGGTCTGCTCGGTGACGAGCTGCTGTTGGTGGACGTTCTTCTTGATCGAGAGCAGCACCTGGTTGGGGTTGACGGGCTTGATGAGGTAGTCGGCGATCTTCGAACCCACGGCCTTGTCCATGATGTTCTCCTCCTCGCTCTTGGTCACCATGATGACGGGCGTGGTGGGGCGCACCTCCTTGATCTTGGGGAGGGTCTCGAGTCCCGTCATGCCGGGCATCATCTCGTCGAGGATTATCAGGTCGTAGGCGCCTTCGGCCGCCATGTCGATCGCGTCGTAGCCGTTGTTGCAGGTGTCGACTTCGTAGCCTTTCTGTTTGAGGAACAGGACGTGGGGCTTCAAGAGTTCGACCTCGTCGTCCACCCAGAGTATTTTGACCATACGGTTATCGGATTTTAGTTCGCAAAATTAGTTATTTTATTATCAAACGCAAAAACCGGGCGTTTATTGGGTCGGCGGGATATTATCCGCGGTTCCGGGGCGTAAATCGCCTCCGGGACGGCTTGCAGCGGCGTGCCGGAGAGCTCTTCCCCGGGAATCGGTGCTCGAACCCGGGCGGGGCGAGGATGCCGTCCCCTCCGCCGCCCGTGTGGAGGGCTGCATGCCGGATGCCGGCGGGCGCGGGCGGGCAGCCGCACCGGCATCCGGGAGGGGCTTGGCCGTGCCGGGACTCTTCGGGCGCAATGATGCCCGGAAAAGGCTCCTCCCGTTTCGGCGGGTTTGTGGCTAATATGTTGATTATGAGCGATTATTCCGTGCGGCTCGCTCCGGTGTGCCGTCCGGATATAATTGCCTGGCACATAATATTTTAATTTTCCGCCGAGTTTTGCCCGATATTTGTTATCCTCTTGTTCTAGTGGCTGGTAGGGGACTGCCGGAAAAATAATGAAAAAAAGTTGCGGTTTATTGGCTAAAATGTAAATAAAGCGTATATTTGCAGTCCGAATGTCTTCACACGAACTTAATAATTTAATACTATATAAACTATGACAAAGGCAGATATCGTAAGCGAAATCGCTAAGAGCACCGGCGTTGAGAAGGTGCAGGTTCAGGCAATCGTCGAAGCTTTCATGGATAGCATCAAGACCTCTCTGACCAACAAGAACAACGTGTATCTCCGCGGCTTCGGCAGCTTCATCGTGAAGAAACGTGCAAAGAAAGTCGCACGCAACATCTCGAAGAACACGACCATCACCATTCCGGAACATAACATCCCCGCTTTCAAGCCCGCCAAGAGCTTCGCTGCGAAGGTGAAATAATTCAATAAATAAAGAACCTCTAAAATTTAAGGACTATGCCAAACGGAAAGAAGCATAAGCGTCACAAGATGGCTACCCACAAGCGTAAAAAACGTCTGCGCAAGAACCGCCACAAGAAAAAGTAGGGTAGCACCTTAGTGCTAAACGATAGATAAAGCTAAAGGAGCCCCGGGTTCTTTTAGCTTTACCTATTTTCTGCGGTTTTTTGCGGCCGGGGCCCGTATCCCCGGGGGGAATGCAGGTTCCCGGATCGCCGTTTGCGGACGTCAGGCCCTCTTGCAACGCAGGTTATGAGCCCCCCCCCGCAGGGGCATTGCGACGCAGTGCCGCCGAAATAAACCAGGGTATTTCCTTACCCGCCATGGATGGCCCGGACAATATTTTCCTTTGGAGTTCGCCGCCACTTCAGACCAAAATGCGGCCTAACCGGTTTCAGTATTCCGCAACCCCGTTTCCGGGGTGCGACACACGATATAGATGAACAGAGAATTAATCGTTAACGTCAACCCGACAGAAATCTCCATTGCGCTGTGTGAGGACAAGGTGCTTGTCGAACTCAACAAGGAGCAGTGCCAGACGGGTTTTTCCGTAGGAGATATCTACCTCGGGAAAGTACGCAAGATAATGCCCGGGCTCAATGCAGCCTTCGTAAACATCGGGCACGAAAAGGACGCTTTTATCCACTACCTCGACCTGGGAAGCCAGTTTCCCTCGTTGCAGAAGCTGGTCGCTTCGCAGCAGCCCGGCAAGCGGGGAATGCGCGTCGAGGGCATGAAGCTCGAACCGCCCGTCGAAAAGACGGGCAAGATCGGCGACTATCTTCAGGTCGGGCAGAACATCATGGTGCAGATCGCCAAGGAGGCCATTTCGACCAAGGGGCCCCGCCTGACCTCCGACATTTCGCTGGCCGGCCGCAACGTCGTACTGGTGCCCTTTTCGTCCAAGGTGTTCCTTTCGCAGAAGATCCGTTCGGCGGACGAGAAGAAACGCCTGAAGCGCATCGCGGCTGCGGTGCTCCCCAAGAATTTCGGGGTCATCATCCGCACGGCGGCCATGGAGGCCAAGGACGAGGACATCGAGCACGACATCCAGTCGCAGATCGACCGCTGGCGCAAGACCTGCGCCGCGATCAAGAAGAGTACGCCGCCCGCGCAGCTGATGAGCGAGATGAACCGCGCCAATACGATCATCCGCGATTCGCTCAACGGCTCGTTTTCGCAGATCGCCGTCGACGACGAGGCGATGTACAACGACATCCGCAATTACATCCGCCTGATCGAGCCCGAGAAGGAGAAGATCGTCAAGCTTTACCGGGGCAACGTCCCGATCTTCGACAACTTCGATATCTCGAAGCAGATCAAGTCGCTCTTCGCCAAGTACGTCTCGCTGCGCCGCGGCGCCTACCTGATCATCGAGCATACCGAGGCGATGAACGTCATCGACGTCAATTCGGGCAACCGCACCAAGGCCGAGGACAACCAGGAGCAGACCGCCATGGACGTCAATCTGGCGGCTGCGAAGGAGATCGCCCGCCAGCTGCGCCTGCGCGATCTGGGGGGCATCGTCATCATCGACTTCATCGACCTGCACAAGGCGCAGAACAAGCAGGCGCTCTTCGACGAGATGGTCAAGCTGATGTCCACCGACAAGGCCAAGCATACGGTGCTGCCGCTCACCAAGTTCGGGCTGATGCAGATCACCCGCCAGCGGGTGCGTCCCGTGGCCGTGGAGGAGGTTTCGGACGTCTGCCCGACCTGCAACGGCACGGGCAAGATCGAGCCTACGGTACTGCTGGACAAGAAGATCGAGAACCAGATATCGTTCCTCACGCAAGATCGGGGACACAAGTATATCAAGCTGGTGGTCAGCCCCTATGTGGCTGCTTTCCTGCGGAAGGGCATCTGGTCGCTGCGCCGCCGCTGGGAGTGGAAATACAAACTCCGCCTGCGTGTCGTCGAAGACCAGAGCCTCGGCATCGTCGAGGTGCATTACCACGACGACAAGGATAACGACCTGATTAACAAGTAACGCTATGACTGCCAGCGAGCAGCTGGCGCAGTTCGCCGCCGGGTCGAAGGCCCTGCCGAAGTTGTGCCGCGAATATAAGAAGGAGCGCGCAACCGTCCACCTGAAAGAGCTGGTCGGCGGTGCTCTTTCGTTTTATGCGGCGGCGGCAGTGGCGAAAACGGGAGGCGTGCATATCTTCGTGGCCGAAGACCGGGATGCCGCGGCCTACCTGCTGAACGATTTTTACAATCTGCTGGACGAGAAGCAGGTCTATTTCTTCCCGTCGTCCTACAAGCGTTCGGCGGCCTACGGCGCCGAGGATGCCCAGGGCGTGGTGCAGCGCACCACGGCGATGAACGCCGTGCGGGGCTTTACGAAGGGATACCTGGTGGTCTGCACCTATCCCGAAGCGCTGGCCGAACGGGTCGTCGACGCCGCGACGTTGCAGCGCGACACGATTGCCGTGAAGCTCGGCGACAAGATTTCGATCGCCGTGCTGGAAGATGCCCTTGCGGATGCGAACTTCACGCGTGTCGATTTCGTCTACGAACCGGGGCAGTACTCCGTGCGCGGAGGTATCGTCGATGTCTTTTCCTATTCGGAAAGCAAGCCTTACCGGATCGACTTTTTCGGCGACGAGGTCGACTCGATCCGCCGTTTCAATATTTCGAGCCAGCTTTCGGCCGACAAGCTCGACCGGGTGGAAATCGTCCCCAACCTCAATGCCGGCGAGGCACCCCGGGTGTCGTTCGTGCAGTTCGCGGGCTCTTCGGCGGCCTGCTGGTTCTACGATGCCGACTATGTGCTGCGCCGTGTCAACGACCTGCGCCGCAAGGTGCTCGCGGACATGGAGAATCCCGGGCAGATCGACCGCCTGCTGACCAGCCGCAACGTGCTGTTGCGCGACATGGCCGGCAACAGCGTGGTGGCGCTGCGCGACAACCTGCCGGAACGCCCCGCCACGGCGGCCGTGGTGTTCGACACGGCCCCGCAGCCCAAGTTCAACAAGAATTTCGAGATGCTGGCCGACGACATGATCCGCAATTCGCTGCGGGGTTATGCGACCTACATCCTCTCGGAGAACAAGGTGCAGGTCGAACGCCTCGAAAACATCTTCCACCAGATAGGCCGGGGGCAGGCCGCCGTGCGGTCGCTCTCCGTTACGCTGCACGAGGGGTTCGTGGACAACGACCTGAAACTGTGCCTCTATACCGACCACCAGATTTTCGACCGTTACCAGCGTTACCGCATCAACGGCGAGATCCGGCGCGACGAGCAGATGACCGTCGCCGAGCTGAACCAGCTCCGCCCGGGCGACTATGTGGTGCATATCGACCACGGCGTGGGGCGTTTCGACGGGCTGGTGAAGATCAACGAGAACGGCAAGGTGCACGAGGCTATCAAGCTGGTTTACAAGGACGGCGACGTGTTGTTCGTAAACGTCCATTCGCTCCACCGCATTTCGCGTTACAAGTCCGGCGACGGCGAGCCGCCGAAGGTCTATAAACTCGGCAACGGGGCATGGCAGAAACTCAAGAACGCCGCCAAGAAGGCCGTCAAGGATATTTCGCGCGAGCTGATCGCCCTCTATGCCAAGCGCAAGGCCAGCAAAGGGTTCGCATTCACGCCCGACAGTTACCTGCAGCACGAGCTGGAGGCGTCGTTCCAGTGGGAGGACACCCCCGACCAGCAGACGACCGTCGCGGCCGTCAAGAAGGACATGGAGTCCGACCAGCCGATGGACAGGCTGGTCTGCGGCGACGTGGGCTTCGGCAAGACCGAGGTGGCGATCCGCGCGGCATTCAAGGCTGCCGTGGACGGCAAGCAGGTGGCGGTGCTGGTGCCGACGACGATCCTCGCCCTGCAACACTACCGCTCCTTCTCGGAGCGCCTGCGCGATTTCCCCGTGCGGGTCGAGTATCTCAACCGCACCAAGACCGCCAAGGAGGCGGGGCAGATACGTGCCGACCTCGAATCGGGGCGTATCGATATCCTGATCGGCACCCATAAAATACTGGGCAAGCAGATCAAATTCCGTGACCTGGGGCTGCTGATCATCGATGAGGAACAGAAGTTCGGCGTCGCGGCCAAGGAGAAACTCACGCAGATGGCCGTCAACGTCGATACGCTGACCCTGACGGCGACGCCGATCCCGCGCACGCTGCAATTTTCGCTCATGGGCTCGCGCGACCTGTCGGTCATCTCGACCCCGCCGCCCAACCGCCAGCCGATCGTCACCGAGTCGCATGTCTTCTCCGAGGAGATCATCCGCGACGCCGTCGAGGCCGAGCTCGCACGCGGCGGCCAGGTATATTTCGTCCATAACCGCGTCGAAGACCTGATGTCCATCCAAGGGCTTATCACGCGCGTATGCCCCAAGGCCCGCGTGGCCGTCGGACACGGCAAGATGCCGGCCGAGAAGCTCGAAAAACTGATTATGGATTTTATCTACGGGGAGTTCGACGTGCTCGTTTCGACCACGATCATCGAGAACGGCATCGACATCCCCAATGCCAATACGATCATCGTCGACAATGCCCAGAACTTCGGCCTGAGCGACTTGCATCAATTGCGCGGGCGCGTGGGGCGCAGCAACCAGAAAGCCTACTGCTACCTGCTCTCGCCGCCCGAGGAGATGCTGTCGTCCGATGCGCGGCGCCGCCTGCGGGCGATCGAGGAGTTCTCCGACCTGGGGTCGGGGTTCAACATTGCGATGCAGGATCTCGACATCCGCGGCGCGGGCAACCTGCTGGGTGCCGAGCAGAGCGGGTTTATCGCCGACATCGGTTTCGAAACCTACCAGAAAATCATGAACGAGGCGATCGCCGAGCTGCGGGCCGAAGGCTTGCAGGTGGCGGGTCTGGGTGCCGCCGAGCAGGATGTCGTGGAGCAGATGCATTACGTGGATGACGCGCACATCGAAATAGAGGTCGAGGCCGGGTTGCCCGATGCCTACGTGGCGCAGCAGGCCGAACGCCTGAAACTTTACCGCGAGCTCGACTCGACCAAGGACGAAGCCGCGTTGCAGGCCTTCGAGAGCCGTCTGGCAGACCGTTTCGGCCCCCTGCCGCGCGAAGCGCAGGAACTGCTCAACGTCGTGCGCCTGCGCTGGGAGGCGATTCGCCTCGGCATCGAACGGGTGAAGGTCAAGAACGGGCTGATGATCCTCCACTTCGTCGGCGAGCAGAATTCGCCCTATTACAAAAGCGATACCTTTATGGAGTTGCTTCGCAAGGTGACGCAAAATCCCGCCAGATTTGTGCTCAAACAGCACAATAATCGTCTGGCGATGACCGTTAGGAATGTCAAAGACATTGAGGACGGGTATAAAACACTGCAACAGCTTTGAATTTAGTCGTAGATATCGGGAACACCCTGGTAAAACTTGCGGTTTTCGACAGGGGAGAACTTGTCGCGCAGCGTTGCACGGAGCGGTTGCACCCGTCGATGCTCGAAGAACTGCTCTCCGAATGGCCCGTGCGGCGCGCCGTGGTGGCGTCGACGCGCGGCGAGGTCGATGACGTGGCGGCGATGCTCCGCGGGCGGGTGGATTATCTGCTGGAGTTCACCTCCCAGACCCCCGTGCCCATCGGCAACGCATACCTTACGCCCGAGACGCTGGGGCGCGACAGACTGGCCGCAGCCGTCGGCGCGACAGTGCTCTATCCGGGTGAGAACGTGCTGATCGTCGATTTCGGTACGGCGGTGACCATCGACCTGGTGACGGCTGACAATACGTTCCGGGGCGGCTGCATCTCCCCGGGGGTGAAGACGCGTTTCAGGGCGCTGCACGATTACACGGCCAAGCTGCCGCTGTGTGCCGCGACCGAGGATGAAGGACTCTCGGGGCTCACGACCGAAGAGGCCATCGAGTTGGGCGTGATGAACGGGATCGCCTTCGAAATCGAAGGTTATGTCGTGCGCATGCGGGAACAAATCGACGGCCTGTGCGTAATTTTTACCGGCGGGGATGCAAAATTCTTTGTTAAACGAATTAAAAATACGATATTTGCAAACTGTAATCTGGTCTTTTGCGGATTGAATAGAATTTTAGAGCACAATGCAAGTGAAGAACACCTTGATTAAGCTGGTTGTTGCGGCAGCCGTGATGCTTCCTTATGCCGTATCGGCCCAGACAAGCAGTATTAACGCATTCTCTCCCTATACGATGTACGGCGTCGGCGAGATCAATACGCCCGGTACGACGCAGATGCGCTCGATGGGCGGCGTCGGGGTGGCCATGGGTACTCCGGGTAAAATTAATCTGCTCAACCCTGCAGCGTACAGTACCATCCCGCAAAAGAGCTTCCTCTTCAGTTTCGGCCTCGAGGGACAGAATTACTACAATTCGCAGAAGGTGGACAATGTGTCCAAAAACACGGCCTATAATACGTTCAATTTC
The DNA here is from genome assembly GCF_002320215.1 of Alistipes sp. UBA1686. Taxonomy (NCBI): domain Bacteria; kingdom Pseudomonadati; phylum Bacteroidota; class Bacteroidia; order Bacteroidales; family Rikenellaceae; genus Alistipes; species Alistipes sp. UBA1686. Next base: position 189,288 of record NZ_DCKA01000013.1, read on the forward strand.
CACGATATCGCGTTCCAGATGCCGGTCGCCAAGAAACTCGGGCTCGGGTTCAGCCTCACGCCTTACAGCTCGGTGGGCTACCGTACCAAGTATACCCAGGACTACGACCCGAACGATCCGGTTTGGGGCAATGTGGGACGCGTGCAGTACGTCTATCAGGGCGAAGGCGACGTGACGGAGGTCAAGGTCGGCCTGGGCTGGGAGATTTTCAAGAATTTCTCGTTGGGTATCGCGGCGCAGTATTACTGGGGCGACATCGACCGCAGCTTCGTGATGACCCCGACGCCGATCACGGGCGACGGAACTTTTTCGTCGACGGTCGGCAGCGACAATTACAGTATTTCGAGCATCAAAGGCCAGGTCGGCGTCCTCTGGAAGGCTGTCATGAACCAGAAACGCATGCTGACGTTCGGCGCTACGTACGATTTCGGCGGCAACCTGAACCCCGATGTGACCAAGCGGATCTATATCGGCGACCTGTATAATTCGACCGTGAAGGGCGATACGACCCATTTGGCACTTGCCTTGCCGCGTCAGCTTTCGGTGGGGGCTTATTATATGACCTCGAAATGGACGATCGGACTTGACTATGTCTATCAGAACTGGACCGGCGGCAATAAGGCGACCGAAATGACCGGGATCAGCGGGCCGGACAAATCTGCATACGAAGTGGCCTATACCAATACGAGCATGGTGAAGATGGGCGTGGAGTATACGCCGAACTATTACGACGTGCGCAGGTTCATGAAACGCTGGGCCTACCGGGCGGGTTTCCGTTACGGAACCTACAACCAGACCTACGACGGCAATAAAATCGGAGAATACGCCGTTACGTTGGGTGTAGGGGTGCCTGTGAAGTTCCTCGGCAGTTCGACCATCGACGTGGGCGTGGAATACGGACGTCGCGGCTATAACCTTTCCGAGCGTCTGGGACTGGTGCGGCAGCAGTATTTCAAATTCTCGGTCGGATTCTCGCTCTTTGCGGGTGCCGAGAACGGGGAATACTGGTTCCGCAGGCCGAAATACGATTAGTTTTTGAGCCGGAATATTGCACGTCCGAGGAATTAGTAGTAACTTGCGACCCCGACACGAACGTAGTTTAACTGACGAAAACACAACATAGAAATACAAAAATTAATCTCTGACCGATGAAAAACGTAAAATTTCTGCTTTCTGCCGCTTTGGTATTTTTGGCTTCGGCGGCTTTGGCTCAGGATTTCAGTGGCCCGCAATATGCGAAATGGGGCGCTACTCCCGAAGAGCGTGAACAGAACATCCTTAACAGTAATTTCCTGAAAGAATCGTGCGACAACCGTGACTACGATGCCGCAGCACACTACCTCAAGGGGCTTATCGACAAGATACCCGATGCAGCGGAGTCGATCTACCAGCGTGGTGCCGTCGTGTATAAGAACAAGATCAACCGTGCCAAGAGCGTGGCGGAGAAGAACATGTTCATCGACTCGCTGATGCTGATGTACGATATGCGTGCCCAGTATTTCGGCGATAACGTCAAGCCCGGCAAGACGGCCTTTATCCTCGACCAGAAGGCGCGCGAGTTCCTGCGCTACAAACCCAACGACCGCAAGGGCATCCGCGAGGCATTCCGCGCGGCAATCGCGCAGGGCGGCGATAGCACCGACCCCGAGACCGTGGTGGCCTATTTCTCGAACCTCTGCGAGGATTATAAGAATACCGACGAGGTGATGCCCGATGAGATCATCGCCGAGTACGACCGCCTGACCCCGTTCTTCGAGAAGAACCCCGAGGCCGGCGATTACAAGTCGCAGTTCGACGCGGCTTTCGGCCTGAGCGGCGCGGCCAGCTGCGAGAACCTCGAAAATCTGTTCCGCGGCAAGCTGGAGGCTGCTCCCGACGATGAGGCGTTGCTGGCGCAGGCCGTAGCCCTGATGTCGCGTGCCAAGTGCGACGGCGATTTCTATTTCTCGATTGCCGAGAAATACTATACGGTGAAACCTTCGTCCGAAACTGCGATGTTCCTTGCGCAGGCCTTCCAGAGCAAGGGCGACTATACGAAGGCCATGAAATACCTCAACGAGGCGCTTGCCGTCGAGACGGATCCCGCAGAGCGTCAGCTGCTGCTGGTGCGCATGGCGCTGGTCGGCCTGGTTTCCAACGACATCCAGGGCGCCGCATCGGCTGCCCGTCAGGCCCGCGACCTGAATCCCGAGGACGGTGTGCCGTATTTCGTACTGGCCCAGTGCTACGGCATTTCGGCAGCTCATTGTGAAGGTTTCGCCGGGCCGGCTACCTTCTGGGCAGCCTACGACACGATGGCCAAGGCCGTCGAGCTGCTGCCGAGCGATTCGGAATACCGTGAACCTGCCAAAACCTCGATGAACGCATTCCGCAGCCGTTTCCCGACTTCGGAGGAGTGCTTCTTCAACGAGTTGCAGGAAGGCGCACGCTATACCGTCAACTGCGGTACGGCTGCCGGTGTGTCGACTACTGTGCGTCCCCGCTAATTGATGGACAGATTTATCGCAAGATACGTGATGGTAGCACTCTCCGTTGTGGGGAGTGCTATCTTGCTATTCTCTTGTGAGCGTGAAGAAGAACCCGAATCGGAGGCCCGGATAGAGATGATGATGACCGAGTACAGCGAAAACCTGTCGGTCGTCATGTCGCAGAACGGCCGCCGTTCGTACCATTTCAAAACCCCGCTGCTCGAAGGTTATTCGCTGGCGCGCGAGCTTTACCGCGAATTCCCCAAGGGGGTGGAGATGACTACCTATAAGGACGATTCGCTCTCGTCGGTCGATGCCGTGCTGACGGCCAACTATGCGATCCATTACGAGACCCGCGACCTGTGGGAAGCGCGGGGAAATGTCGTGGTCGAGAAATCGGACGGCAAGAAACTCTATACGCAACAGCTGTTCTGGAACGCGCGTACCAAGAAAATCTATTCGAACGTCGATTCGAAAATCGTGCAGAACGACGGCCGCGACGTGTTCATCGGCGAAGGTTTCGAGTCGGACGAGGAGTTCAAGGACTGGCGCTTCCGCCGTATGAAAGGGCGCATGGAGGTCGAGGTCAAACCTAACGAATCAGATTCTACGGCTGTGCCCGAACCTGCCGGCCGGACTTCGGATTCGCCCCGCCCTGCGACAGACCGGCCTGCCGCTCCGGTTGCGGCGCGGCCCGCGGCACCGCTTTCCGAGGAGCCGCCTTTGGCAGCACCAGCTGTCCGCCCCGACGGGGAGGAGGAGCTCCGCCCGGCCGAACCGGTCGGTGAAATCCAGCCCCTCCGGCGTGCCGTACATGCGGACGAAGCGGGGGAGTAACCTAAAATAAACAGGACGATGCTTACTTCGGTCATACTGATTGTCTTAATGCTGTTGTTGTCGGCATTCTTTTCGGGCATGGAGATCGCTTTTACGAGCAAGAACCGCCTGAAGCTGGAGATCGACCGCAAACAGAGCCGCATGTTCGACCATATCGCGGAGATTTTTTCCCGCCACCCCGGGCAGTATATCACCACGATACTGGTGGGCAACAACATTGCCCTGGTCATCTATTCGCTTTACATGTCGTTGCTGCTGCGCGGCATCTTCTATGCGCTGGGGTGGGAAAGCATCGCCCGCAACGGTTCGGTCGCCATCGAAACGGCCGTGTCGACCGTCATCATCATCTTTGCTGCGGAGTTCCTTCCCAAGTCGATCTTCCGCAATAACCCCAACTTCTATTACCGCGCTCTGGCGCCGGTGATCTATTTCTTCTACCTGCTGCTTTATCCGATCGCCCGTCTCACGACGCTCATCTCGCATGGCATCCTGCGCCTGGCGGGGCGCCGTGTCGAGGAGCGGGCCGTGTCGCACAGCTTCGGCCGCGACGACCTCGCGGCACTGCTCGATACCAATACGTCTGAACCGCGCCCCGAGCCGGACAACGAATTCAAACTTTTCCAGAATGCGTTGGATTTCGCCGACCTGCGGGTTCGCGACTGCATGGTGCCGCGTGTGGATGTCGAGGCGGTGGATATCGACGACACGTCGATCGGGCAGCTCACGGCGCGGTTCGTCGATTCGAAATATTCGCGTATTTTCGTCTGGCGCAAGAGTATCGATAACATCGTCGGTTATGTCAATTCGAAGAGTCTGTTCACGCGCCCGGCCAATATCGCCGACGTGATGATGCAGGTCAATTTCGTGCCCGAGACCATGCCGCTGCAGCTGATGTTGCAGAATTTCATCAAGCACCGCAGCAACATCGCCGTGGTGATCGACGAGTTCGGCGGGACGGCGGGCGTCATTTCGCTCGAGGACGTGCTCGAACAGATTTTCGGCGAGATAGAGGACGAACACGACATACCCGACCTTACCGAAAAGCAGGTCGGCCAGGACGAGTATGTCCTCTCCTGCCGGCTGGAGGTGAAATACCTCAATGAAAAATACGGGCTGGGGATCGAAGAAAGCAAGGAATACGATACGCTGGCGGGCTTCATCATCTTCAATTACGACGGGATCCCGACCGCCGGGGAAACGGTTTTCATCGGCGGCCTGCAGTTGCGCATACTGCGTACGACGCGTTCGCGTATCGAGCTGGCGAGGGTCAAGAAATTGTAGGAATTTTTATATAATAAAGGCCTTTTCCGAATAAATTTTACTACCTTTGACTGCTAATTCGAAACAAACGAATAATTAACGATTTATATGGCAAGTTTAAACACTCTTCGCACCAAGTTCGGCATCGTGCTGTCGATTGTCATCGCAGGCGCCCTCTTGGCTTTCATTCTCTCCCTGAAGACCGAAATGGGCTTCTCGGGTAACGACCCCCGGGTCGGTGTCATCAACGGTAAAAAAATCAACTATTCGGAGTACTACAACCAGTACGAGCAGATCAAGGCGCAGAGCGGCGCCCAGGAGAGCGACGAACAGCAGTCCGCCATGCTCGCCAATGCTGCATGGCAGGCCCTGATCGGCAAGTATGTGCTGGAACCCGGTTTCGACAAGATGGGGCTGCGCGTTACGGAGCCCGAGCGTTTGTCGATGGTCAGCGGCCAGCATCCGTCGCAGGCGTTCTACAACGCCTTCGCCGATTCCCGCACGGGTGAGTACAACGTGGCTGCCGTCGGACAGTTCCTCGCGCAGGCCGAAACGAATGCGCAGGCACAGCAGGCGTGGGCGCAGCTCAACGAGCAGGCCCGCATGGAGCGTGAGATCGCCAAGTACCTCGGCCTGATCAAGGGCGGCGTGTATGTCAATGCACTCGAAGTCGCGAACGGTGTGAATGCGGCCAACAATACCTATTCCGGGAAATGGGCCGGCAAGAAATATTCGGCGGTTCCCGATTCGCTGATCCAGGTGAAGTCCGGCGACATCAAGGCATACTACAACAGCCATAAGGATATGTTCAAGCAGACTCCCTCGCGTACGCTGTCGTATGTCGTGTTCGAGGTTACCCCCACGGACGACGATATGCTCGCTCTCGAAAAGAGCGTTGCCGAGGTGGGCACACAGTTCGCCGCTACGGAGGAGCTGAAGTCGTTCGTACGTGCCAACCGCAACGGCAAGATCGCCGATACCTATGTTTCGGCGGCTCAGCTTTCGGAGGACGAGGCCAAGGCACTGCTGGCGGGTGAGACTTACGGCCCCGTGCTGAAGAACAACCAGTGGACGATGGCCCGTGTGCTGGATTCGAAAATGGTGCCCGATACGCTGGGAATCCGCCATATCGTGCTGCCCTATACGCAGGAGGCGCTGGCCGACAGCCTGCTGACGGTAATCAAGGGCGGTGCCGATTTCGCACAACTCGCCTCGCAGTATTCGGTATACGAAGCTACGGCAGCCAACGGCGGCGAAGTGGGTGTGGTGCCCTTCTCGGCTTTCACGGGCGAATTCGTTGCCGCGCTGGCCAATGCCAAGCGGGGGGACGTGGTGAAGGTCGCTTCGGGCGATGCCATCCAGCTGATGCAGGTGTACCGTGCCGACAAACCTTCGAAGCACATGCAGGTGGCGACGATCACCTATCCCGTCGAGGCTTCGGCTGCGACGCGCCGCAATGCCCACAACCTGGCCGGCACTTTCTCGGTGAATGCCAAGGGCTCGGTCGAGGCGTTCAACAACGCCGCTTCGGAAGCGGCCGTTACTCCCCGTGTCGCCTCGCTGGCGCAGGGCGAGCGTACGATCCGCGGCCTGGAGGATTCGCGTGAGGTTGCCCGCTGGGCTTACGGTGCCGAGACAGGCGATCTTTCGGAAATCTTCACCGTCGGAAACGACTATGTGGTCGCTACGCTGACCGAGATCGATGACAACGAGTATACCCCGATCGACAAGGTGGCTGCGCAGGTTCGCGCCCAGGTTCTCCGGGACAAGAAATACGATTACATCACCAAGCAGATCGCCGGTACGACGCTCGATGAGCAGGCTGCCAGCCTCGGTTCTGAGGTCGCCGATTTCGACGGCGTGACTTTCGGTGCCTTCTACGTGAACGGCCCGGGCGTCGAGCCCCGTCTGGTAGGCGCCATCGCTTCGACGACCGAGAAAGGCGTCCTTTCGGCTCCGGTGAAGGGCATGTCGGGGGTTTATGTCTTCCAGGTGGATGACATCCAGACTTCGGACAAGCAGACTGCCGAGGGCGAGAAGGTGCGTGCGCAGGCCATGGCCGAGAGCATGGCACAGCAATTCTCGGTGCAGGCCATCCAGCAGATGGCCAACATCCAGGATCTGCGCGGCGAATATTTCTAAGCCTCGGATAAAAAATACGATATAGTTTTGAACGCCGGAATATTCCGGCGTTCTTTTTGTTATTTTTGCGTATATTTAGAAGTCGTATCAAAACATATCGCATACAATTATGAATAATTTTGTTTATCACAATCCGACGAAACTGGTTTTCGGCAAAGGGCAGATCGCTCAGCTCGCAAAGCTGATTCCTGCCGGCAAGAAGATTATGATTACCTTCGGCGGCGGCAGCGTGCGCCGCAACGGCATTTACGACCAGGTCGTCAAGGCCCTCGAAGGCCGTGACTGGGTCGAATTCTGGGGCATCGAGCCCAACCCGTCGGTCGAGACCGTCCGCGAGGCCATCGCATTGGGGCGTGAGCACGGCTCGGAGTTCCTGCTGGCCGTGGGCGGCGGGTCGGTCATCGACGGTACGAAGCTGATCGCTGCGGGGCTGCTTTATGACGGCGACCCGTGGGAGATCGTCCTGAAAGGGCAAGCGGATAAAACCGTTCCCCTCGGGACGGTGCTCACGATGTCGGCGACGGGATCGGAAATGAACAACGGCTCGGTGATCTCGTGCCAGGAAACGAAGGAGAAATTCCCGTTCAACGGCGACTATCCGCTCTTTTCGATCCTCGATCCCGAGGCATTGTTCTCTTTGCCGCAGAAGCAGATCGCCTACGGCCTGGCCGACACCTACGTGCATGTGCTGGAGCAGTATATGACCACGCCCGGGCAGTCGCGCCTGATGGATCGTTGGGCCGAAGGCATTCTGCATACCGTGATCGAGATCGCACCCCGGATTCGTGAGAACCAGCACGATTATGCCGTGATGTCGGAGTATATGCTTGCGGCGACCCTGGCGCTGAACGACATGATCCGCATGGGAGTGGCGCAGGACTGGGCGACGCATATGATCGGGCATGAGCTGACCGCACTGCACGGGCTGACGCACGGTGCGACGCTCGCCATTGTGATCAACGGTACGTTGCGCGTGCTGCGCGAGCAGAAGCGCGGCAAACTCCTGCAATACGGCGAGCGTATCTGGGGTATCACCGGCGGTTCCGACGAGGAGCGTATCGAGCGGACGATTGCGGCCAACGAGGAGTTCTTCCGTTCCCTGGGGCTTTCGACGCATCTTTCGCAGGAGGGTATCGGCGAGGCTACGATCACCGAAATCGAACGCCGCTTCAACGCTGCGGGCAGCAGGTTCGGCGAGGCGCACAATGTCGACGGGGCGATGGCGCGCAGGATTCTAGAAGCCTGCCTGTAACTTGCCCCCGAGACCGTCTGTATCCATGAAAAAATCCCCGCCGAAATGTCTCGGCGGGGATTACCGTATTCTGTCGAACCGTTATTCGGCGAGCAGGATTTCGAGAATCTTGATGGCGGCCGTGGCGATCGGGGTGCCGGGGCCGAAGATGGCGGCGGCGCCGTCGCGGTACAGTTCGTCGTAATCCTGATGGGGGATTACGCCGCCGACGATCACGATGATGTCCTCGCGGCCGAGCTTCTTGAGCTCTGCGATGATCTGCGGCACAAGGGTCAGGTGGCCTGCGGCGAGCGACGAAACGCCCACTACATGCACGTCGTTCTCGACAGCCTGTTTAGCGGCCTCCTCCGGGGTCTGGAACAGCGGCCCCATGTCGACGTCGAAACCGATGTCGGCATAACCCGTGGCTACTACCTTGGCACCGCGGTCGTGGCCGTCCTGGCCGAGCTTCGCGATCATGACACGCGGCTGGCGGCCTTCCTTCTTGGCGAATTCGGCGCACAGCTCCTTGGCACGCTCGAACTGTTTGTCGTTTTTCACTTCTGAACTATATACTCCTGATATTGAACGAATGACGGCTTTGTAGCGGCCTACGACAACCTCGCAGGCGTCGGAAATCTCACCCAGCGAAGCGCGTACCTTGGCGGCCTCGACAGCCAGCTCCAGCAGGTTGCCCTGCTTGGTCTTCACGCACTCGGTGATCGCTGCGAGGGCCTTCTTCACGGCATCCTCGTCGCGCGAAGCGCGCAGCTCCTTCAGACGCTTGATCTGGCTTTCGCGCACGGCGGTGTTGTCCACGGCCAGGATGTCGATCGGAGCCTCTTTCTCCAGGCGGTATTCGTTGATGCCGATGATCTTCTCCTCGCCGGAGTCGATACGCGCCTGCTTGCGGGCCGAAGCCTCCTCGATGCGCATCTTCGGAATCCCGGTCTCGATAGCCTTGGCCATACCGCCCAGTTTCTCGACCTCCTGGATACGCTCCCATGCCTTGTGGGCGATCTCGTTGGTGAGCGACTCCACGTAGTAGGAGCCTGCCCACGGGTCGACCTCGCGGCAGATATTGGTTTCCTCCTGGATGTAGATCTGCGTATTACGGGCGATACGTGCCGAGAAATCGGTCGGCAGGGCGATAGCCTCGTCCAAAGCGTTGGTGTGCAGCGACTGGGTGTGTCCCAGGGCGGCGCCCATGGCCTCGATGGCGGTACGCGCCACGTTGTTGAACGGATCCTGCTCCGTGAGCGACCAGCCCGAGGTCTGCGAGTGGGTACGCAGTGCCAGCGACTTGGGGTTCTTGGGCTCGAACTGCTTGACGATCTTGGCCCACAGCATACGTGCCGCGCGCATCTTGGCGATCTCCATGAAGTGGTTCATGCCGATGGCCCAGAAGAACGACAGGCGGGGTGCAAAGGCATCCACCGACATGCCGGCGTTGATACCTGCGCGCAGGTACTCCAGTCCGTCGGCCAGCGTGTAGGCCAGCTCGATGTCGGCTGTGGCGCCTGCCTCCTGCATGTGGTATCCCGAGATCGAGATCGAGTTGAACTTGGGCATGTTCTTCGAGGTGTACTCGAAGATGTCGGCAATGATGCGCATCGAGAACTCGGGGGGATAAATATAGGTGTTGCGCACCATGAACTCCTTGAGGATGTCGTTCTGTATCGTACCGGCCAGCTGGTCGAGCGTGCAGCCCTGCTCCAGGCCGGTCACGATGTAGAATGCCAGGATGGGCAGCACGGCGCCGTTCATGGTCATCGACACCGACATCTTGTCGAGCGGAATGCCGTTGAACAGTACCTTCATGTCCTCGACCGAGCAGATCGACACGCCGGCCTTGCCCACGTCGCCCACCACGCGCGGGTGGTCGGCGTCGTAGCCGCGGTGCGTAGCCAGGTCGAATGCCACCGACAGGCCCTTCTGTCCGGCGGCCAGGTTGCGGCGGTAGAATGCGTTGGACTCCTCGGCGGTCGAGAAACCCGCATACTGGCGGATCGTCCACGGGCGCATCACGTACATCGTCGAGTAGGGGCCGCGCAGGAACGGGGCGATACCTGCCGCATAGTTCAGGTGCTCCATGCCTTCGAGATCCTGGGCCGTATAGGCGCCCTTGACGGGAATACCCTCGGCCGTCAGCCACGGCTCGACCTGTCCGCAGCCTTTCGAGGCGCAGCAACTTTTCTGCTGGCCTGCGTCGTATGTCAGTTCTGAAAATTTAGCTCTCATGATTAGATTCCCATCTCTTTAAGGTAGAACTTAAGTGTTTCAAGCACGTTCGACTTCACGTTGATGAAGTTCGTGATGCCCTGTGCCTCCAGCTCGGGTGCGCAGGCCGGTGCCCCGGCGACCACCAGGATCGCCTTGCCGCCGAGCAGCTCCTTGACTTTCGGGGCTGCCTCCGCATAGTCGTCGTCGCTCGCGCAGACCACGACGATCTGTGCCTTGGATTCGAGTGCGGCCTTCGCGCCCTCTTCGACCGACTTGAAATAGGTGTTGTCGATCACCTTGATGCCGGCGCATGCGAAGAAATTGCACGAGAACTGGGAGCGGGCGCGGGCCATGCCCAGGTTGCCGCACGTCAGCATGAATGCCTTGGGCTCCTTGCCGCTGCGATCCACGTGCAGGCGCATCTCCTCGAACGCCATGGCGCCGCGGTAGGGGACGAGTACGTTGCCCTCGGCCTGCTTGCGCGTAACGGACTCGGCGGTGATCTCCTTGCCGGCGACCTCCGTAAAGTTGGGATATTGGTTGGCGCCGAGCAGCGTCTGGCGGCGCGTAGCGATGTTCTTGTCCTTGGCTGCGGCCGATGCTTTGATACGCTCGACGATCAGGCCGGCCTTGTAAGCCTCGGTGTAGCCTCCCTTCTCCTCGATTTCGAGGAAAAGCTTCCAGGCTTCGGCTGCGATCGACTGCGTGAGGTTCTCGACATAGTACGAGCCTCCTGCCGGGTCGACGACCTGGTCGAAATGCGACTCGTTCTTGAGCAGCAACTCGACGTTGCGGGCGATGCGCTTCGAGAACTCGGTCGGGTTTTCGAACGAGGTGTCGAACGGCGTTACTTCCAGCGAATGTACGCCGGCGATCGTGGCCGACATGGCCTCGGTCGTGCCGCGAAGCATGTTCACATAGGGGTCGTAGACGGTCTGGTTCCACCGCGAGGTCTCGGCGTGGATGTGCATCTTGCAGGCGCAGTTCTTCGCCGGGCCGTAGCCCTTGACGATGTTGGCCCACAGCATACGTGCCGCGCGGAATTTGGCGATCTCCATGAAATAGTTGGAGCTTACCGAGAACGAGAAGCGCAGTTTGCGTGCGGCCGCGTCGACGTCCAGCCCTGCGTCCATCAGGCGTACGAGGTAGTCGTGGCCTGCCGAAAGGGTGAATGCCAGCTCCTCGACGATGGTCGAACCCGAGTTACCGAACGTTTGCCCCGCAACGGTTACGATGCGCACGTGCTTGTACTCCTTGGTCTTGTGGATCAGCTCGACGATGCGGGCGATGCACTTTTCACCGTTGGGTGAGCAGAAATCGCCTTTCGACGAAAGCCCTTTTACCAGCGGGTCGATGCAGAATGCGATGCGGACATCCTCCTTGGCGATGCCCTCCTTTTCGACTTTGGCCAGGACGAGCTCGGCGACATGGGCCGTCTTCTCTCCGCAGAAGGTGATCTCGACAGCCGGAATGCAGATGTCCTTGAGCAGCGTGTCGAGGTCTGCGGCCGAGAAATCCGCCGACGCGATGCAGAAGCCGAGCGAGTCGACGCCTGCGTTGAGGATTTTCAGTGCCTCGGCGTTTGCCTCCTTGGGGCATACGACGCTCACGGTCTGGTGTACGCGCCAGCGGTTGTGCGCATGCGTACCGCGTACGTAAGGGAACTCGCCTGCCTGCGAGCCCAGGAACTTGATGCCCTCGAGGTTCTCGGCGCGGTAGTAGGGCCGGACGTTGAAACCTTCGCCCGTTTTCCATACCAGCTTGCGCTCGTAATCAGCACCTTTCAGGTCGGCCGTAATCACCTCCTCCCACTTCTCGGTCGGAACCGGCGGGAATTCAGTGAACAGCTTTTCACTTTTGGTATTTGCCATAACTATTTAGAGATTAGTATAAGTGTAGTTTCAAAATTGCACGTAAAGGTACAAAATTATTAGTGATTGAAACAAGAAATTGTTAATAAAATAACACTATATAATTTCTTTTTCATAATATAGGTGATTTCGTTTGCTTTCGGCAACCGCCGGAAGAAGTTTTTTAGTTGTGGTGAAATAGTTTAATATTGTTCTTAATAGCTATGAAAATTACGAAAAACTAAAAATGTGAAAATTCGGGGATATGACGAAAATTTAAGGGTGTTTTTCGAAAAAATGCGTTAAAATTCGGCAGTTTTATGGAAAAATGCATGTATTTTTTCGGAAAATGCCGAAAAAACAGGGTGTTTTTCGAAAAAATGCCGATTTTGTGAAAACAACGTAACTGAAAAAATATTACATTTGCAAGCGAGATCGATACATACGGCGGCAGGGGTGAAGCCGCGGGTTAGTCAGGTTGGGCGGAGTATGCCGCGAGGCAGTTGCCCTCCGGAATTTTAGGTTAGGTTTTAGTTCAGCAATTATTCGGCTTCCGCCCCTGCGCGTATGTTTTTAATGGAATGCTAATCCAATTCAATTACATCTATGTCATCATTGCTCAGATTCAAGATGGTCGATGCGGCCATAAACCACACCGCCGTCGAGGTGAAGGCTCCCGAAGGACGTCCTTCGGACTATTTCGGGAAACGGGTATTCGGGCGCGCAGCCATGCGCAAGTATTTGAACAAGGCTACCTACGACGCCCTTGTCGATACGATGGAGAACGGTACGCCCCTCACGCGGGAGGTTGCCGACGGTATCGCGGCGGGCATGCGCCAGTGGGCGCTGGAGCACGGTGCCGACCACTATACCCATTGGTTCCAGCCCCTGACGGGAGGTACGGCCGAGAAGCACGATGCGTTTGCTGATCCGGACGGCTTGGGCGGGGTGCTGGAGGAGTTCTCCGGCAAACTGCTCGTCCAGCAGGAGCCCGATGCGTCGTCGTTCCCCAACGGAGGCATCCGCAATACGTTCGAGGCGCGCGGTTATTCGGCCTGGGATCCGACCTCGCCGGCGTTCATCGTCGACACAACGCTCTGTATCCCGACCGTCTTCATCGCCTATACGGGCGAGGCGCTCGATTACAAGGTGCCGCTGCTGCGCTCGATCTCGGCGGTGAACAAGGCTGCGACCGAGGTGTGCCACTATTTCGACAAAAACGTGCAGCGGGTCATCTCTTATCTGGGCTGGGAGCAGGAGTATTTCCTCGTGGACGAAAGCCTCTGGGCCGTACGTCCCGACCTGATGCTCACCGGGCGTACGCTGATGGGGCATGAATCGGCCAAGAACCAGCAGTTGGAAGACCACTATTTCGGTGCGATCCCGACCCGTGTGATGGCCTTCATGAAAGACCTCGAATACGAGTGCCTGAAACTGGGCATCCCCGTCAAAACCCGCCACAACGAGGTGGCGCCCAACCAGTTCGAACTGGCTCCGGTCTACGAGGAGGCCAACCTTGCCAACGACCACAACCAACTGCTGATGACCGTGATGGACAAGATCGCCCGCCGCCACAAGTTCCGGGTGCTGCTGCACGAAAAGCCCTTCAAAGGGATCAACGGTTCGGGCAAGCACAACAACTGGTCGCTGGGGACGGATACGGGCGTGAACCTGTTGGGGCCTGGCAAGACTGCCTCGGAGAACCTGCAGTTCATCACCTTCCTGGTCAATGCCATTTCGGCCGTACACAAGCACAACGGCCTGCTCAAGGCGGCGATCATGAGCGCCACGAACGCACACCGCCTGGGAGCCAACGAGGCGCCCCCGGCAATCATCTCGACCTTCCTCGGGACGCAGGTGTCGGCCGTGCTGGACAAACTGGCGGCCAGCAAGGGCGACGATGCGATCCGCTTCGACGCCAAGAACGTGTTCAAGATGAGCGGCATCTCGCATATCCCGACGCTGCTGCTCGACAATACCGACCGTAACCGCACCTCGCCGTTCGCGTTTACGGGCAATCGGTTCGAGTTCCGCGCCGTAGGTTCTTCGGACAACTGTGCCGAGGCGATGATCGTGCTCAATGCGGCGATGGCGCACGAACTGGCTGAGTTCAAGCAGAACGTTGATGCCAAGATCGAGGCCGGCATGAAGAAAGAGAAAGCCATCTACGAGGTGCTCAAACAGATGATCAAGGCCTGCAAGGCCATCCGCTTCGACGGCAACGGCTATTCCGACGAGTGGAAGGCCGAGGCGCGCAAACGCGGCCTGGACTGCGAAACCTCGACGCCGCTGATTTTCGACCGTTACCTCGACAAGCAGACGCTCCGGATGTTCGGCGACACGGGCGTCTTCTCGAAGGTCGAGCTCGAAGCCCGCACCGAGGTGAAGTGGGAGACCTACACCAAGAAAATCCAGATCGAGGGGCGCGTGCTGGGCGATCTGGCGATGAACCATATCGTGCCGATCGCTTCGAAGTATGAGGCATTGCTGCTCGACAAGGTCTACAAGATGTCGCAGATCCCGGGGCTGAACGCTTCGGCCGACATCGAACTCATCAAGAAGATCCAGTACCATACGGCCGAAATACAGCGGCTCACGGCCGGGATGGTCGACGCCCGCAAGGTGGCCAACAGGATCGAGGATCAGCGCGAGAAGGCGATCGCCTACCATGATACCGTAGCCGCATGTTTCGACGAGATCCGCCGCCACATCGACAAGCTGGAGGAGATCGTCGACGACCAGATGTGGCCGCTGCCCAAATACCGCGAGCTGCTTTTCCTGCGCTGATCGCCTCCTTATATAATTGTGTAATGATCCGGGTTTGCCGCTCGGATTATTTTTCGTTATCTTTGTTTTCCGAAGCTGTGAAAAGGGAATGGGGTGGATTAGGGTTCGGAGCCGATTTGGCGGCAGCAAATTTTCCGAAAAGGCGCTGCGCCAGACGGGAAGGAGTGCAGGTTTGAGGAGCAAACCGGCAATGCATTTGCATTGGGACATTGCTATTCCGAATTTTATTGCTTTCTTGCATGATGAACATGTAACCCACTTGTGAATGAAGCGAAAAATAGGAACAGTATTATTGATGGTATGCGTCACCGCAGCAGCATATGCCCAAAGCCCGCCGTCGGCAACAGATCGGACGCGGAATGCAAAAACAGCGGCGCGTATCGAACGTCATCGCCTCGCCTCGAAAGAGAATAATCTCTTTGTGACGGGCGCGTCGGGAATCACGGCGCATAATCAGGTGACTGTCGGCGTGAAGGTGGAGTACAGCCGCCAATTGAAAGGAAATTTTTATTGGGGCGTGGATTTTTCGGCCCGGTGGCATCTGGGGAGTTTGATGAGCTACGATTGGAGCGGCCACGGATCTGACCCTTACCGCAATACGGTTGCGCAGGATATTTATAAACTGGATGCAATGGCCTATTATCGGCTGCCGGTGGTGAAAAGCAGGCTTTTTCTGCGTTTCGGAGCCGGAGTTGGGGCGGGATACCACCGGATACTAAAGCATGTAGACAACGATCTTGACAAGGATAGGGTATTGCCTTTCTTCAATGTCGAATGTGCGTGGATTCTGCGGGTGACGAAGGGGTTTGAACTGAAATTTTCGCCGACGATCCTGTTTGTGCCTTCGGAATTCTCGGTGTCGCCCGTCGAACTCGGTGCGCCGACCGATGTGACGCCCTGGCTTACGGATGCCGGGTTTTCGCTGACGTGCGGCTGGCGGTTCTGATGTATTAGGAAGTAACAATATAGTATGAAAATCATTGCAGACAGCGGATCGACCAAATGCACGTGGCTCGTGACCGACGGCGTGCATACCTCGGAATACCGGACGCGGGGAATCAATGCCGTGCAGCACTCCCCGGAGCAAATACGCGAAGCGCTTGCCGAACTGCCGCCGTGCGGCCCCGTCGAGGCCGTCTATTTCTACGGCGCAGGGTGCGGGGGCACCTTCCCCGAAGCGACGGAGAAGATGGTGCGGGAACTCCGCGCGCATTTCGGCACGGGGCGGATCGAGGCCGAGACCGACCTGCTGGGGGCTGCCCGGGCGTTGTTCGGCCGCGGCGAAGGCGTGGCCTGCATCCTCGGCACGGGCTCCAATTCGTGCTGGTGCCGGGGCGGCGAAATCGTGGAAAACGTCCCGCCGCTGGGGTATGTCCTCGGCGACGAGGGCAGCGGTGCGGCGCTGGGACGCAACCTGGTGAACGGTATTTTCAAAGGGCATATCCCCCTGCGGGAGGAGTTCCTCGCGGCGCATGGGCTGACCTATGAGGAGATCATCCTCCGGGTCTACCGCGAGCCGTATGCCAACCGTTTCCTGGCGTCGTTCGCGCCGTTCGTACATGCGTACCTGGATTGCCCCGAGGTGCGGGCTATGGTGGCGGAAACCTTCGCCGATTTCGCCCAACGCAACCTGAGCCGCTATCCCGTGCATCTGACGGTCGCCTGCATCGGCGGCGTTGCCGCCGCATTCGAGGGGCTGCTGCGCGAGGTGCTCGCACATGGGGGTTACCGGGTCGGCCTGATCGCCGCATCACCTGCCGAAGGACTTATCAAATACCATTATGGAAAATAGAATAACCGAACAGGCTTCGGCCTACGATAATTTACAGCGGATGTCGGTGCACGACATCCTGACGGGCATCAACCGCGAAGACGCACGCGTCCACGAGGCCGTGGCCAAGACCATCCCCGTGATGGAACGGCTCGTGGAGCGGGTCGTCGAACGCATGGAGCGCGGCGGGAGGATGTTTTACATCGGGGCCGGTACGAGCGGGAGGCTGGGTGTGACGGACGCCTCGGAGCTTCCCCCGACCTATGGCGTGCCCTTCGACAGGGTCATCGGCCTGATCGCCGGCGGCGACGGTGCACTGCGGCGTGCCGTGGAGAATGCCGAGGACGATACCGCAGGGGCTTGGCGCGACATGGCGCCCTACCATCCCACGGCGGACGATGTCCTGGTCGGGATCGCCGCGTCGGGTACCACTCCCTATGTGGTCGGCGGCCTGCGCATGGCGCGGGAGCACGGCCTGTTGACCGCCTCCATTACCTGCAATCCGTCGTCGCCCGTGGCGGCTGAGGCGGAATATGCGCTCGAGGCGGTTGTGGGGCCGGAGTTCGTGACGGGGTCGACCCGCATGAAGGCGGGCACGGCACAGAAGCTGATGCTCAACATGCTGTCGACGGCCGTGATGATCCGCCTGGGGCGTGTCGAGGGCAACCGCATGGTCAACATGCAGTTGACGAACGACAAACTCGTGGGGCGCGGCACGCGCATGGTGGCCGAGGCTTCGGGGCTTTCCGAGGCGCAGGCACGGGCGTTGCTGCTGCAATACGGGTCGGTGAAAAAAGCGTTGGAGCATGCACCGAAGCCTGAGTGACTATATCTCGCTGCTGGAGCGCGAGGGTGAACTCGTCCGCATAGCGGCTCCGGTGTCGCCGATGGAGGAGATCGCCGAGATAACCGACCGGGTTTCGAAAACGCCCGGCGGCGGCAAGGCGTTGTTGTTCGAAAATACCGGCACGGAGTTTCCCGTGCTGACCAACATGTTCGGTTCCGCGCGCCGCATGGCGCTGGCGCTGGGCGTCGGGTCGCTCGGCGAACTCTCGGAACGGGTCGACGGATTGCTGCGGCAGGCCATGGCGCCGCGCCCGTCGTTCGCGGACAAGTTGCGGGCGTTGCCGCTGCTGGCCGGGATGTCCCGCTGGTTCCCGCGTACGGTGTCGGGGCGGGGCGAATGCCAGCAGGTCGTACGGACGGGTGCTGAGGCGTCGCTCGCGGCGCTTCCGATCCTGAAGTGCTGGCCGGCCGACGGCGGGCGTTTCGTAACCCTGCCGATGGTGAACACGGTCGATCCCCAGACGGGCGTGCGCAACGTCGGCATGTACCGTATGCAGCTCTTCGACGACCGTACGACGGGCATGCACTGGCATATCCACAAGACGGGGGCCCGGCATTACGATGCCTGGAAACGCTCGGGGCGGCGGATGCCCGTGTCGGTGGCGTTGGGCGGCGATCCGGCCTATACCTATGCCGCGACGGCGCCGATGCCCGACAACATGGACGAATACCTGCTGGCCGGGTTCCTGCGCCGCCGTCCCGTGAAACTCGTGAAGTGCGTCACCAACGATATTTATGTCCCGGCCGACTGCGATTTCGTGATCGAGGGTTATGTCGACCCTGCCGAGGAAAAGGCTGTCGAAGGCCCCTTCGGCGACCATACGGGGTTCTATTCGCTCGAAGACCGTTATCCGCTTTTCCACGTCACGGCCCTCACGCGGCGGCGGGATGCGGTATACCCGGCCACGGTCGTGGGGATTCCCCCGCAGGAGGACGCCTGTATCGCGCAGGCTACGGAGCGGATATTCCTGGCGCCGATACGCATGGCCCTGCAACCCGAAGTCCGCGACATGACGATGCCCGAGGCCGGAACGGCGCATAACATCGCCGTCGTTTCGATCGACAGCCGCTATGCCGGACAGGCCGTGAAGGTCGCCCAGGCGCTGTGGGGCGCCGGGCAGATGATGTTCAACAAATACATGTTCGTCGTCCCGGCCGCGACCGACGTGCGCGATACGGATGCATTGGCGCGGCTCGTGCGCAACCTCGACCCGCTGCGCGACATAGTCCGCAGCGAGGGGATTCTCGATGTCCTCGACCACGCGACGGCAACGCCGGGCTTCGGCGGAAAAATTGCATTGAATGCTACGGCCCACGGTGCCGGGGGCGGGTGCGCGAATCCGCAGGAGCCTGCAACGCGTGTGCCTGCCGATCCCCCACGGGGTGTCGAGGGCGTGCGTCCCGCAGCGGATGACGCAATATCCGGGGCTTGTGACGGGCAGGCGGACGGCGGGCAGCCCCTCCCTCCGGCCGGCTACCGCTCCGACCTGCTCGAAAAATGGGGCGTGGCGGTCGCATTCGCCGCACCGGACGCCGAAGTGCCGGTTCCGCCGGGGGTGAAATACCTCGCCGTGTTCGACCCGGCGGCATCGGAACTCACGGCTGCCGAACTTTTGTGGCTCGCTGCGGCCAATACCGATCCGCGGCGTGATGTGCGGACGGAAGGTGCAGCGTTGGTGATCGATGCCCGGAGCAAACGCCCCGGGGCGGGGGAGAACCCCGGCCGTTTCCCGAACGTCGTGACCGCGTCGGAAGCGACTGTCGCTTTGGTCGACCGCCGCTGGCCGGAATATGGCTTGGGGGCGTTTGTCGGTTCGCCGTCGCGGCGTTACCGCCGCCTGCTGCTCTCCGACGGGGCGCAGTGGCGTTGAGGGGGGGCTGACGGGTACCGTAGCCCATTTCGTGCCGCCGGGGTTGTTTTCAGGGCATCCTGCCGGGGGATGACCGGTGATAAATAGTTTCTGCATATGGCAAAATTTTTTTCAGACCGTGAAATCCGCGCCGTGGCGGTATTCCTGCCGCTGGCGGGATTGCTTATAGGCGGCATCGTGCTCCTGCGCCCGAAGGCCGATCCCGAAGCGGCTTTTGTGGCCGGGATGGAGATGGAAGGACGGGCCGATTCGGTCGACCTGCGGCCGTTCGACCCCAATACCGTGGACTACGACGGACTTCGGCGGCTGGGCTTGTCGAAGCACGAAGCCGTGAGCCTGCTGAAATACCGTGCCGCGGGGAAGATCTTCCGCATCCCGGAGGATGTGACGCTTTGCTACGGCATCAGCGATTCGCTCTACCGCCGCCTGGCTCCCTATATCCGTATCGGGCGCAAATACGCCATCGCGCCCCGGCAGTATCGCACGGGGCGTGTCGTGCCCGAACCCATGCCGCCCACGCGCTTTCGCATCGACACCGTGGGGGCGCGTTACCTGCGGGCCATCGGGGCGTTGTCCAAGCGGCAGGCCGAGGCCTTCATCCGCTGGCGCGACCTGAGCGGGATCTACGACATGGAGGAGTTGCGCGCCTGCTATGTCGTGAGCGATTCGGTGGCTGCGGCGCTCGAACCCTATATTATCTTTCCCGAGCGCGGAGCTGCGCCGGTCGACGAACCCGTGGAGATCAATACGGCCGATTCCGCGACGCTGCGTGGCGTGGTGGGGATCGGAGCGCGGACGGTGGTGTCGATCATGAACTACCGCGCGAGGCTCGGCGGATTTGTCCGTCTGGAGCAACTCGCAGAGGTTCCGGGAGTCACGGAACGCAATTATGAGAAAATTTTGAAACAAATTTGCTGCGATAGTTGTGAAATTCGGAAAATTGATATTAACTTTGCAACCCCGAAAGTCCTTAGGCAGCATCCGTATATTCCGCCGCAGAAGCTTCGGAAATTACTTAAAACAAGACAGTTGAAAGGAGGTTGGAGTACCGCTGAGGAATTGGTTGAAGACAACATATTGACCCGCGAAGAGGCAGCACGGCTGGCTCCTTACCTGCGGTTCGGTACCCGAAGCGGGGCTGACGATACGGACAACGACACGATATGGGGCGAGGTATCAGGTGATGCGAACCCCGGAGGAATTTAAGTAAACGACGATATTAAAAAAACAAAAAAAAGAATACTACTATGATTATCATGCCGGTAAAAGAGGGCGAAAACATCGAACGCGCCCTGAAGAAGTTCAAACGTAAATACGAGCGCACGGGCGTCCTGAAGGAACTCCGCCGCCGCCAATATTTCACCAAGCCTTCGATCGCCAAGCGCGAGGCGATGCAGCACGCTGTTTACGTAGAGCACATGTACCGCGACGAGGATTAATCCCCGTTGGTACCCGTATCCATATGCCCCGGCTGAAATAGCCGGGGCTTTTTGTTTTCCTCTTCATTTCCCGACCTTTCTTTTCCACCCCTCTGACCTTGCCGAGCACTTCCACGCTTGCCGGTCTGTATAATCATCTTTTCCAATCTCTCCCTGCCTTTTCCCGGCTCCTCTCTCTTCTTCCCCTGCTTTTTTCCGCTCCTTTCCCTGCCTGTATTTCTGCTGCATTTTGAGTGAAACTAAAAAATATAGTTGAAAAACTATTTAAAATAGTTGTGGGTGAAGTTTTTTTAGTTACCTTTGTTCCCGTAAGCCCTGTCGGCCGATCGGAGCAGGGCGGATAACAGAAACCAAAACCGGTATGATGGAAAAACTGACACGCAGGGAAGAGGAACTGATGCGCTGCTTCTGGGAGCACGGCCCGCTTTTCGTACGCGAGCTCGTGGCGCTCGCCACCGAACCCAAGCCCCATTTCAATACGCTTTCGACCATGGTGCGCGCCCTCGAAGCCAAGGGGTATGTCGCCCACAATACCTTCGGGAGTACCTACCAGTATTATCCGGTGGTGACCGAGGAGGAATTTTCGCGCCGCACGCTGGGCGGGGTCATCCGCAAATATTTCGAGAACTCCTACCTCGGGGCCGTTTCCGCCTTGGTCGAGGAGGAAAAAATCTCGGTCGACGAACTGCGCGAGCTGATCGACCGTATCGAAACCCAAAACCGTCGTTAGCCATGTACACACTGATGCTGTACAGCCTGAAGGTCGGCGCCTGCCTGGCGGTGTTCTACCTTTTCTTCAAATTGCTGCTGAGCCGTGAGACCTTCCACCGCCTGAACCGGATCGTGGTGCTGGCGGCGATGGTGTTGTCGTTCGTGTTGCCGCTGTGTGTCATTACGGTCTATCGCGAACTCCCGGCCATGCCGGAACTCCCGGTGACGGAGGATGCGGGCTACGCCCCGTCCGCGGAGCCGGAATCCCAACCTTTCCCGTGGGATAAGGCGGCGACGGCCGCTTTCCTTGCGGGAGCCGCCGCTGCGTTGTTATGGACGCTCGGGTCGGTATGCGGCGTATTGCACATGATCCGCCGGGGGCACAGGGAGCGATTGCGCGACGGTTCCGTGCTCGTACGCACCGACCAGCCGGTCGTACCGTTCAGCTGGTACCGGTATATCGTGATGTCGGAAAAGGATCTGGCCGAGAACGGCGAGGCGATCGTGCTGCATGAGAAGGCTCACCTGAGGCTGCGCCACTCGTTCGACTTGTTGGTGACCGACCTTGCGGGGTGCCTGCAATGGTTCAATCCTGCGATGTGGCTCCTGCGCCGTGAGTTGCGCGCCATCCATGAATACGAAGCCGACGAGGCGGTGCTGGACAGCGGCGTCGACGCCCGGCAATACCAGTTGTTATTAATAAGGAAAGCTGCCGGCGGGAGGTGGTACTCAGTCGCCAACAGCTTTAATCACAGTAAACTTAAAAACCGTATTACCATGATGTTACGTAAAAGATCGTCGCGGTGGGCAGGGGCCAGGGTGCTTTTCCTGCTGCCGTTGACGGGGCTTGCCCTCGGGGCGTTCGCCCGCACCGCCTATGTTTTTCCCGATGACAAAGGTAAAAAAGAAAATGTTTCGATCCGCATCGAAGGGGCGAATTTTTACTCTTCAGACGGAAAATCCGGCAAGCCGCTTTTCGTGGTCGACGGCCTCGAGGTGGCGTCGATAGATACACTGTCGCCTGACCGGATCGCTTCGGTGACGGTACTCAAGGATGCTTCGGCAGAAGCCCTGTACGGTGAGAAAGGCAGGAACGGCGTAGTGGTCGTTTCGACGAAGGATGCCGCCGCCGGTGCGCGGGATTATTCGGTCGACGCCGAGGACGGCTCTGTCAAGGTCGTGGTGCGCGGTTCCGGGAAGATGTCGGATGTCAGGGTGGTCGGCAGTTCTACGGTGCCCGCAGGTAAGGCCGGGATCGACGCCGGTACGAAAACCCGCGGACGTGTCGTGTCCGTTACCGGCAGCGACGGGAAGAAGACTGTCGTCAGCCAGAGCCGGGTGACCGTCACTGACGACGGGGGCGTGACCGTCATGAAGACGCAACCGGACGCGGTGCAGGTTGACGGACTGTCGCCGGGGCAGGCGACCCAGGCCGCGGAAGCCGGGTTCAAAGCCGCAGAGGAAGGGATGAAGGCTGCCCGTGCCGGACTGGAGGCTGCCCGCGAATATATGTCGGGCGAGGAGTGGAAAAAGGCTCAGGCCGAACTCGACAAGGCACAGAAGGAACTCTCTTCGGCACGCAGGCTGTCTGCCGCGCAACTCGCAGCCGTCCGTGAGCAGGAGGAGGCCGTGCGCAAGTATATGGCCAGCGACGAGTGGAAAGAGGCGCAGAAGCAGATACAGGAGGCGCAGGCGCATTTGGCCGACCCCCGGGTACAGGCTGCCCTGGCGAAAGCTGCCGAGGCCGGGTCGACGGCAGCCGGCGTCGAGATCCGTCGCAAGGTCGCCGAACATATGGAGCAGACAGAGGATGCCGGTACGCTGAAGAGCAGTACGATCGTGATCCGCGGATCGGGCAAGTCGCCGTTTGAAAAGGGGGAGGAACCCCTTGTCGTGATCGACGGCAAGGTGTTTAAGGATACCAAGAAACTGGAGGGGCTTGATCCCGGCCGGATTGAGAACATATCCGTACTCAAGGATGCCTCGGCGGTCGAGAAATACGGCAGGAAAGCCCGCAACGGCGTCATCGAGATTACGACCAGGAAAAAATAAGCAGGCCATAAGTATAAAAAGTTCGTGCCCGGGACGGTTCTGCTGCCCCGGGTTTTTTCGTCGGCCATGCGATACGGGCGTGAAACTTGCAGAATTAGGATGGAAAAAGTTATCTTTGCATGTAAAATACAAAACAGAAGCTATGAAACGCCTGCTATTTTTTCTTACGGTCGCAACGCTCGTTTCATGCGGCCGGACATTCGAGCAGCGCACGGCCAAATATGCCGAGGTCGGATCCGTGAACGATAACCGTGCTGCGGTGCTCGATATCAACGAAGGGGTCGGCCGTTGGGGGTATGTCGACGGGACGGGACGGCTGGTCATCGAATGCCGTTATGCCGATGCCCGGAGTTTCGACGACGGACTGGCCGCCGTGCAGGAGCCCGAAGGGCTGTGGGGCTATATAGATACCGCAGGCCGGGCGGTCGTGGCTCCGCAATTTACGGTGGCCGGGGCGTTCGACGACGGCATGGCCTGGGTGCAGGCCGGCGAGCTCTGGGGACGTATCGACAAAACGGGGAAAACCATCATCCCCTGCCTTTATTCCGAGATCGGCGAACCCGACGAACGTGGCTGGATGCGTGTCCTGCGCGACGGTAAATGGGGCGTCCTGCGCCAAGACGGCGAGGTGGTAGTCCCCTGTGCCTATAACCTGATCGGCGAGCCGAACGCCTACGGGCTGATCCCCGTGACGAGCGACGGCAAACATGGCTTCCTCGGCGCCGACGGGCGCGAAGTGCTGCCTTGTTTCTTCTCCTATATTTCCGATTTCAGGGACGGTTATGCCCGGACGAACTACGGCGGCAGCATGGTGCTGCGCGACGAGCCCTACGGCGGCCAGTGGGGACTTATCGACACGCTGGGGCACGAGACGATCCCGTGCCGCTATTACTACCTCGACACCCCGGGCGAGGGGCTCGCTGCGTTCAGGCTGGAACAGTTCGGCAATTACGGGTATGTCGATGTCAAGGGAAATGTGGCTATTTCGCCCCGTTTCTCCGTGGCGCGGCCCTTCTCGGGCGGGGTGGCCGTGGTGAGCTACAACAATGTCAATTTCGGGCTTGTCGACCGCAACGGCGGTGAAGTCAGCTCGTTCCGCTATAAACGCATCGGCAGGTTCAACGACGGGCTGGCGCCTTTCAATACCGACCTCTACGGCATGAATTTCCAGGGTATGGAGCCCCGTTGCGGCTATATCGACACCGAGGGACGCGAAGTGATACCGGCCAAGTGGGACGATGCCGCCGAGTTCAGCGAGATGCGTGCCGCCGTGATGCGCTTCGGTACCAATGCCGAAGATTTCTACGATGCCCGCTGGGGCTATATCGCCACGAACGGTCAGCTGGTCGTGCCGCTCAAGTACCACGAGGCCTATCCGTTCAGCTGCGGACTGGCGCGTGTCTTCATCAAGGGGCTCGGGTACGGGTATATCGACCGGCAGGGGAACGAAGTCGTTCCCTGCAAGTACCAGGAGGCCGAAGATTTCCACGATTTCAGAGCCAAGGTCAAACAATACGACCGGGTGCTGACGATCGACGAGACGGGACAGATCGTCGAGCAATGACGCTCCCCGGGCGGGGAATGGCGAAAACGGGGGCCGTGGCCTCCGTTTTTTCATGCCTGCGGCTTTCGCTTGCGGGCCTGTTGCGGCGCGTTGCGCTTACTTGAACCCTACGATCTCAGGGCGGGTGGGGCGGTAGCGGTACTGTTCGACGCGCGTGGCGTTCGACAGGCGGAAATATTCGCTCTCGACCAACCCGCGTTTGCCGAAGGCGATTCCCAGGCGGATCTGCACCGTGTTGAATACGAGCCGCTCGTTGCGGAGCCGTACACCCACTCCGAACGAGGTGAAAAAATCGTTTTTGAAAATGTTAGGCGAATAGCCGATCAGTCCGAAGTCTGCGAACCCGAATACCGCGATGCGGAACCCGAGGGGCTGGTAGGGGGTGAAGACCACCGTTTCCGTGTTGAGGATCATGCGGTTGGTTCCGGTGACGTACTCTTTGAGCGCCTGCAACCCGTTGTCGTGGGTGAAGCGGATCATTTCGTCGCTGCCTTCGCCCCGGTTCCAGCCTTGCGTGTAGTTGAACGCCAGGAACTGGCGGATGCGGCTGCGCCGGAACAGAAACAGGTTCGAGAACCACTTCAGGTCTACGTCGACGGCACTGTGGCGCCACATGCCGCTTTTGAGGTCGATGTAGCTTCCCAGCGTGAAGCCGCCCATGATATAGCCCATCCCCCGGAAGCCGCCGGTCTGGTAGGACATGCCGAGGTACATCTCGTCGTTGAACTCGCCCCACGAATAGCCGCTCACCAGCTCGGCTTTGTAACCCGTCGCCAGATACTCGCGGGTACCGAATCCGTAGACCATGTTCGCCGTGTAGAATTTTTCCCGGTAGAGCCCCCCGCCGAAGAGCATGGCGTCGTGGTCGTGCAGCGCGGGGTTGTAGTCGGCCGTGACGGGCGGGCGGCGGCTGAACCGGGCATAGCTGTAACGGCCCGTCAGGAAGACGCTCGATTTGATGGAGCGGATGTAGTGCGACTTGCCGCCCCATACGTCGAGGTTGCGGACTTTCACGAGCAGCGAGGTGTCGAGGTCGACCATGTAGCGTTTCGATTTTATGTCGCTGTACGTGAGGCCGATCTCGTAGTCCGTCGGCCGGATGAACTCCTTGCGCAGCCCGAGGTTCAGTTCCGAGTTGTAGAAGTCGCGGCCGGCCGAGAAGTCGGCCGTGTAGAATGTCCCCAGCACGTTGGGGATTTTGTATTCCACGATGTTGCCGCCGTAGGAGAAATCCCTGCGGCTGAAATTGGTCTTGATTTTCAGGGTGTTGCCCGTGCCGAAAATGTTGGCGTCCGAAAGCCCGACCATGGTGCGCCCTTCGCCGTGTATGCCTGCGTCGATGCTGATCGTCCAACTGTCGCGCGCGCGGATGACCATGTTCACGCGCGTCGAATCGAGCGAGTCGGGTACGACGATCACCTCGGTATCGGAGATGTAGGGGCGCGAACGCAGCAGTTGCTTGTTGCGCACGACCAGCTGGGGATCGAACTTGTCGCCCGGCTTGAACAGCAGGTCGCGCCGGATAACCCGTTCGCGGGTCAGCATGTGGGTTTTGTTGCCTGCGCGCTCGAACCAGTTGCCGCATGAGTCGAACGGCATCATGCGCTCGATGGTGATGTCGCCTACGGTTTTCCCGGCGTAAGGTTCCAGCAACCTGCTTTCGTCCAATACGCGCCCGTTCATCGTCGTATCGAGTACGGGTTTGACGAAGAGCATCCTGTAAAGCATGCGCGGAACTGCGCGGCGGTTGGTTTTGGATTGTATGCTGTCGTAGAGGCGCTGGTTGCGCTCCGAGGTCGCCGTGTTCAGGCTGTCGGGGGAGAATCCGCCGGGGGAAACCCTGTCCGGCGCCCGCATGCCGGGATTGACCGTGCGGGCGAAACAGACGCTTTGCGCAGCGAGGAGGGTCAGCACGAGTATGCAAATCCGGCGATACATATCGTCAAAGATAACGTATTTTTTGATGAAAAAGTGCGCCTGAACCTGCTAAAATACAGTTTCTGGCCCGCAGGAGTTACCCTTGGCAAAAAACGGGAGGTTTCGGGTGCCGGTCTGCCCTGCCGTTGAGACTGACAATGCACCTGCTAAGGCAGCTGTCATTGCGGCTGTTTGTGAAGACTGTCGATCCAGCAGCCGTTGCGGCTGACATAGCGGCTGCCTGTCGGCGGGCATGTGCCGGGACAGACGGCCGGGCCCGAATAAAAAAGACGACCCCGAAAGTCGTCTTTTTTCTGTCATATCCGGATTGCAGGTTTACCTGCGCCCTTCTTTGGCTTCGATGCACTCGGTAGCATGCGGCACTTTCATCAGCCGCTCCTTGGGGATGAGCTTGCCGGTCGTCTTGCAGATGCCGTAGGTCTTATTTTCGATGCGCACGAGGGCCATCTCCAGGTTCCGTATGAATTTCATCTGGTGTGCCGCCAGACGTCCGCTCTCCTCTTTCGAGAGGGTCGCTGCGCCCTCTTCGAGGACTTTGAACGTCGGGGAGGTATCCTCCGTGTCGTTATCGGCCGTGTGGGTGATAGTGGCGCGCAGCAGCTCATAGTCCGCGCGCGCATTCTCAAGCTTTTTCAGGATGAGCTGCTTGAACTCCTCGAGTTCGGCGTCGCTGTATCTGGTTCTTTCGTCTGCCATAGTCGTCTTCTCCTTGTTGGTTTTATGTAAAATTAAACAATTTTTCCGTAAACACCAAATTTTATATCGTTATCTACGATATCGTCCGGACGCACCCTTTATATCGTTCTCAGCAAGACGCATTTGCCGTTCCCGAAGCGGATTTGCCGCCTTGGCCCGCCCGTCAGATACGTGTTACGGCGATCCGGATCGGCTCGTCGTCGACATCCGAATCCACGACCACGCCGCCTTCGGGCCGTGCGGCCGCTTTCACCTCGACGGCGAGCGTCTGCGATGCGATATATCCGGCATATTTGGCGATCGCGCCGGCCACGAGCTCCTTCTGTTCGATCTCGACGCGGATCTTGTCCGTTACCTCGAATTCCGAGTCCTTACGGATATTTTGGATGCGGTTTATCAACTCGCGTGCCACGCCTTCCGCCCGGAGCTCTTCCGTCAGCGTAATGTCCAGCGCTACGGTAAGTTTGCCTTCCGATGCTACCAGCCATCCCGGCATGTCCTCCGAGGTGATCTCGAAGTCGGCCGGGGTCACGGTGATTTTTTCATCCCCCAGGTCGAGTACGGTCTGGGCCGCGGCTTCGATTTGGGCGATACGCTCCTGCGAGAACTCCGCCGTCATGGCGGCGATCTGCTTCATGTATTTGCCGTAGCGCGGGCCCAGCGTCTTGAAGTTGGGCTTGATGCGTTTGGTGATGATGCCCGTGGTGTCTTCGATCAGTTCGACCTCTTTGACGTTCACCTCGTTCAGGATGAGGTTTTTCACGGCCGAGATATGCTGTGCCATGGCCGGGTCGAGCACCGGGATGAGGATTTTGGTGAGCGGCTGGCGCACCTTAATCGACACCTTGCGGCGCAGGGCGAGCACCATCGACGATACGCGCTGTGCCAGGGACATCATCTCCTCCAGGTCGGCGTCGATCAGCTTTTCGTCGGCCTTCGGGAAAGTCGAGAGGTGTACCGACTCGTCCGCGTGGCGGCCGCTGACGGCATTCAGATCGCGGAAGATACGGTCGGTGATGAAAGGTGCGAACGGTGCCGCGAGCATCGAAACAGTCTCCAGGCAGGTGTAGAGCGTCTGGTAGGCCGCCAGTTTGTCGTCGTTCATACCGCCGCCCCAGAAGCGCTTGCGGTTCAGGCGCACGTACCAGTTCGAAAGGTTTTCGCCCACGAACTCCTGAATGGCGCGTGCCGCCGGGGTCGGGTCGTAATCCTCGAGCGAGCGGGTTACCTCCTTGACGAGCGTATTGAGCAACGAAATGATCCAGCGGTCGATCTCCGGGCGTTTTTCGACGGGAACTTCCGGCTCCTTGCCCGTAAATCCGTCCACATTGGCGTAGAGTGCGAAGAACGAGTAGGTGTTATAGAGCGTCCCGAAGAACTTGCGGCGTACTTCGTCCACGCCGTCCCGGTCGAATTTGAGGTTGTCCCACGGCTGCGAGTTGGAGATCATGTACCAGCGCGTAGCGTCGGCCCCGTAGGTTGCGAGAACCTCGAACGGGTCGACGCCGTTGCCCAGGCGCTTCGACATCTTGTTGCCGTTTTTGTCCAGCACCAGCCCGTTCGAAATGATGTTCCTGAAGGCTACCGAGTCGAAGAGCATCGAGGCGATGGCATGCAGCGTGAAGAACCAGCCGCGCGTCTGGTCGACACCCTCGGCGATGAAATCGGCCGGGTAGACCGACTTGAAATAGTCGCCGCCGTTCTCGAACGGGTAGTGCAGCTGCGCGTACGGCATGGCACCCGAGTCGAACCATACGTCGATCAGATCGCTTTCGCGCTTCATCGGCTCGCCTTTCGACGACACGAGTACGATATTGTCCACATAGGGGCGGTGCAGGTCTATATTGCGGGTCGAGTAGTTCTCCTTCGACATGTCGCCGACCTTGAAATTCTTGTAGGGGTTCTCCTTCATGAAGCCCGCGGCGATCGACTTTTCGATCTCGCCCATCAGCTCCCCGATCGAACCGATGCACTTCAGCTCCGAGTAATCCTCCGTAGCCCATACCGGCAGCGGTGTGCCCCAGAAGCGCGAGCGCGAAAGGTTCCAGTCCACCAGCCCTTCGAGCCATTTGCCGAAACGGCCTGTCCCGGTCGATTCGGGTTTCCATCGGATCGTCTTGTTCAGCTCGATCATCCGCTCGCGCAGCGCCGTGGTGCGGATGAACCACGAATCGAGCGGGTAGTAGAGCACCGGCTTGTCCGTACGCCAGCAGTGGGGGTAGGAGTGGGTATGCTTTTCGATCTTGAACGCCTTGTTCTGGGCTTTCAGCATCACGGCCAGGTCGATGTCGAGCGTTGTCTCGGCATCGCAGGCGATCTCCGGGTCGTAGGCGTTCTTGACGTAGCGGCCTGCATACTCCTTGTATTTTTCGACGTCGATGTTGTTTTTTACGAATTCCGGGTCGAGGTCTTCGAGTACGAAGAACTTGCCCTGCTTGTCGACCATCGGCTGGTTTTTGCCGGCTTTGTCGACCATGAACAGCGGGGCGATGCCTGCGGCCTTGGCCACACGGTCGTCGTCGGCGCCGAACGTCGGTGCGATGTGCACGATGCCCGTACCGTCCGACGTAGTCACATAGTCGCCTACGATCACACGGAATGCGTCGCCCGTCGGCTTTACCCAGGGGATCAGCTGCTCGTAACGGATCCCCTCCAGTTCGGGCCCCATCCAGCTTTCGCCCGTGATTTGGTAGGTTCCCTCCATCTTCTTGGAGAAGTACGATGCGACGAGGTCTTTAGCGAGGATGACCGTCTGGGGTTCGTCGGTATAGGGGTTGCGGCATTTGACCTTCACGTATTCGATCGCGGGGCCTACGGCCAGCGCGGTGTTCGAAGGCAAGGTCCACGGCGTGGTCGTCCACGCCAGGAAATAGAGCGGCCCTTCGGCGTCGCCGAAGAGCTTTTCGCTTTTCGCGTCGCGGATGATCCTGAACTGCGCCGTGCACGTCGTGTCCTTCACGTCGCGGTAGCAGCCCGGCTGGTTCAGCTCGTGCGTCGAAAGCCCCGTGCCCGCAGCCGGCGAGTAGGGCTGGATCGTATAGCCCTTATAGAGCAGCCCCTTGTCGAAAAGCTGTTTGAGCAGCCACCACAGGGTCTCGATGTATTTGTTGTCGTAGGTGATGTACGGATCGTCCATGTTGACCCAGTACCCCATCTTGCGGGTCAGGTCTTCCCACGCCCCCGTGAATTCCATGACGGCCTCGCGGCAGGTGCGGTTGTACTCCTCGATCGAAATCTTCCTGCCGATGTCTTCCTTGGTGATGCCGAGCTTCTTTTCGACGCCCAGCTCCACGGGAAGCCCGTGCGTGTCCCAGCCCGCCTTGCGGTGCACGAGATACCCTTGCTGTGTCTTGTAGCGGCAAAAGACGTCCTTGATCGTGCGGGCCATGACATGGTGGATGCCCGGCATCCCGTTGGCCGACGGGGGGCCTTCGTAGAATACGAACGCGGGGTGCCCCTCGCGCGTGGTGATGCTCTTGTGGAATGTGTCGCGGGCGTCCCATTCGCCGAGCACGTCGGCGGCTATCTGGGCCAGGTCGAGGCCTTTATACTCATTGAATTTCATGGTATATGTGTTTTTTATTTCGTTCGGGGTCGTACGCCGGCATGGCCGGAAGTGCCGGAAAGATTCCTCTTTTTCCGACAACTTGCAAAGATATAAAAAAGATTTGAAAAGCGTGCAAAATTGCACCTATTCCGTCCGTGGCGGCATCTGCCCGGAGCGGGCTATTTTCCGGCCGGGATTTCGACCCAGAAGCACGACCCCGCGCCGACGGCGGAATCGACGCCGATACGGCCGCCGAGCTGTTCGGCGATGTTCTTGCAGATCGGCAGCCCGAGCCCGGTGCCCTGCGTGAAGGTGTCGACCTTGTAGAACCGGTCGAAAATCTTGGCGCGTTCCTCCTCGGGGATGCCGATGCCCGTATCGCGGACGTAGAACCGTACCCATCCGGGGCGTTGCGAGAACCCGATCGTTATCGAACCTTTTGTCGTGAATTTCACGGCATTGCGTACGAAATTGCCGAGTATCTGGTGCAGTCCCTGCTTGTAATCCTCGAGCTGGAGCCGGGGCAGGCTGTCTTCCAGCCGCAGGACGACCCCTTCGGCGACTTGCAGGCGGAATGTCTCGGCCACCTCGCGGCATAAATCGCGGGCGTCGAATTTCGTACGGACGATCTCTATGCGTCCCGATTCGATCCGGGCCAGGTCGAGTACGTCGGAGATGATTTGCAACAACAGGGTGTTATTTACCAGGATCAGGTCGGCGAATTCTTTGCGCTGGTCGGGATCGGCCTCCGTAGCCATCAGTTCCGAAAAGCCTACGATCGCGTTGAGCGGCGTGCGAATTTCGTGGCTCATGTTGGCCAGGAAGGCCGATTTGAGCTTGTTGGACTCTTCGGCGCGCTCCTTGGCGGCGATCAGCTCCTGTTCGGTCTGCTTGAGTGCCGTGATGTCGTAATTGATCCCCAGCATGTCGATGACCTGTTCGCCGGGGCGGTAGTCCCGGCAGATGAGGTGGGTTTTGATCCATGTTTTCCGTCCGTCGTCGTGCTGCACGCGGCAGATGGCCGTTGCCGACTGCACTTCACCCGCGGAGAAGCGGGTCAGCAGGTCGAGCAGGGGCTTGCGGTCTTCGGGGTGGATGTGGCGGTATTTGCCGATCACGTCGACGATCTGCGCCGAGTCGGCCTCCCCGTAGTTGCGCAGCCATACGTTTTGCGCATAGCCCTCTTTGTTGTAGAGGTTGTAGTTGGCATATCCTACCTGGGCATATTCGGAGATGATGCGGAACAGGGCTTCGAACTCCGAAACCCGGTTCTGGATCTGCCGCAACTCGGTGTTGTCGATATTGATGAGCAGGTAGTGGGTGAGTTCGCCCCGGTCGTCGTACAGGCAGCGTATGCGCCCCGTCCAGTCGAAATGCCCCGGGCGCGTGCTTTCGTAGTAGCCGCCGAGTTTTCCGAATTCGTAACGGGCGGTGAAATCCGCACTTTCGCCGTGCTGGATGCGGATTTTCGTCTCCTCCGGGAAATTAGGGTTGTCGAACAGGTTGAGCCCGCGTATTTTGCCCGGATCTTTCACCCCGAACATCTCCAGGT
Source organism: Alistipes sp. UBA1686 (assembly GCF_002320215.1). NCBI lineage: Bacteria > Pseudomonadati > Bacteroidota > Bacteroidia > Bacteroidales > Rikenellaceae > Alistipes > Alistipes sp. UBA1686. Next base: position 222,073 of record NZ_DCKA01000013.1, read on the forward strand.
CGCAGGTGTTGATGTCGATGAGCCGTCCCCGGTCGTTGTAGATCTCGATGCCGACGGGGGCGTTCTGGATGATGTTGCGCAGCAGTTTTTCCTGCTCGTCCAGTGCCTTGTGTGCCGTTATGGCGTCGGTGATGTCGAGGATCAGGATCACAATCTCGCTTCCGTCGTTGGGCGTATTGTACAGGAAACTGCGGCAATGGCGCCTGGTTTTTTTTGCGAACCATTCGTCGGTCTTGTAATTGCCGAGGCGGATGTGCGCGAGTTTGTCGATATGGGCATCGACGGGGTGCCCGGTCTCGCGTGCCGTCTTGCCTATATATGCGTCCGGTTCTATCCCCACGATTTGCTGCGCCGCGCGGTTGACCGAGAGAAAAAGGTAGTCGATGGCGCGTCCGTCGCTGTCGTAAAGCAGCCGGATGCGGAAATATCCGATCGGCAGGTGGTCGAGCAGCACGTCCATATGCTTGTTTTCCTTTACGACCGTGTGGTAGTTGTTTTCGAGCGTCAGGATTTCTGCTTCGCGCCGGTCGTGCACGGGGACGCGCTGCATGTAGCCGAAAAGGTGCGTACCCGTTGCGGGGTCGGTCTGCCGTCCGACGAGCTGGGCGTGGAGCCAGACTTCGCCCTCGGGAAGTTCGATCGGGAACGTCCTGTCGAATTTGCTGTCGACCTTGAGCGCCATGAATTCGTTGTGGATCGGCATCCGGTAGTCTTCGCGAACCAGGTGTGTCAGTTGCCCGATCCGGACTTTGTCGCCGTCGAGCCCCAGCAGCTTGGCAATATATTCGGAGACATGCAGTTCGCCGGCCTGGAAATCCGCTTTCCACCAACCCATGTGGGCGGCGTCCAGCATGAGCATCAGGGATTGGAAATTAGGGGTGTCGGGTGTGAACATGGTGCAATGGGATGTCTGGGGATATTTAGAGCGGGCGGATGATACGTGCAGGGTTGCCTGCTGCGACCGAATCCGCGGGGATATCTCGTGTGACGACCGACCCGGCCCCGACGACCGCCCTGTCGCCGATCGTGACGCCCGGGCATACGATCACTCCGCCGCCCAGCCAGCAGTGGTCGCCGATGACGATGGGCTTGCCTGCTTCGAGGGCCGTCCCGCGTGTCGCGGCGTCGAACGGATGGTGCGCCGTGAGCAGCTGCACTTTGGGGCCTATGAGCGTCCCGCAGCCGATGCGTATCGGTGCCAGGTCGAGGAAAACGCAGTCGAAATTGACGAAGGAACCTTCGCCCATGTGGATGTTGTAGCCGTAGTCGCAGTGGAAAGGTTCGCGGATGAACCCGCGGACGTTGGGGCACAATTCCCCGAGTGTGGTGCGGTAGTCGTCGCCGTGGCCGCAGCATTCGACGTTGAGGCGATGCATCAGGCGCGTGGCACGGTCGCGGTCGGCCGTCAGCTCCGCGTCATGCGGGTCGAACCATTCGCCCGCCAGCATCTTCTCCTTCTCGCCTCTCATCGGTACATGCCGGCATTTTTAGTCGAACGACTGCAATTCGATCAGCTTGGCGTAGATGCCGCCCTTGGCGAGCAGTTCGGTGTGGGTGCCCTGCTCGGCCACGCGGCCGTGGTCGACGACGATGATCTTGTCGGCGTTGTGAATCGTCGACAGGCGGTGGGCGATAACCACCGATGTGCGGCCGACGAGCAGCTTGTTGAGGGCATCCTGCACGAGTTTTTCGCTCTCCGTGTCGAGGGCCGAGGTGGCCTCGTCGAGGATCAGTATCTCGGGGTTTTTCAGCACGGCGCGTGCGATCGAAAGCCGCTGGCGCTGGCCTCCCGAGAGTTTGACGCCCCGGTCGCCGATGTTGGTCTGGTAGCCTTCGGGTGCTTCCTGTATGAAGCAGTCGGCATTGGCGATCCGGGCCGCCTCGACGATCTCGTCGTGCGTGGCCCCGGCCTTGCCCATGGCGATGTTGCCTTCGATGGTGTCGTTGAAAAGCACGGTGTCCTGTGCCACGACGCTCATGTGGGCGCGCAGGCTGTCCTGCGTGTAGTCGCGCACCGAGACCCCGTCGATCAGGATGTCGCCCGCCTTCACGTCGTAGAAACGCGGTATGAGTTCGCTGAGGGTCGACTTGCCTCCGCCCGAAGGGCCTACCAGGGCCACGGTCTCGCCGCGCTTGATCTCGAACGAGATGCCTTCGATCACCTCGCGGCTGCCGTCGTACGAGAAGTGGATGTCCCGGAATTCGATCTTGTCTTTCAGCCCGTCGAGTTCGATCGCCCCGGGCTTGTCCTGGATTTCGCTCTGGGCGTCGATGATCGAGAAGATGCGTTCGCCGGCGGCGATACCCTGGTTGATGTTGGAGAACTGGTCGATGAACGTGCGCACCGGGCGCGTTATCTGCGAGAACATGGCGATGAAGGCGATGAAGCCTTCGGGGCTGAGCGCGTCCTTGAATACGAGCGAACCTCCGAATACCAGGATGACGCCTACGGCCGAGATGCCCAGGAATTCGCTCATCGGCGAAGCCAGCTGCTGGCGGCGGGCCATCGAAAGGGTCAGCCGCGCCAGGTCTTCGCTCAGGTCGTAGAACTTCTGCTTGACGTAGCCCGTGGCATTGTAGCTCTTGATGACCTTGATGCCCGAGAGCGATTCGTCGAGTGTCGAGACCAGTTCGCCCATGCGCTGCTGGCTTGTGCGTGCGGGATGGCGCAGGCGCTTGACGATGCTGCCGATGATCAGTGCCACGACGGGCAGGAAAAGCACCGAGAAGAGTGCCAGCTCCCACGAGATGGCGACCATCATGACCGTATAGCCGATGATGAGGAACGGTTCGCGGAAAGCCACCTGCAAGGTGTTGGTGATGCAGAACTGCACCACGCCGACGTCCGAGGTGATTTTCGAGATGATGTCGCCCTTGCGCTGGTCGCTGAAATAGCCCACGTTCATGTCCACGACTTTGGAGAACATCTCGTTGCGCATGCGCTGCAGGGTGCGCGTGCGCATGTTCTCGACCGTCCATGCGCCCATGTAGCGGAACAGGTTGCTCAGCAGGCTCACGAAGATGGTGACGATGGCCAGCAGCAGCAGGACGTTTTCGGGGTTGTATTCGTTGAACAGGTGCGAATAGGTGAAGTTGAACAGCGCCGTCAGGTATTCCTGGTTGAACGCCAGCGGGGGGAGTTTCTCCACGTATACGAACGTGTAATCCGCATCGAACATCGTCTTGAGGATCGGCATGATCAGCAGGAACGTGAGCGAATTGAACAGTGCGTAGAAGAGCGAGTAGAAGAAATAGGGGATGGCGTATTTGCGGATGGGTCGGGCGAAACCCAGAAGCCTCATGTATATTTTAAACATTACGGGCGGATTATTTGCAGTTTATGTGATAATCGTGACAAAGATAGGAATAATAATGTGAAATTCGGAATTCCCGGCTTAAAAGTGCGAAGTTCCGGGGAGTTTAGAACCGAAAAAAACGAAGGGGCAGACATGCTGTCCGCCCCTTTTCAGGGTTCGTAACCCGTATCTTCCAGTAAATGCGCCTTGTCGTTGGCGGCAGCGACCGCCAGTTGGTCGCAGCGATTGTTCTCCACGGTGTCGGCATGCCCCTTGACCCAGACGAAGCGGACGTTGTGATGCCGGTACACGCGCAGGAAGCGCATCCACAGGTCGGGGTTTTTCTTACCGGCGAACCGCTTTTTCACCCAGCTGAAGAGCCAGCCTTTCGTCACGGCGTCCACGACGTATTTCGAATCGGAGTACACGGTGACGTCCGACCCGTCGAACTTGAGCGCCTCGAGTGCCACGCAGACAGCCATGAGCTCCATGCGGTTGTTGGTCGTCAGGCGGAATCCCTGCGACAGCTCCTTGCGGTGCTGTCCCGAAAGGAGTACCGCGCCGTAGCCTCCCGGCCCGGGGTTCCCGAGCGCCGAGCCGTCGGTATATATGGTGATTGTCGGCAAATCGTGTTGTCGTTAAACCCGGCCCTGCGGTGCGGGTATGGTTCGTCTGCGGCATGGCCGCGGTGGAAAGTACCTGTCCCGAACCCCGCAGGAATTCGGGACAAGGCATGTCCGTCCTTTTTACGAAAGGGCTTCCAGTTGCGCCTTGATGGCCGCGATCTTGGCCTCGGCGTCGGCCTGCTTGGCGCGTTCGTTGGCCACCACCTTCTCGGGGGCCGACTGCATGAAACGCTCGTTCGAGAGCTTTTTCATTACGCTCGCGAGGAACCCTTCCTGGTAGGACAGTTCGTCCGTCAGTTTGCGTCGTTCCGCTTCGGCGTCGATTTTGCCCGCCATCGGCACGAAGTACTGCGTCGTCTTGACGATGAACGCTGCGGCCGCCGGGTCTTTCTCCGTCACCGTCTCGATGGCCGTCAGGTTGGCCATTTTCCGCATCACGGGGGCGTACTCGGCCGGGTAGTTTTCGTCGGCGATCACCTTGAGCGTCAGCGCTTCCTTCTGCGGCAGGTTCTTCTGGTTGCGGACGTTACGCACCGAGGAGATCACCTCCCTGGCCAGCTCGAACCGCGCCAGCAACTGTCCGTCGATTTCGTCTGGCTGGGGCATCGGGGCGACGGTGATCGACTCGCCTTCTTTGCGCGGGGCGAGGTCTTGCCAGATCTCTTCCGTCACGAAGGGCATGAAGGGGTGCAGCACGCGCATCAGGGAGTCGAAGAACGTGCGCGTGGCTTCGAACGTCGGCGCGTCGATCGGCTGCCCGTAGGCGGGTTTCACCATCTCGAGGTACAGGCCGCTGAAATCGTCCCAGAAGAGCTTGTAGGTCGTCTTGAACGCCTCCGAAATGCGGTAGCAACCGAAATCGTCGGCGATCTGGCGCAAAGCGACGCCGAGCGTCTGGCGGAACCATGCGACCGCCAGACGGTTGTTCTCGTCCTGTGCGGCATTGCCGTCCGCCGACCAGCCGTTCACCAGGCGGTAGGCGTTCCATATCTTGTTGCCGAAGTTGCGTCCCTGTTCGCAGAGCGCCTCGTCGAACATCACGTCGTTGCCTGCCGACGAGGAGATGAGCATCGCCATGCGCATACCGTCGGCGCCGTATTTGGCGATCAGGTCGAGCGGGTCGGGCGAGTTGCCCAGCTGCTTGGACATCTTGCGGCCGATCTTGTCGCGGACGATGCCCGTGAAATAGACGTTTCCGAAAGGTTTTTCGCCGCGGTATTCGTAACCCGCCATGATCATGCGCGCCACCCAGAAGAAGATGATGTCGGGGCCCGTCACCAGGTCGTTGGTGGGGTAGTAGTAGCTGATCTCCCTGTTGCCGGGGTTGCGGATGCCGTCGAAGACCGAAATCGGCCACAGCCACGACGAGAACCACGTGTCCAGCACGTCGTCGTCCTGTCTGAGGTCGGACGGCTGCAACGAGGCGTCGCCGGTTTTCGCACGCGCCTTTTCGAGCGCCTCCCCGGCCGTCGGGGCCACCACGAAGCCGCCTTGGGGCAGGTACCAGGCCGGAATGCGCTGGCCCCACCACAGCTGGCGCGAGATGCACCAGTCCTTGATGTTCTCCATCCAGTGGCGGTAGGTGTTCTTGTATTTTTCGGGCACGAAGCGGATCGCGTCCTCCATGACGGCCTTCGTCGCCGGTTCGGCCAATTGCCCCATCGAGAGGAACCACTGCATCGAGAGTTTCGGCTCGATGGCCACGCCCGTGCGCTCCGAATAGCCCACGTTGTTGGTATAATCCTCGGTCTTCTCCAGCAGGCCGGCTTCCGCCAGGTCGCCTTCGATCTTTCTGCGGACGTCGAAACGATCCATGCCGACGTACAGCCCCACTTTGTCGTTGATCGTGCCGTCGTCGTTGAAGATGTCGATCACCTCGAGGTTGTATTTCTCGCCCAGCATGTAATCGTTCACGTCGTGCGCCGGGGTCACTTTCAGCGCGCCCGTACCGAACTCGATATCGACGTATTCGTCGCGGATTACGGGGATTGCGCGGTTCACCAGCGGTACGATGACGCGCGCCCCGGCCGGCAGCCAGCCGTAGCGCGGGTCGTTGGGGTTGACGCACAGCGCCGTGTCGCCCAGGATCGTTTCGGGGCGCGTCGTGGCGACGATGACCGCCTTGTCCGAGCCTTCGACCATGTAGCGCAGGTAGTAGAGCTTGCCGTGCGACTCCTTGAATACCACCTCTTCGTCCGACAGCGCCGTCTGCGCCGCGGGATCCCAGTTGACCATGCGTACGCCGCGGTAGATCTTGCCTTTCTCGTAAAGGTCGCAGAATACCTTGATGACGCTCTCGGTGCGGGGTTCGTCCATCGTGAAGCAGGTGCGCTCCCAGTCGCACGAGGCGCCCAGCTTGCGCAGCTGCTTGAGGATCATGCCGCCGTATTTTTCCTTCCACTCCCAGGCGTATTCGAGGAATTCCTCGCGCGAAAGCGACGACTTCTCGATGCCCTTTTCATGCAGCATCGCCACGACTTTCGCCTCCGTGGCGATCGACGCGTGATCCATGCCAGGCACCCAGCAGGCGTTTTTGCCCGACATGCGGGCACGGCGGATCAGCACGTCCTGCAACGTGTTGTTGAGCATGTGCCCCATGTGGAGCATGCCGGTCACGTTGGGCGGCGGGATGACGATCGTGTAGGGTTCGCGTCCGTCGGGTTCCGAATGGAACAGCCGGTTGTCGATCCAGTAGTCGTACCATTTCTGTTCGATCTCCTGCGGCGAATATTTATCAGCGATTTGCATAAAGGAAAGGTGTGAATGTTTTGCTTCGTTATTTGGCCTGCAAAGTTATTAACATTCTGTCAAAGATAAAATAAATATCTATAAAAAATCGTTACCTTTGCACCATTATATATTTGTATCTGTAAACTATGAGTAAAAAAGATAAGATAATCGAAACCATCGAAGTCGAAGATGCGAGCCTGCTTCCCGAGCTGCTCGACGGCAAACACCACGTGATTCCGATCGTGACCGGCGGCGACGAGGTTGCCGAGGAGGTCGAAGTGCCGGAGATCATCCCGATCCTTACGCTGCGCAGTTCGGTGCTCTTCCCCGGTGCGATCACCCCGATCACCGTGGGACGCGACAAGAGCATCAGCCTCGTACGTGCCGTGAATGCCGAAGGCGGCATCCTGGGCGCCGTGTTGCAGCGCGAGAGCGACGTCGAAGACCCCGCGCCGGACGACATGTACAAGGTCGGCACCGCAGCGCGCATCATCAAAATCCTCGAAATGCCCAACGGGAACCTCACGGTGATCCTGAACGGCCTGGAGAAGATCGAAATACGCGAATACATAACGACCGAGCCCTATTTCCGGGCCCGGGTGACCGCCCTGCGCGATACGACGCCCGACCTGAAGAGCATCGAGTTCGAGGCCCTCGTGGATTCGATCCGCGACGTGGCGCTCAACATCATCAACGTTTCGCCGTCGATGCCCAAGGAGGCGGCCTTCGCCATCAAGAACATCGACTCCAAGCGCGGCATCATCAATTTCATCTGCTCGAACATGGAGCTTACGGACGAAGACCGCCAGTCGTTGCTGGAGGCCCCCGGCCTGCTGGCCCGAGCCCGCAAGCTGCTCGAAATACTGATCCGCGAACAGCAGCTGGCCGAGCTGAAGAACCAGATACAGGAGCGCGTGAAGCAGGAGATCGACAAGCAGCAGCGCGACTATTACCTGCAGCAGCAGATGCGTACGATCCAGGACGAACTGGGCGACGGCGCCGATGCCGACATCGAGAAGATGCGCGAGGAGGCCAAGAAGAAGAACTGGCCCAAGGAGGTCGGCGAAACCTTCGAGAAAGAGTTGCAGAAGGTCGAGCGGCTGAATCCCGCCGTGGCCGAATATTCGGTGCAGATGACCTACCTGCAACTGCTGCTGGAACTCCCGTGGAACGAGGTAACCAAGGACAATCTCGATCTGAATTGCGCGCGCGAGCAGCTCGACCGCGACCATTTCGGGCTGGAGGAGGTCAAGGAGCGTATCCTCGAACACCTGGCCGTCATCAAGCTCAAGGGCGACCTCAAATCCCCGATACTCTGCCTTTACGGCCCTCCGGGTGTGGGTAAGACCTCGCTGGGCAAGTCGGTGGCGGCGGCGCTGGGCCGCAAGTTCGGGCGTATCTCGCTCGGCGGCCTGCACGACGAGTCGGAAATCCGCGGGCATCGCCGCACCTACATCGGCGCCATGCCGGGACGGATCATCCAGACCATCAAGCGCTGCGGTTCGTCCAACCCGGTCATCATCCTCGACGAGGTGGACAAGGTGACCGTTTCGAACCACGGCGACCCGTCGAGCGCGCTGCTCGAGGTGCTCGACCCGGAGCAGAACACCACCTTCCACGATAACTACATCGACATGGAGTACGACCTGTCGAAAGTGCTGTTCATCGCCACGGCCAACAATATCGCCAACATCGCACCGGCGCTGCGCGACCGCATGGAGATGATCAATATCCCCGGCTACCTGATCGAGGAGAAGGTGCGCATTGCCCTCGACCACCTGCTGCCCAAGCAGCGCGAGGCGCACGGCATCAAGGAGCAGGAGCTCACGATGGCCCCCGAGGTAGTCGAAGGCATCATCGCCGGCTATACCCGCGAGTCGGGTGTCCGCTCGCTCGACAAGTTGCTGGCCAAGATCGCCCGCGCCCGTGCCAAGCAGATCGCCTTCGACGAGGTGTTTGCCCCGGAGGTTTCGGCCCGGGAGGTCGAAAAGATCCTCGGCATGCCCAAGTTCCTCAAGGAGGAGTACGAGGTGGGCGGCATGACAGGCGTTGTGACGGGCCTGGCCTGGACGGAGGTCGGCGGCGACATCCTCTACATCGAGTCGGTGCTGACGCCCGGCAAGGGCAAGGTCAGCCTTACGGGTAACCTGGGCGATGTGATGAAGGAGTCCGCTACGATCGCCCACGAGTGGGTGATGGCGCACAGCAAGGAGCTGGGCATTGACCCCGCACTGTTCGAGAAGAACGACATCAACATCCATGTCCCCGAGGGTGCGATCCCGAAGGACGGCCCTTCGGCCGGCATTACGATGGTGACCTCGATCGTTTCGACCTACACGGGGCGGAAAGTCCGGGATCGTATCGCCATGACGGGCGAGACGACGCTCCGCGGCCGTGTGATGCCGGTGGGCGGCGTCAAGGAGAAGATTCTGGCGGCCAAACGCGCCGGGATCAACGAGCTGATCCTCTCGGAGGAGAACCGCAAGGACATCGCCGAGATCAAGCCCGAATACATCGACGGACTGACCTTCCATTACGTGAAGACCAACGACGAAGTGCTGAAACAGGCGCTCATATAGCAGCCCGAAAGAAGTAAAAGGTGGAAAGTTTTGTTTTTCACCTTTTACTTTTTTAATTTTATGGATCAATTCCTCTGCCGATGAAATTTATCGCAATCATACCGGCGCGTTATGCGTCGACCCGCTTCCCGGCCAAACCGTTGGCCGTGCTGGGCGGGAAACCCGTTATCCGGCGGGTCTACGAGCAGGTGGCGGGCGTACTGGACGATGCCGTGGTCGCCACGGACGACGAGCGGATTTACGATGCCGTGCTGGCGTTCGGCGGCAAGGCCGAGATGACCTCGGCAGACCATAAGAGTGGCACCGACCGTTGCTGGGAAGCCTACCTCAAGCAGGGGAAACCCTACGACGTGGTCGTCAACGTGCAGGGCGACGAGCCTTTCATCCGGGCGTCGCAGCTCGAAGCCGTGAAGCGCTGCTTCGACGATCCCGCGACGGACATTGCCACGCTCGTGAAACCCTTTGCCGAGGCGGACGGCCTGGCCGCGCTGGAAAACCCCAATTCGCCGAAGGTGGTGCTCGATGCGCAGTCGCGGGCCATCTATTTTTCGCGTTCGGTCATCCCTTACCTGCGCGGCGTCGAACGCTCGCAGTGGCTTGCGCACCATACGTTCTACAAGCACATCGGCCTCTATGCCTTCCGCACGGAGGTGCTGCGTGCCGTCACGGCGCTGCCGCAGTCCACGCTCGAAAAGGCCGAGTCGCTCGAGCAGCTCCGCTGGCTCGAAAACGGCTACAGGATCGGCGTGGGCATCACCGACGTCGAGACCATCGGCATCGACACGCCCCAAGACCTCGCACGTGCCGAGGAGTTTTTGTCACACCATCCGGAATTTATAAAATGACAGCTATGAAATTCATCGCCGGCCCCTGCGTCATCGAATCCGCCGAGTTACTCGACACCGTGGCCGAACGCCTCGTGGCGATCAACAAGGCCCTCGGGACGGATATTATCTTCAAGGCCTCGTTCGACAAGGCCAACCGCACCTCGATCTCCTCGTTCCGCGGCCCCGGACTCGAACGGGGGGTGCGTATGCTCGCCGATGTGCGGGCGAAATGGGGGCTGCGTCTGCTGACCGACATCCACGAGGCGTGGCAGGCCGCGCCCGTGGGCGAGGTCGTCGACGTGATCCAGATCCCGGCCTTCCTCTGCCGGCAGACCGACCTGCTCACCGCCGCGGCCAGGACGGGCAAGACCGTGAATATCAAAAAGGCGCAGTTCCTTTCGGGGTTGGACATGCAGTACCCCTATGAGAAGGCGCGCGATGCGGGGGCTTCGGAAATATGGCTCACCGAACGCGGCAATATCTACGGTTACAACAATCTGGTGGTCGATTTCCGCAATATCCCCGACATGCTGCGCATCGCGCAGACCGTGGTGATGGATTGTACCCATTCGGTGCAGCGTCCCGGCGGTGCGGGCGGTACGACGGGAGGCAACCGCGAGTTCGTGCCGGCCATGGCCCGGGCGGCCCGGGCGTTCGGTGCCAACGGCTTCTTCTTCGAAGTGCACCCCTGCCCCGACTGCGCCAGGAGCGACGGCCCCAACATGTTGCAACTCGACGATCTGGAGAATCTCATTAAAACCTTGCTATAATGACCGATACCACCAAAGCGCAGATCCTCGACCTGGCCCGCAAGGCCATCAATACCGAGATGCTGGCGCTCAAGCACATGAAGGAGACCTTGGGTGACAATTTCGCCGATGCCGTGGAGCTGATCCTCGCATGCAGCGGCAAATGCATCGTCACCGGCATGGGCAAGTCGGGGCTCGTCGGGCGCAAGATCGCCGCGACGCTGGCCTCGACCGGAACCCCGAGTTTCTTCCTGCACCCCGGCGAGGCCTTCCACGGCGATCTGGGGATGATCTCGAAGGACGACGTCGTGCTGGCGCTCTCCTATTCGGGCGAGACCGACGAAATCCTGAAGATCGTGCCTTTCATCCACTCCAACGGCAACAAGCTGGTGTCGATGACGGGCAACCCCGAATCGGCGCTGGCGAAGAATTCCGATATCCATCTCGACGTGAGCGTCGAAGAGGAAGCCTGCATCCTGCACCTCGCGCCGACGACCTCGACCACGGCGCAGATCGCCATGGGCGATGCGCTGGCCGTGTCGCTCATGCAGATGCGGGGCTTTACGAGCGTCGATTTCGCACGCCTGCATCCGGGCGGCAGCCTCGGGCGGCGCCTGCTGATGACCGTGGGCAACGTGATGCGTTCGCACGACCTCCCGGTCGTGGCGCCCGACTGCTCGGCGACGGATATGATCCACGCCATCAGCAAGGGCGGGCTGGGGCTCATCATCATCTGCGACGGCGAGAGGATCGAGGGCATCGTGACCGACGGCGACGTGCGCCGTGCGATGGAGCGCCGCCGCGCCGAGTTTTTCAATATCAAGGCCGCCGATATCGCCACGCCCAACCCGAAAACCATCTCCGCGGATAAGAAACTGATCGAGGCCGAGAAGATGATGACCCGTAACAAGGTCACGTCGCTGCTCGTCACCGACGATGCAGGGAAGTTGCAGGGCGTGATCCAGATTTACGACATCAAGTTATAGGGCTTTCGCAACTGCGTCACGCCGCATAGACGGGGACGGTCTGTTCGGAACGGAGCGCCTGCCGTGAAAACAAAGGGGACGGTACCATGCGGTACCGTCCCCGCGTGTCTTGTCTGCCGGTATGTCTCCGCGGTCAGTCCCCCTCTTCGAGCTGGAAAACCTGTTCGACGGGTTTGCCGAAGATCCGGGCGATCTTCAGTGCCAGTACCGTCGAGGGGACGAAGCGCCCGGCCTCGATGGCGTTTACGGTCTGGCGGCTTACGCCGATGGCATCGGCCAACTGCTGCTGGGTCATGCGCACTTCGGCGCGTTCGACCCGGATCCTATTCTTCATCTGCGACCGCGTGTTTCAGACGCCACAGTTTCCAGCGGAATACCGCGAGGAATATCAGCAGCATGGTGAGCAGGTTGTAGATCATGACGTAGAGGAAACTGAGGTCGTAGGTGCATAGCGCCGTGGCGATAAGCAGGGCATAGTTGACGTAAAGTGCCGTCAGCAGGGCGTTCAGCCGTATGCGGGAGATCATTTCATCCTCGATCCGTTCGCGGGAGCAGGCTACGAATATCCCGCCGATGCAGATGCCCACCAGAGCGATGTTGTTCAGCGCACGGCCTGTCGTTGCCGAGCAGAGCGTTTCGTAGCAGGCCGTTCCTTCGGCCGGCATCAGGTAGGTCGGGTAGCCGTTGAAGCCGTCGATGAGCATCAGTACGCCCAACAGCAACGTCGGGATCAGGATGACCCAGCCGATTTTCTTAAAACTGTGGGGAAGTAGTAATTCCTTTGTCATAACGTGGTTGTTTAAAGGTTTGAGACAGGATAAATGTAAAGTGTATTTTACATTTTAGCAAATAAACACGACAAAATTTTTGCGGCATAAAAATTAGAGGGTCTTTTAGACCCTCTAAAAATTTTGTTCGGCGGTATGATTTACCGGGGCGGAATTGCGCAGGGCGGCTCCGGATGTATCCCGAATTCCCGGGCACGCACACCCTGAACCCCGGGAATCGGGTATGGGATGGAAGCTGTACCCCGAATTCATGATACCGGGGGGCGTAGTCCGGGAGTCGTAGTCCGAAAATGGTAGTCCGGGAGTCGTAATCCGGCTCGGGGGAACCCCTGCACCCCTGGTGCTTCTCCTTTCCGGAATCAGTTGCGGATGTGGTGCGGCATCTCGGCAGGAATCTCCATCGAGATTTCTGCCAGTCCGCCCACGACGCCGTCCACGCGCCAGGCTGTCTGGTAGATCATTTTGCGGACGCCGTTTTTCTCGATCGTATAGACATTCGTGCCCCCGTCGGTGAGCAGGCGGCGGATGATTTCGCGCGACCGCTCGCCGTGGCAGTCGAAGAGGTTTTTGCCGACCATGTCGCCGTGCCGGGCGAAGGTCGTGCGCGCCTTGTCGTTCATGTAGAGGATCGTGCCCCCGGTGTCGCATACCGTAACCGCGCAGTCCATGCCGTCGGCCCAGGGATAGGGATTTTCTGTCGTCATATTGCCGTAGGTTTATCGTCGGGGAAAGCCTCCCTTTTCAACGGGAGGTTCGGAGTGACTATGGGGATTGTATCGAAGATACGGTGCTAAACCCCGGTTTACTGCTGTATTTTCACCAGCTGTTCGCGGTAGGCGTTCAAGATGCGCGATTTGGAAATGAAGCCCAGGTAGCGGTTTTGTTTGTCGACCACGGGCAGCATCCAGGTATGCTTGTCCTCGAATTTCTCCATGACGCCCTGTATCGACTCGTGTTCGAGGATTTTGTCCGGGGGCTGGATCATGTAGTCGGAGATCGGATGCCCGTATTTTTCGTGTTTGAACATGTCCTCGCGCAGGTCGTCCAGCTGGACGACGCCCAGCAGGTGTCCGAAGTTGTCGATCACGGGGAAGATGTTGCGGCGTGCCGTCGAGATGATGTGCACGATGTCGCCCAGTGTGAAATTCTCCTTGATGCGCAGGAAATCGGTCTCCATCAGATCGTCGAGCTTCAGGAAGACGAATACCGACTGGTCTTTGTCGTGCGTGAGCAGTTCGCCCCGCTGGCGCAGTTGCTTGGTGTAGATCGAGTCGGGGTCGAGGTAGTAGTCCACGGCGAACGAGATGCAGGCCGTGATCATCAGCGGGATGAACAGCCCGTAGCCGTTCGAAAGCTCCGCGATGAGGAAGATCGAGGTCAGCGGCGCCTTCATCACGCCCGACATCACGCCGGCCATGCCCACCAGCGTGAACGAGACGACCGAGACGTCCCAGTCGAAAAATGCATTGCACAGCAGGGCGATCGAAGCCCCCGTGAACGCCCCCACGAACAGCGACGGCGCGAAGGTTCCGCCCACGCCGCCCGCGGCGTTGGTCGAGGCCATGGCAATGACCTTGAAGAACATCGTGGCGATGACGAAGAGGATGACCACCCAATCGATCTCCCGGAACCGGTAGAAGAGCGAATTGTCGAACAACTCCTGTGCGCGGCCGTGCATCAGCGACATGAACCCTTCGTAGCCTTCGCCGTAGAGCGGCGGGAAGATGAAGATCAGGATGCCCAGCACGGCGCCGCCGACGAGCCATTTCTTATATTGGCTGTCGATCTTACGGAAGAAGTTGCCCACGCGCAGGTTGGTCGAGGTGAAATACCAGGACATCAGCCCGCAGCATACGCCCAGCAGGATGAAAAGCGGTATCTGCCACAGCTCGAAGGCGTCCTGCGGCTGGAGCGTCACGGCCAGTATGGGGTCGAAGCCGCGCAGCATGAAGGCCATCGTCGTGGCCGTGATCGAGGCGATCAGCAGCGGGATCACCGACCCGGCCGTGATGTCGAGCATCAGGATCTCCAGCACGAAGACCACGCCCGTGATCGGGGCTTTGAAGATGGCCGCCAGCGCCGCACCGGCACCGCAGCAGAGCAGCAGCGTGGTGTGTTTGTAATTGAGGCGCGCCAGCCGCCCGACGTTCGAGCCGATAGCCGCGCCCGTCAGTACGATCGGTGCCTCGGGGCCCACCGAACCGCCGAACCCGATGGTCGTGGCGCCGCCTACGATCGACGTCCAGCAGTTGTGCCCCGGGATGCGCGAGTTGCGGCTCGACATGGCGTAGAGCACGCGTGTTACGCCCTCCGAAATATTGTCGCGCACGATGTATTTTACGAACAGCGTGGCGAGTATGATGCCGATGGCGGGGTAGATCAGGAACAGAAGATGCGCACTGTCCACCGGGAACCAGCGTATCAGTCCGCTCTTGATGCCGTGCAGCAGTATTTCGAACAGGTAGGTGCCCAGTCCGGCGAGTATACCGACCACGACAGCCAGCAGCATCATGATCTGGCTGTTGCTCAACCGCCGGGTCAGGCGGAGGAACTCGCGGTAGATATGCTCGGTGCGTAACTGCATCCTATTGTTTGCGAGCGAAATGCTCGGCTTGTTCGGCGATGAGCCGTTTGTCGTCGAAATAGTTGATTTTCATGGCGCGCTTCACGTCGTCGAGTGTCTGCGAGGCCATTTGCCGGGCTGCCTCCGAACCGGTGCGGAGAATCTCGTAGACCTCTTCGATGCGGCCTTCGTAGTATTTGCGGCGTTCGCGGAACGGCTCCAGTGTCTCGTTGAGCACAGCGATCAGGAATTTCTTGACCTTCACGTCGCCCAGGCCGCCGCGGCGGTAATGCGCCTTCAGCTCGTCCAGCGACGGGTAGTCGGGCAGATATTTCGGGAAATGCTCGGGGCGGCTGAAGGCATCGAGGTAGGTGAATACCGTGTTGCCCTCCACCTTGCCGGGGTCTTCGACGCGCAGATGGTCGGGATCGGTATACATCCCCATGACTTTCTTCTTCACCTCGTCGGCGCTGTCCGAGAGGTAGATGCAGTTGCAGAGCGATTTCGACATCTTGGCCTTGCCGTCGGTGCCCGGCAGGCGCATGCAGACCGCATTCTCCGGCAGCAGGATCTCGGGCTCGACGAGTGCCGGGCCGTATACCGTGTTGAACTTGTGGACGATCTCGCGGGTCTGTTCGATCATCGGCTCCTGGTCTTCGCCCGCAGGGACGGTCGTGGCCTTGAATGCCGTGATGTCGGCCGCCTGGCTGATGGGGTAGGTGAAGAAGCCCACGGGGATGCCCTGCTTCTGCTGCGTGTCGCCCTCGGCGGCGCCTTCGGCGAAGCCCCGCAGCTGAATCTCGGCCTTCACGGTCGGGTTGCGTTGCAGGCGCTGCACGGTCACCAGGTTCATATAGTAGAACGAGAGCTCGCAGAGCTCCGGGATTTGCGACTGGATGAAAAGGGTAGACCTTTTCGGATCGAGGCCGACCGAAAGGTAGTCGAGCGCCACTTCGATGATGTTCTGGCGCACTTTCTCGGGGTTGTCGGCGTTGTCCGTCAGGGCCTGCGCGTCGGCTATCATGATGAATATGCGTTCGAATTCGCCCGATTCCTGCAGTTCGACGCGGCGGCGCAGGGAACCGACGTAGTGTCCCAAGTGGAGCCGGCCCGTAGGACGGTCGCCGGTAAGAATGATCTTTCCCATAAAACTTTATATATATTTTGTGGGCAAACTTACGAAAAACCGCGCGGGTGACCTAATAAAGTTGTCTGTTATAGATTTATTTTATATTTTTGTGTATTGAAATAATCGGCTACTATGACTATAATTCAACTTGAATACCTCCTGGCGGTGGCGAACTGCGGTAGCTTTTCGCTGGCCGCAGAGCATTGTTTCGTGACCCAGCCGTCGCTGAGCATGCAGGTGAAGGCGCTCGAAGAGGAGCTGGGCGTCGTGCTGCTCGACCGTTCGAAGAAACCCGTGATCCCGACCGAGGCCGGCGAAGTGGTGCTGGATCGCGCCCGGGAAACGCTGCGGGCCTACAACAATATCCGCGAGTCGGTCGCCGAACTGAAGGGCGAAACTTCGGGTAAACTGCGTCTGGGCGTCATCCCGACCATCGCGCCCTACCTGCTGCACAAGTTCATCCCGGATTTCGTGCGCGATTACCCGAAGGTGGAACTGGAAATCTCGGAGATGGTCACTTCGGACATCGTCGAGGCGCTCAAGCGCGACCGGATCGACGCGGCACTTGTCGCCAGCGGCACGTGTGGCGACGGTATCCTCGAACAGGAACTTTTCAACGACCGTTTTTTCGCCTATGTTTCGCCCGAAAACCCGTTGTACGAACGGCAGAACATCCGCATCGAGGACATCGACCTGAAAGACCTGGTGATCCTGAGCGCCGGAAATTGTATGCGTGACCAGATCATTGAGCTGTGCCAGGCCAAGCGCGACATGCCGTCGCACTACTCCTTCGAGTCGGGGTCGCTCGATACGCTGATGCGCATTGTCGACTGCACGTCGTGCCTGACGATCATCCCCGAAATGGCCATCGAGTACATCCCCGCGGATCACCACGACCGGCTGAAGATGCTCGCCAAAGGTGCCACGTCGCGTAAGATCGCCGTGGCGGTACGCCGCACGTACGTCAAGAGTTCGATCATCAAGGCCCTGACCGACACGATCATGGCCAATATACCCGAAGTAAAGGGGTAGGCGGATGCCTGTAAACGGCAGGGTGCCCGGCGATACGATTGCCGGGCACCCGCCGTTTACAGGGGAGGGGCTCGGGCATATAATTAAGAATTAATCCGCTGTAACGGCGCTGTGGCGGATAAAAGTGCGGACTTCTGCGATTGTCGCCCGTCCGGCTGCTTTTTTTACGGGGCTTAATTTTCAAATATCATTCTCTTTTCGTACCTTTGCAAGGTTATAGACACCTATTGACTATTTATGGATAAACTGATCGAAACTATCGTTGGTGCGATTGAAGATAAAAAGGGTAAGAATATTGTATCGCTCGACCTTTCGGGGTTCGACGGGGCGATATGTTCCCGTTTCATTGTGTGCAACGCCGATTCCACGACGCAGGTAGGGGCCATCGCCGCGGGCATCGAAGAGAAGGTGCTCGAAGTGCTGGGCGAAAAGGTCTGGCGTATCGAGGGGCAGCAGAATGCCGTGTGGATCGCCATGGACTATGTGGACGTGGTGGTGCACATTTTCCAGACCGAACTGCGCGGGTTTTACCGGCTTGAAGAGTTGTGGGCCGATGCGCCGATGACCAAATATGAATACGAAGAGTAATTTTAAATATGGCAAATCAACGCAAGAACAATAATAAGATGAATATGAACATGTCGCGACCGTCGATGCTGTGGCTCTACGGTCTGATCGGCGCGTTCATTATCGGCTACTACGTCTTCGGGGATGTCAACGACACGCCCGTGCCCAGCGACTGGGCTACCGTCGAACGGATGGTCGAAAAGGGCGAGGTGGAGAAGATCCAGGTCGTCAACCGCGACCAGGCGCAGGTATTCCTGAAAAAAGAAGCGGTCGAGCAGTACCGCAGGGATACGGTAGACAAACGCTTTCGCCGGCTTCCCGAGACGGGTGTGCAGCTCCTCTTCACGATCGGGTCGGTCGACTCGTTCCGTGAAGACCTGAAAGCCGCCGAGCAGCAGTCCGGGCAAGTCGTTCCCGTGGTCTATGAAAACAAGGCCAACGACTGGACGAACGTGCTGATCAACCTGCTGCCGTGGGTGCTGATTATCGGCGTGTGGATTTTCGTCATGCGTTCGATGTCGCGCGGTGCCGGAGGCGGTGCGGGCGGCGGCATCATGAACGTGGGCAAGGCCAAGGCGCAGGTGTTCGACAAGGATAACTCCAAACGCGTCACGTTCAAGGATGTGGCTGGGCTGGAGGAGGCCAAGGTCGAGATCATGGAGATCGTGGATTTCCTCAAGAAGTCCGACAAATATAAGGAACTGGGTGCCAAAATTCCCAAGGGAGCGCTGCTCGTAGGCCCTCCGGGGACGGGTAAGACCCTGCTGGCGAAGGCCGTCGCAGGCGAGGCCAACGTGCCGTTCCTCTCGATTTCGGGTTCCGACTTCGTGGAGATGTTCGTCGGCGTGGGTGCTTCGCGTGTCCGCGACCTGTTCGAACAGGCCAAGCAGAAGGCGCCGTGCATCGTTTTCATCGACGAGATTGACGCCATCGGCCGCGCCCGCGGCAAGAATGCCGGGTTCTCGGGCAACGACGAGCGTGAGAATACGCTTAACCAGCTCCTCACGGAGATGGACGGCTTCCAGACCAATACGGGCGTGATCGTCCTTGCGGCCACGAACCGTGCCGACATCCTCGACAAGGCGCTGATGCGCGCCGGCCGTTTCGACCGCCAGATCGAGGTGGGATTGCCTGACGTCAAGGAACGTGAGGAGATTTTCAACGTCCACCTGCGTCCGCTGAAGCTCGATCCTCAGCTCGACCGGTCGTTCCTGGCCCGCCAGACCCCCGGATTCTCGGGTGCCGACATTGCAAATGTCTGCAACGAAGCCGCGCTGATCGCTGCGCGCCACAACAAGAAATTCATTTCGAAGGAGGACTTCCTGGCAGCCATCGACCGCATCGTGGGCGGCCTCGAACGCAAGAATAAGATCATCACCGACGAGGAAAAGCGTGTGATCGCCTACCACGAGGCGGGCCACGCCACGGTGAGCTGGATACTCGAGAATGCCAGCCCGCTGATCAAGGTGACGATCATCCCGCGCGGCAAGGCGCTCGGCGCAGCCTGGTACCTGCCCGAAGAGCGGCAGATCACCACGCGCGAGCAGATGATGGACGAGCTGGCCGCCACGCTCGGCGGACGTGTTTCGGAGCAGCTGACCTTCGGCGAAATATCGACCGGGGCGCTCAATGACCTGGAACGTGTCACCAAGCAGGCCTATGCCATGGTAGCCTATTATGGCATGAGTGAAAATGTCGGGACGCTGAGCTATTACGATTCCACGGGGCAGAGCGACATGGCGTTCACGAAGCCCTATTCGGAACTGACCGCGCAGCAGATCGACGCCGAGGCCAAACTCGTCATCGGGAAGGCTTACGAGATGGCCGAGAAAGTGCTCCGTGAGCATGCCGACGGCCTGAAAGAGCTGGCCGAACTGTTGTTGGAGCGCGAAGTGGTCTTCACCGAGGACGTGGAGCGTATCTTCGGCCGCCGCAAGAAAGACATCCTGCGTGAGCGGAAGGAGGCCGAGGCCAAAGCCAAGGCTGACGGAGCCGCCGCGAAGGGGGAGCCCGAGGCTTCTGCAGCCCTGGCGGCGAAGCCCGCCCCGGAAGAGGGCGCTCCCGCGGTTGTACAGACGGAGACGCCCGAAGCCCCTGCCGACGGCAATACGGCCGCCGCGATTTCCAAGACCGAATAAGACACCTAACCCGCATTAACTGATGAATGAAACTATGAAAAACCTCGTGGTACGCACGCTGAGCGGCCTTGTCCTGGCAGCGGTGGTACTGGGGGCGATCGTCTGGTCGCAGTGGAGCTTCGGCGCGTTGCTCGCGGTGCTGCTCGTGGGCGGCATGTACGAGTTCTATACGCTGGCCGGGAAACAAGGCAATGCGCCGCAGAGAGTCGTAGGGCTTGTTGCGGGTATCGTGCTTTTCGCGCTCAATTTAGCGTTCGTCTCGGACGACATCCGCGAGATTCTCGGCGTTGCCCGGCAGGCCTTCGGCTGCGGGCTGGCGTTCCTGTTGCTGCTCCTGCCCGCCATGTTCATCTGCGAACTCTACCGCAGGGGTGAAAACCCGGCCTCCGGGATCGGCACGACGCTCATGGGAGTCTGCTACGTGGCATTGCCCCTGTCGCTGATGTGCTATATTCCCATCCTCGGCAGCGATACCTGGAACCCTTGGGTGATGGTCGCCTACATCTTCATCATCTGGGCCAACGACGTCTTCGCCTACCTGGTGGGGATGTCCGTCGGACGCCACCGCCTTTGCGAACGCCTTTCGCCCAAGAAATCCTGGGAGGGGTTCTTCGGCGGGATCGCCGGTGCCGTCGTCATGGGCATCGTGGCCGCACGGGTGCTGGACGGGAATATGTGGGTTTGGGCCGGTCTGGCGCTGGTCGCCGCCGTTTCGGGCGTGCTGGGCGACCTGGTGGAGTCGATGTTCAAGCGGGCTGCCGGCGTAAAGGATTCGGGGCGGCTGATCCCCGGCCACGGCGGGGTGCTGGATCGTTTCGACGCCATGCTGCTCTCGGCGCCGTTCGTATTCGTCTATATGCTTTTTGTGATGTAACTGCAAACCTAAAAAAGAGTTATGAGGATAAATAAGGAAGGCTACAAGATTATCTGTATCTCGGGTGCCGTCTGTGTATTTATATTTTGGCTGATCTATCACCTGCTGGTCAGCGATTCGAATATTTCGCTGTTGTGGGTGAGCGCCGTGCTTTTGCTGTTGTTCTGGTTCTTTATCGTCGCGTTTTTCCGGGAACCCCGCCGTGTGCGGATACACGATGCCGACCTGGTTTTCTCTCCCTGCGACGGCCGCGTGGTCGTGACGGAGGTCGTGAAGGAAACCGAATACCTGAACGAGGAGATGTTGCAGATATCGATCTTCATGTCCGTGACCAATGTCCATATGAACTGGGTGCCGGTCGGGGGCACGGTCGAGTATTTCAAATACCATCCGGGGCGTTTTCTGGTGGCATGGCATCCCAAGTCGTCGACCGAGAACGAACGCACGACGACCGTCGTGAGGATGGCCTCCGGCCGGAAGGTGCTTTTCCGCCAGATTGCGGGCCTGATTGCACGCCGCATCATCTCCTACATGAAAGTCGGTGAGCCTGTGGAGCAGAACAGCGTCTGCGGCTTCATCAAATTCGGCTCGCGCGTCGATGTCCTGGTACCCAAGGACAGCGAACTGCTGGTCGAGATCGGCGATCCCGTCGTGGGTTCGCAGACCCCCATCGCACGCCTGCATAAGATTTAACCCCACTCCCGAAGGATGAAAACGACTCCCCAGACCTTCCTGAAGTTCATCGCGGGCGCGGCCGTAGCTGCGGCCGTCCTCTTTCTGGTCTGGTATTTCAGTTCGATCGTCGTATACATACTCATATCCGCCGTGCTGGCCGTCGTGGGCAATCCGCTCGTGAAACGCCTCGCGGCGCTGCATATCAAGGGCTGGAAAGTGCCCCGCTGGCTGGCTGCGCTGGTGACACTGATCGTCATCTGGGTGGTGCTGGCCACGCTGTGCTCGCTGTTCGTGCCGCTTGTGTTCAATAAGATTTACCAGCTGTCGAACCTCGATTTCGCCGCCGTCGTGCAAAGCATCGAGGAGCCGATAGCCCAAGCACAGGGATACCTGCATGAGTTCTTCGCCGTGCCCGAAAGCACGTTCTCCCTTTCGGAGGCGCTCGCATCGGCGCTCAAGCAGATTATCGACATCGAATCGCTCAATTCGGTGTTCTCCTCGATCGTCAACGTGGTGCTCTCGTCGGTTATCGCCATTTTCTCCATTACGTTCATCACCTTCTTTTTCCTCCGGGACGAAGGGTTGTTCTATGCCATGGTGACGGCCATGTTCCCCGAGCGTTACCACGAGAATATCACCCGCGCACTCGATTCCGTCACGCTGCTGCTGGCCCGCTACTTCACGGGTATTCTCTCGGAAAGCCTGATGCTGATGGTCGCCGTGTCGCTCACGATGATGGCCTTCGGCATGAAGGCGGCTGACGCTGCGTTCATCGGCCTTGTGATGGGCGTGATGAACGTGGTGCCCTATGCCGGGCCGCTGATCGGCGGTATCGTTTCCGTCTTCGTGGGTATCGTAACCCCGATCGGGGGGATGACCGTGGGGCATACTGCTTTTATAATCGCAGGTTCGCTGCTGATCCTCAAGGGGATCGACGATTTTGTGGTGCAGCCGACGCTCTATTCCGAGCGTGTCAAGGCCCATCCGCTCGAAATCTTCCTTGTAATCCTCATCGCCGGGTCGATGGCCGGAATCCTCGGCATGCTGCTGGCAATCCCTTCCTATACCGTACTGCGTGTCTTTGCTAAGGAGTTCTTCTCGCAGTTCCGGCTGGTGCGTAAACTGACCGAGAAAATCTGATGGCCGGGGTGACGATAGAGGGCGTAGTGGAACACGGACGCCGGCTCGGGCGCGAGTTGGGATTCCCGACGGCAAACATGGCCGTGCCTGATTCCGTGACGGCCGCGGACGGGGTCTATTATTCCCGCGCGGAGGTGGACGGGACGCTTTACGACGCGATGTCCAACCTGGGCAGCAACCCTTCGGTCGGCGGAGCCGTCCGCCATCTGGAAACCCATATCTTCGGGTTCGGAGGTTCGCTCTACGGCCGTACCCTGCGCGTAGAACTGGTGCGTAAGATTCGTGACGAACGTCGTTTCGCGACGATCGGGGAGCTTCGGGCGCAGATCGCCAGGGACAAGGAATATATATTGGAATTAAAAGATAATACTATGTATTTGGATTTGACAATGCCCTACAAGGTGGCCGACATGTCGCTGGCCGAGTGGGGGCGTAAAGAGATTGAGATCGCCGAGCACGAGATGCCGGGACTGATGGCCGTGCGCCGCAAATACGGCCCGCAGAAGCCGCTGGAAGGCGTGCGCGTGATGGGGTCGCTGCACATGACCATCCAGACCGCCGTGCTCATCGAGACGCTCGTCGAGTTGGGCGCCGACGTGCGCTGGTGCTCGTGCAACATCTTCTCGACGCAGGATCATGCCGCCGCGGCCATCGCCGCGGCCGGGGTTCCCGTTTTCGCCTGGAAAGGCGAAACCCTGCCCGAATACTGGTGGTGCACCGCCATGGCGCTCTCGTTCCCCGGCGGCAAGGGCCCGCAGCTGATCGTGGACGACGGCGGCGACGCCACGCTACTGATCCACAAAGGGTACAAGGCCGAGAACGACGCCTCGACGCTCGACTACGAGCCTTCGTCCTACGAGGAGAAGGTGATCCTCGGTACGCTCAGGACGATCCTTGCCGAAGACAAGGACAAATGGCACCGCACGGTGGCCGAGTGGAAGGGTGTGAGCGAGGAAACCACTACGGGCGTACACCGCCTCTACCAGATGCAGGAGGCCGGCGAGCTGCTCGTCCCGGCCATCAATGTCAACGACTCCTGCACCAAGTCGAAGTTCGACAACCTCTACGGCTGCCGCGAGTCGCTGGCCGACGGTATCAAGCGCGCCACGGACGTGATGATCGCCGGGAAGGTGGTCGTGGTCTGCGGCTACGGCGACGTGGGCAAGGGCTGCGCCCGTTCGATGCGCTCGTACGGCGCACGTGTCATCGTGACCGAGATCGACCCGATCTGCGCCCTGCAGGCCGCCATGGAAGGCTTCGAGGTCAAGACCGTCGAGAGCGCACTCCCCGAAGGCAATATTTACGTCACCTGCACGGGCAACTGCGACATCATCACGCTGGAGCACATGGAGAAGATGCGCGACCAGGCGATCGTTTGCAACATCGGCCACTTCGACAATGAAATCCAGATGGCGCGTCTCGAAAAATCGGGGGCCGTCAAGACCAATATCAAGTCGCAGGTCGACAAGTTCACCTTCCCCGACGGACACTCGATCTTCGTGCTGGCCGAAGGCCGTCTGGTGAACCTCGGCTGCGCGACGGGGCACCCCTCGTTCGTGATGTCGAACTCCTTTACGAACCAGTGCCTTGCGCAGATGGAGCTGTGGCAGGAGAACCTCGAAGTGGGCGTGTACCGCCTGCCCAAGCACCTCGACGAGGAGGTGGCACGCCTGCATCTGGACAACCTCGGCGTGGAACTCACGCACCTCACCGGGAAACAGGCCGACTATATCGGCGTAAATCCCGACGGCCCTTACAAAGCCGAGCACTACCGCTATTAGCGGCAGGAGGCTGCGTGGGCTTCGGGGCTCTTCCCCGGCGAAACGGGAAGTTTCCTGCGCCCGTCCGGTTTCTGGCCGGGTGGGAAGTCAAGACCTGTTTTATGATTCCACCCCTGTCGGAAAAACCTTCGGCAGGGGTGTTTTCCTTTCCCAGTGGCTTGCGTTCCCGGCGTTTTCCGTTCCCGGCGTTTTCGTTCGCGGCGTTTCCGCTCAGGATGTTTTATTTCCCGCCGGCTTGCCGGACTGCCCGTTTAGTACTTTGGCCGGGAGCGGGCACGAAAAAGCCGCCGGGAGACCGGCGGCTTTCGTTATTGGGAAGCAGGGGTGGTTTAGTACCCGAAAATCTCCTCCTGTGTCACGGTCTGGATCGGGCCGAGGGTCTTGAGGTAGTTCAGATCGAGATCCTGGATGTCGCCCAGAATGCCGTAGACGTATTTGCGTCCTTTCACCCACTTTTCCTGTGCGGCCTTGACGTCGGCGAGCGTCATCTGCTGCGCCTTCTCGAAGATTTGCTTTCCGCGCGGCTCCGTCAGGCCGAGGTCGCGCATGCGGATGTAGCTCCACAGTACGCCGTCCTTCACCGTGCGCTCGGTGCGCAGGCGCGAGATAAGGGCCTCCTTGGCGATGCTGAACGCCTTTTCCGATTCAGGCATGTTGTTGATGATCTCGTCGAATGCCTCGATGGCCTTCTGCATCTTGTCGTTCTGCGTGGCGATGAAGGCCATGTAGTAATAGTCTCCCTTGGCGTTGGTCGGGATGGCGAGGTTGGCCCATGCCGAGTAAGCCAGACCGCGGGCTTCGCGCATCTCCTGAAAGACGATGGTGTTCATGCCCCCGCCGAAATACTCGTTGTAGAGGGTGATCTGCGGGTCGGCTGCGAGGTCGAATTTCTCGCCGCGGTTCGAATACTGCATGTAGTAGAGCTGCTTGGCGTCGTACTGGGCAAGCATGACCTTGTTTTCATCGGTGGGTTGCAGCGTGCTGAACTTTTTTTCCAGCGGCTGGAGGTCGGCTGCCACCTTGTGGTGTGCGGCCAGGGCGGCTTTCACTTCGGCCTCGTCCTGCGGGCCGTAGTAGAGCACCTCGTGCTGCTTGCCCATCAGGTCGCCGATCTTTGCAAGCAGCTGTTCCGAGGTCAGCCCCTGCAATGCCGGGTCGGTGAGCGTGGTGCGGCGGATGAAATCGCTGCCGTAGATCATGTAACGCTGGAGCGCTCCGAAGCAACGGCTCTGGTTGAGCTTGGCGTCGGCGCGGCTCTTTATCATGTCGCCCTTGAGGTTTTGCAGGATCTCCTCGTTGGGCTGCGCCCCGGCGATCAGCCCTTCGACGATCTCCATCGCCTTGCCCATGTTCTCACTCAGGCCCGATACCTCGATCCAGCTCTGGTTGGCTCCGGCGCTCAGGCCGAACGAGCAGGCGATGGCGTACATCTCCGATGCGATCTGCTCGGCGCTCATCTTGTCCGTTCCGAGGTAGCTCAGGTAGTCGAAGGCCAGGTTGAGTGCCGGGTCGTTCTCCGTACCCGTGTTGAATACGTAGATCAGCGTGAAGATGTCGTTGGTTTCGTTCTTCTTATACAGCACGTTGACGCCCTTCTGCGCCTCGAACTGCGACATGTCCTTCTTGTAGTCCACGAATACCGGCTCGATAGGCTCGACCTTCGAGTTCTGTATCTCGGTGAGGAACTCGCTCTGCGAGTCTCGGTTGGTCACGATCGGGGTGATCTTCGGGGCGGCGATCTTCTGCTCGTTGGGATCTTTGCCCTCGCGCTTGTAGACGATGGCGTAACTCTCGGGGCCGAGGTACTTGTTGGCCCAGTCCACGATGTCCTGCTTGGTGATCTTCGACATGCGGTCGATCCGTGCGACTTCGTCTGCCCAGTCGGTTCCGCTGATGAACGAATAGACATAGAGTATCGCGCGGCTGTCGTTCTCCTCGAACGAGCGCATCAGCTGCATTTTGTAGTTGTTGATGGTCGCTTCGATCAGGTTTTCATCGAAGTCCCCGTCCCGCAGTTTTGCTACTTCCGCCAGAAGCAGGTCGCGTACTTCGTCGAGCGACTGCCCGGTCTTGGGGCGTCCGGCTACGAGGAACGAGCTGTAATCGGGTTGCGTCGAGGCGTAGCCGTAAGCCGAGAGCACCTTCTGCTGCTGGTTGAGGTCGAGGTCGATCAGGCCGGCCTGGCCGTTGTAGAGGATCGAACCCACGATGTCGCTGATATCGGTCGACTTGTCGTTCGCGCCAGGCAGGCGCCAGCCCAGCATCACATTGGCGGCTTCCAGCCCGTATACTTCCTTCACGACGGGAGCCGTGATCGGCTGTTCGGGCTCGAAGTGCAGCTTCGGCAGGTTGGGGTTCGGCTGCATGTCGCCGAAATATTTTTCGATCGTAGCGACCATTTCGTCGGGATCGAAATCACCCGATACGCAGACGGCCATGTTGTTGGGCACGTAATAGGTCTTGTGGTAATTCCTGACATTGGTGATCGAGGGATTCTTCAGGTGTTCCTGCGTGCCCAGTACGGTCTGCGTGCCGTAGGGGTGGTGGGGGAAGAGGGCGGCGTCCATGGCCTCCCAGACTTTGCGGCTGTCCTGCGTCAGGGACATGTTCTTCTCCTCGTAAATAGTCTCCAGCTCGGTGTGGAAGCCGCGGATCACGGGGTTCTTAAACCGGTCGGCCTGGATCCTGGCCCAGTTGTCGATCTCGTTCGAAGGGATGTCCTCGACGTATACGGTCATGTCCTGCGACGTAAAAGCATTGGTGCCGTTGGCGCCGATAGCCGACATCAGTTTGTCGTACTCGTTGGGGATGGCGATTTTCGAAGCCTCGTAGCTGATCGAGTCGATGCGGTGGTAGATCGCCGCACGCTCGGCCTCGTCGGTGGTCTTGCGGTAAACTTCGAAGAGGTTTTCGATCTCATCGAGCATCGGTTTCTCGGCTGCGAAGTCCGATGTGCCGAACTGCTGCGTCCCCTTGAACATCAGGTGTTCGAAATAGTGCGCCAGTCCGGTGGTCTCGGCCGGGTCGTTCTTGCCGCCCACGTTCACGGCGATGTAGGTCTGGATGCGCGGCGTCTCCTTGTTGACGCTCATATAGACTTTCAGCCCGTTGTCCAGGGTGTAGATTTTGGTGTTCAACGGATCGCCCTTCACTGTTTCGTACTTGTACTTAGAATTAGAACAAGCCGCGGCCAGCATCGCTGCGATGACTGCCGCAAAGAGTAGGAGTTTTTTCATTATCGAAAGGGTTAAAATAGAGTTGCGAACCAGTCCCGTATGGCGGGGTATGTGTCGGCCGTGACGTGTATGAGCATCCCGACGGCAGCCACGACCTTGAGCCCCGTGCCGACGACGAACGAGAGGAAGGAACCGAAGCCTACGAGGATTGCCTTCGGGAAGTTCCCGCGGTCGTTGAGCAATTCCCCCGCCACGGCGCCGACGAACGGCCCCAGGATGATGCCTATGGGCGGGAAGATGAAAAACCCGGCGAATACGCCGACCGTGGCCCCGATGGCGCCCGCCCGCGAACCGCCGAACCTGCGGGTCATCCATGCGGGCAGGAAATAATCGGCCACGCTGACGGCCACGGTGATGGCCAGCCATATCCATATGGCTGAAGCCGACATGTGCGAATAGGAGGTGAAGTAGGCGCACAGAAGCCCTGCGTAACTGAGCACCACGCCCGGCAGGGCCGGGACGATACAGCCGATGATGCCGACGATCGAGAACAGGAATGCGAGTACGGAAAGCGCTATGTCCATATTATCCGGGATGAAAAAAAGAGCGTTAACTTCGACAAATATAAACATTTATAGCAAAAAAATCTCCCTTTAGGGGAGATTTTTTACGTCCGGCGGCTCCGGATGCATTATCCGATCAGATGGTTGGTCGCCGTGTCGGGGAAGATGACCCAGGGTTTGAACTGCTTGGCATCCTCGAAATCCATCAGCGCATAGGATGCGATGATGATGACGTCGCCCACCTGTACTTTGCGTGCGGCGGCGCCGTTGAGGCAGATACAGCCGCTTGCGCGTTCGCCCTTGATGACATAGGTTTCGAAACGCTCTCCGTTGTTGATGTCCATGATCTGGACTTTCTCGCCCTCGATGATGTTGGCGGCTTCCAACAGCGCCTCGTCGATGGTGATGCTCCCCACGTAATTCAGGTCGGCCTGTGTGACCGTCACGCGGTGGATTTTGGATTTGATGACTTCAATCTGGAATTTCATTATCGGATACGGATGTTGTCGATTAAACGAATATCTCCCGCCTGTACTGCGATGCAGCCCTGGATGCGGGGGGAGTCGTCCCAAGCGGCGACCTCCTGCATCGTCCGTGCGTCGACCGACTGGTAATAGATGACCTTCAGCAACGGGTTGCGCTCCACCTCGGCCGTGACCCACGCCTTGAGCTGGGCAGGTGTCATCTCCTGCGATTTGGACACTGCGGCGTGCAGCGTGGCGTAGATGTGCGGCGCTGCGGCCCGGTGCGCTGCGTCGAGCAGCGTGTTGCGCGACGAGAGGGCCAGCCCGTCTTCGCCGCGGATGATCGCGCATTCGACGATCTCGACGGGAAGCGCCAGCTGGGCCACCATTGACTTGATGACGGCGATCTGCTGGAAATCCTTTTCCCCGAAATAGGCGCGTGCGGGGCGCACGATGTCGAACAGGCGGCTGACGACCTGCGCTACGCCGTTGAAATGGCCGGGGCGCGTGGCGCCCTCCATCACCTTGTCGATCAGTCCGAAATCGAACTGCCTGCTGTCGGGCTGGGGATATATCTCCTCGACCGAGGGCATCAGCACGAAATCCGCCCCGGCCTCTTCCAGCAGGCGGGCATCGGCCTCCGGCGTGCGGGGGTAATGCTTCAGGTCGTTTTTGTCGTTGAACTGCGTGGGGTTTACGAAGACGCTCACCACGACGGTGCCGTTTTCCCGCCGGGCACGCTCCACGAGCGAGCGGTGTCCTGCATGCAGGGCACCCATCGTCGGTACGAAGCCGATTCCCGACTGCTCCGCCTTGTCCAGCTCTGCACGGAGCTCCTTGACACTTTCAAATACTTTCATCCTTTCTTGATGCGAGTTGTGCGGGCAAAGGTAGAAATTCCATCAGACATAACGAAGAAAAAAGTCGGAAAAATAAGCCGTATCTTTTTCTTATGCGCACCATGCCGTTCCGAAATCCCGGTTTTCCGGCCTCGGAGGCGGATGCGGTTCTGTAAAATGCGGCTTTCGTGTGAAAAAGGGTGGCATTCATTGATTTTATTTCCGGATATCGCATAATGCGCCTATATTTACAACCGATGAAACAATGGCGGGGTACCCGCTTCCCGTTCCGGAATGGAAACGGGCGCGGCGGTTCCCTATTCCGGCAATCCAAACTTAAACGCCTCACGGGAGCCGGGGCACAATTTTAAAGTTATGAAGAAATTTATTCTTTGTTTGCTGGCCGTTGCCGCCGGCATGTCAGCATTCGGCCAGGGCCGCGTGATGGGAGTGCGCGCCGGACTGAATGTGACCAGCATCGACCTGAGCGCGGGCAGTAACAGCTTCTCGTTCGACTCGCGTGCGTCGTACAATGTGGGCTTTGCCTACCAGCAGCCGCTGCTGCGGGCGCTTCCGCTTTATCTGGAAACGGGCCTTTATCTGACGGGGCGCGGCGGAGCGGTCAATGTGGCCGATTTCGGCTTCGGGTTCGACGAGGAGTTGTCCGGGAAGGTGAAGTTCAATATGCTCTATTTGCAGGTGCCCGTCGTGGTCAGCTGGCATTTCAACGTCAGGAGCGTTTCGATACAGCCCCTGGCGGGTGTCTTCTATGGGTTCGGTATCCATGGCAAGGCGAAGTTCAAGGGCGAGAAGGCCGACCTGTTCAAGTCCACCGACCTGGGGGATGGCGCCGAGGAGGAAGCGATGTTCAAACGCTCCGACCTGGGCCTGCGCTTCGGTGCCAACGTGACATTCAGGAAGCATTACAATGTCAGCCTCGGGTATGACCTGGGCCTGCTGAACATCCTGAAGGATGCCGACGAGGTCAAGGCCAAGAACGGCAGCTTCTTCGTTTCGCTGGGTTACAACTTCTGATCCCGGGAACGGGCGGCCGGATGGCGGCCGGGAATAAAAAGCACCGGAAGGCGTCGAACCTTTCCGGTGCTTTTTTGTGCCCGCGCTGTTCGGGTTGTCAGCGGGTCGGCAGCCAGACGCGGTAGCCGCCGTTTCCCCGGTTGCCGAAGGCGTAGTAGGGGATGGCCGTGAAGGTGCTCTTCGCGCCCTTGCCGTCGATGGCCGTTCCCGTGATGACCGGCGTGCCGTCCATCAGGTCGCTGCGGTATCCGAGTTCCATGCTGCCGGCCGTGTCGAGCCTCAGCCGGGCGTAATCCGCGTTGTCCGCCTGCTCGATGCAGTATACCAGCGGCCCGGCCGCGATGGCGGCCATGCCGTCCAGCTCCCGGGCGGCTTTATGTGCCCGGACGAGGCGCGGCGCGACGGGAAGTTCCAGCACGATGCGGTCTGCGGGGTTCCAGACCCGGTCGAGGAGGGCGTACCCTTTGTCGAGGCGGATTTCGACCGGGGTGCCGTTCACCGAGAGCACCGGCGCGGCCGGGCTTTCGGATACGTACAACCCGAACGGGTTTTCCTCGCCGCGGGCCCAGCCCGGGATACGTACCTTCACGGTGAAGCGTGCCGCCTTTTCGGGCGTAAGCGTGAGGACGACCTTTCCGTCCACGGGGTATCGGGTCTGCTGCCGGACATGCACCTGCGTGTCGCCGAGCGCGATGTCGGCATCGCTGCCGATGAACAGGTTGACATAGACCGTCCTGTCGTCCCGGGCGTAAATGAATTCGGGGGTCGCCGAGACTATCTTGAGGAACATCGGCGGGCAGCAGGGGCAGGGGTGCCATTCCCAGCGTTCGCTGCGGTCGGTGTTGAGCGGGTTCTGGTAGGTATACTGCCTGCCCGAGGCGGCGACGCCAGCCAGCACGTTGTTGTATAGCGCGCGTTCGAATTCATCCATGTATTTCGCGTCGCCCGTGAGCTGGTTCATCGCCTGGCTGAAGAACCCCACGCCTACGGCGGCGCAGGTTTCCAGATAGGCGTCGGTGGGCAGGTAGTAGTCGTGGCCGAACTTTTCGTCGAAATGCACTGCCCCGACACCGCCCGTGACGAAGAGTTTTTTCCCGGCCATGTCGTCCCACCAGCGTTTCGCCGTGGCGATGTAGTCCGCATTGCCGTTCTCATAGGCCGCCGCGGCGATGCCCGTCGCCAGCAGGGTGGCCCTCACGGCGTGCCCGACGATGGCGGGCTGGTCGAATACGCGGATCGAATCCTGCGCGTAATCGCCCCATGCGGGCCGCGCTTCGGGGCCGAATTCCGCGGTGTAGAGCTCCTCGTGGATCCACCGCTCCGCGCTGTCGTTGCCCCACGTGCCCCACAGCGGATAGCCGCAGTGCACGCCGCGGTTGCCGATCCAGAACTCGGCCAGCCGGAGATAGTCGCCGGCTGCGGACTGCGCCCCGGTTTGCGCGCGCAGGCCGGGGCGGTCACGGTAGAGCTTGTAGAGTTTTACCAGGGCCTCCTCGGGGCCCGAGTGCGCCGGGACGATGTTCTTTTTCGGTGCGGGCCCCATCGTCCGCACCATGTAGTCCGCCAGGCGCGTGGCGACTTTCAGCAGCCTGTCGTCCCCCGTGGCTTGGTAATAGTGTACCCCGGCTTCGATGAGCATGCCGGCGTTGTAGACGTCGTGCTGCATGCGCAGAAACCCGCCGTTCGCGCCCCAGCGGTGGTTGTCCTCCGTTAGCTGGGTGTTGGTGCCGACGAACCCGTCCGGTTCGGTATTTGTAGGTAAAGAGAAGCGCAGAAAAGAGCAAGTATCAAGTTCACAGATATTTGATTCTCTCTTCTGCATATGCTCCGAGCAATAAAAAAGCATAATCGGGCAGGTTTAACAGTGAGTTTCGTTACTTATCCGTTACCTGCCCGAAATGCTTTGGTTTGCATCAAAACATTCGTTTTCAGTTCGTTGCATCGAATTACCGCATACCAAATAACTTGACTTAACGTTTAACCCATCCAAAAAGTTCAAGTTATTATGCAACGCAGCACTTTCAAAGTCCTTTTCTACGTAAAAAGGCAGTCGGAGAAATCGGGTCAGGTTCCCATTATGGGCCGTATTACGATCAACGGTACAATGTCGCAGTTCAGCTGTAAACTCACCGTTCGTTCTTCCCTCTGGGACGCCAAAGCAAACAAGGCGGCAGGTAAAAGCCTCGAAGCCCAACGCCTCAATGAAAAGTTGGAGAACATCAAAACCAACATCGGCAAGCAATACCAACGCCTTTGCGACCGTGATTCATACGTTACGGCCGAAAAGGTCCGCAACGCCTTCCTCGGTATGGGGGACGACTGCCGCCTGCTGTTACAGACCTTCGACGAATACCTCGCAGGGTTCCTCAAACGCGTGGGCAAAGACCGCACCTATTCCAGCTATGAAGACTACTGCAAGCGTCGCCGCCGTCTTGCCTCCTTCCTCGAATACGAATACCATGTCAAGGACATTTCGTTCAAAGAGTTGAAGCGGGATTTTATCGAAAAGTTCGTGGCCTATCTTTCCTCGGTACAAGGGATGCGTTCCGGGACGATCCATTCGACCATCAAGAAACTGAAGCTGATGACCTATACGGCGTATAAGAACGGCTGGATTCCTGCCGACCCTTTCACAGGTTTCTATGTCAAAGCAGAATATGCCGAACGGCGTTACCTCTCGGCTTCGGAATTACAAGCCGTGATGGATGTCAAGCTTCCCAACTACCGAACGGGCATCAACCGGGATGCCTTCGTTTTCTGCGCCTTCACGGGCCTGAGCCATGCCGACGTGGTGAAACTCACCCATGCGGACATCCATACGGACGATAACGGAGAGCGGTGGATCATCGACAGACGCCAGAAGACGGGCACTCAGTTCCGAGTAAAACTCCTTCCCGTTGCCGCAATGCTCTATGACCGTTATAAGGATCTGCGCCTTGCGGGAGATAAAGTCTTTCCGCTCAAAGGCACCTATAATACGTTGAATATGTCGTTACGGCATGTTGCCAGACACGCCGGCCTGTCGTTCAACCCCACGATCCATTGCGCGCGGCATACTTTTGCCACAACGGTCACGCTCACGCAGGGCGTACCTCTGGAGACCGTCAGCAAGATGTTGGGGCATAAACGCATCACCACGACCCAAATCTATGCCCGAATTACCAACGATAAAATCGGACAGGATATGGCTGCATTGAGCGAGAAACTCGACAGCGTCTTCAAGATTGCGCAGTAAGCCGGTGCGATTCTGGATACTATACCATAATCTCTTTCCGCCGGCAGGGAATTAAACGCCGGAGATGGAAATACGCAAGGCCATGCGAATCGCCCGAAGGGCGAGCCTTGCGTATTTCCATCTTTGGCGTTTTGCTGGTCGCTACCGTCGGAAAAGACGACATTCTGCGGCTCCTGACGATCCGGTTCCGATGTTCAGCCGCGATCGGCCTGCCCGTTCGACGGCCCCCTCCCGTCCTGCTATCTGCCGTCGAAATACCTCCGCTTTTTCAAAACGGCCTTCTGCTATTCTTCTTCTCGTGGAGATAATTCAGTTCGTCGCTGTAAATGTTCATGACAAAGCGCAGCATATTGTCGACCAAAGCTGTAAGCCTTGTATTCTCATTTCCTAACAGGTGGAGTATTTCCGATACTTTATGCTTGGTTTGCGCACTGACATAGATTGCCGAGCGGTTACGGCAATCCACCGGTGCGAAGAACGTGCGTTCAAAATCCGGCAGCGTGAGTTTTTTACGACGAAACCCGAACGCATCCTTCCCTGCAGCTACAGCGGCAGGGACGACCGATGGGGACGATTCGTCAACCTCGGATTTTGGAACAGGCTCCTGAGCCGTTTCTTCTGCGCCCTCTTCCGGTTCGGGAATCCGGCGGACGACTTTGGAATCCAAAGGAGCTTGTCCGGCGATCATCTGGCGCATCAGTTCCTCATCGACTTCGATACGGGGACTCTTCGAAAGTTTCGGTGCGGGTTTGTCTTTTTCTTCTAATGAATCCATGGTACAACGTTTTTGAGATTGATTGTTCGTTTTGCAGTCGTAAAGCATGCGTGTTTGGTTTTATGTTTTCAACCATTCAAAATACCGTTTTTTATTTCATGCGGTTTATATCGGAATTGTGAACGAGATAATAAACCCGAACTTTCATGTTGCAATATACAACCGATTCAAGGGTTTGGATTTTGATGTCCGCTCCAGTCCGCTCCAGTCCGCACCGATGGCTTTTTTTTGCACCCGTACGGTTGTAATATTGCACACGGGAAAGACCTTGCCTCGGAAGCCGTAGCGGAGGTTTTGCAAAGTTTTTTCGAAAATTTTTCCGCCGCGGATTTTTGTTATCGTCAGATAACAGCGAGCTGTACCTTTGTATGCCGAAAAGTTTTTCGGCATACAAAAGGTGCTCGCTCTGCGAGGCCGGGTGGCGTTCCCGAGTCACGCCACCTTAACTACCAACACTATGACAACCACTAAAAAGAGAACCGGGCGGCCTACAGCCACCGATCCTCGCATCCATCGGTACAATTTCAAGCTGACGACGGAGGAAAATATTCGCTTCAGACGGATGCTCGCCGAGGCCGGATTGGAGCACAACCGCAGCCGTTTTATCGTCAAAAGACTCTTCGCCGAGGAGTTCGTCGTCATCAAACGCGACCCGTCAAAGACGCAGTTTATCGCCTGGCTGAACGATTTTTATTTCCAATTTCAGCGTATAGCTGCGAATTATAATCAGGTCGTAAAAGCCATTAATACGCACTTCTCCAACGTCGCAATCCCGCATCAGATCGCTTTGTTGGAACAACGCACACGAGAGCTGAAAGCCCTAAGCATTGAGATTCTCAACCTCGCAAAACAGGCTAAGGAGTGGTTGCGAATATAAGAGTCGGAGTATCACTAGACAAGGTGTTACGACTATTTTTCGGATAATCGCTCGTATGCTTTCATCTTTTAGTATTTAACTATCGTCATGTGATAAATTTTTGATATAAACAAAATTTGATTACTTTTGCTATAAGTAGCTGCTTTTTTATAAAAGCAGTTGGGAACAAAAAAACGAATAAACAGTTTAACCAAATCAAAACACTACCACATCTAAAACATCACAACATTTCGCACCATTTGTTCTCGAGGTGAAACAAATGGATTTTTCACTTCAATTTAATCAAAGCGCTTATGTTTAATTTATCCAAAATTAATTATGTGGAAATCAATTAAGTTATTGCTTGCAGCATGCTGCACAATTTTGCTTGTGTCTGTGCCAGACGCAATGGCACAGGGGGGGAATTTTTACTCCGTTCAAGGTATAGTTAAAGATGCCACTGGGTCGGTCGTGGGTGCTACGGTCATGACAAAAAACGGCATCTCCGGAACAACGACCGATCTTGAAGGGAAGTTTACCTTATCAAAGGTTCAAAAAGACGATGTGATTATCATCTCTTTTATCGGTTACAAAACACAGGAGATTATCTTTACGGGACAAACCTCGATTGAGGTCACCTTGGAGGAAGAATCGGAAGTGGTAGATGCCGTTGTAGTAACAGCTTTAGGCATCAAACGTTCTGAAAAAGCTCTTTCCTACAATGTACAACAGATCGCGGCAGAAGAAATCACTGCCGTGAAAGATGCCAATTTCATGAATTCGCTCGTCGGCAAAGTTGCCGGCGTAACAATCAATTCGGGGGCCAATGGTGCTGGCGGTGCATCGCGCGTCGTGATGCGCGGAGCCAAATCTCTGACAGGTTCGAACATCGCTCTCTACGTGATCGATGGTATCCCGATGTCGAACTACATAGCCAATACTGCTTCTGTAGGCTTACATGTGGATCAGCCCGGCACGGATGCTGTGGCTGATATCAACCCTGAAGATATCGAATCGATCTCGATGCTGACCGGCCCTTCGGCTGCGGCACTTTACGGTAATGCGGCAGCGAGCGGTGTCGTATTGATCACGACCAAAAAAGGCTCGGAGGATAAGACGACCATCACGGTATCGAACAGCACGACTTTCTCATCGGTTTACATGCTACCCGAAATGCAGTCGAAATACGGCAATGCATCGGGACAAACGGTCAGTTGGGGAAATGCGACCAATTCAAATTACGCCCCAAGAAAATTCTTCAACACCGGCGTAAACACGATCAATACGGTTTCGCTCTCGACCGGTAATACAAAGAACCAAACCTATATATCGGCTACGACGACCAATACTACGGGGACACTGCCCAACAGCAGATATGACCGTTATAACTTTACGGCCCGCAATACAACCAAATTTGCCAAGGAGAAGCTGACTCTCGATCTGGGTGCCACTTACGTAAAACAGACCGACTTGAATATGACCTCCCAGGGGTATTATTACAATCCTCTGCCGGGTTTATATTTATTTCCTCGCAGCGAAAGTTTCGAGGATATTCAGCTCTATGAACGCTATAACACCGCCTTTGGTTACAATCAACGCTATTGGCCCTACGGCAACGGCAACGTCGGTATGGACAACCCTTATTGGGTTCAGAACCGCATGTTGCGAACGAACAGCAAGAAGCGCTACTCGCTTAACGCTTCGCTCAAGTGGCAGATCGCGGACTGGGTCGATGTAACCGGACGCGTCAAGGTTGACAACACCTCCAACCGGAATACATATAAGATCTATGCATCGTCGGATCAATTGTTTTCGAGTGAGAACGGTGCTTATCGCAACATTTTCACGATGATGAACAACACCTATGCCGATGTAATCGCCACCATCAACAAGACTTTCTGTGAGGATTGGTCGCTTAACGTCAACATTGGCGCTTCGCTCGATGATACTAAAGCGGAAGGTCAAGGAGATAACGGCAATCTGTCCACTATTCCCAACTTCTTTTCTGTCTACAATCTCGACCGTACGACTAAGTTCAAACCCACGCAAACCGACTACCACTACCAGTCTCAGGCGATTTTCGCCAATATCGAACTAGGCTGGAAATCGATGATCTACCTGACGCTTACGGGGCGTAATGACTGGGACGCTTCGTTGGCTTATTCGAACTATTCGTCTTTCTTCTATCCTTCGGTAGGCCTTTCGGGAGTACTGACTAATATGTTCGACGCTCCGAAATGGCTCAGTTTCCTGAAAGTTCGTGCTTCGTATACTGAAGTAGGTAGTTCCTATGGTTATTTCAAGAATACTGTTTACTATTCATATAACGGAGAGTCGAACGACTGGGAAAACTCCTCGATTTATCCTAACCTGAATCTGAAACCCGAACGCACACAGTCGTGGGAGGTGGGTATGAACGCCCGCCTGTGGAATCACTTCTCTGTTGATCTTACCTATTACCGGTCACATACCAAAAACCAGACTTTCTCTGCTTCGCTGCCTTCGTCGTCGGGTTATTCGTCGATCTATGTGCAAAGCGGCGACATCCAGAATCAGGGAGTTGAGGTGGCATTGGGTTATAATAACAAGTGGAACGACTTCACGTTCGGTGCTAACTACACGCTGACTTGGAACGAGAATAAGATCATCCGGTTGGCTGATGGTGCGACCAATCCCTATACTGAAGAAAAGATCAGTATGCCGCAACTGGAAGCCGGTTCGTTTGGAAATCTCGACGCCAAGATCATTCTCCGCAAGGATGGCTCGATGGGCGATGTTTACGGCCAGAGCATTCTTGCACGTGATTATAATGGTTATATTGACGATTCCAGTTCCATTCTTCCCACGGAAGCCAAGGAAACTTTCCTTGGTTCGATATTCCCGAAAGCCAATATGGGCATGAATTTCCACTTCGGATATAAAGGTCTTGATTTAAGTACCACATTCTCTGCACGTCTGGGCGGTATCGTGTTGAGCGGCACGGAATCATGGCTCGACTATTATGGTGTATCAAAGCGTTCTTCCGAATTGCGCGATCGTGGTGGCATTGCGGCCAAGGGCGGCATGATTCAAGCTCAAAAATACCTTCAGTCAATTTCAGGCATGGCTACATATTATACTTACGACGCAACAAATGTTCGTATGCAGGAACTTGCGCTCAATTATAATCTCCCACGGAAATGGTTCCGCAACAAGGTGAAGATGACCGTTGGCTTCGTAGCCAAGAATCTTTGGATGATTTACTGCAAGGCCCCGTTCGATCCGGAACTTTCAGCCAATACCACTAGCACCTTCTACCAAGGCTACGACTGCTTCATGATGCCGAGCACGCGGAATCTTGGATTCAACGTAAAACTTCAATTCTAACCGAAAACAACCATGAAACTCTATCAATATATTTTGGGATTCGCAGTTTTATGCACTACCGGATGTACGAGTGGTTTTGAACAGTTCAATACTCCGGAGCACAATCCTACCACATTGCCGGCAACAGCCAGTTTTCCGTCCATGATCGATTGCCTGGCTTCTCCCGAGGAAAATCCATGCCAGCGTAACAATACGTTCTGGGCCTGCTTCGGCGGGTATGTCACTGCTCCGAACTCATGGAGCCGCTCGCAACTCTACTCGACCTACAACATCGATGATTCGTGGAACGAATGGTCAGTCAACTGGTATTTCCAGACGTTCTATCCTGCATGGTTTCAGGTAAAACGGTTGACGGGCGGTGAAGGTTATTACTATCAGATGGCCCAACTATTGCGCGTATACGTAATGCAAATGGTTGCCTCGTTACAAGGCCCCATGCCCTATTCGCAGATCCAGGACGGCGATCTTTACATCGCCTATGACGATGAAACAACGGCCTGGCACGCCATGTTCGACGATCTGGATGCAGCCATCACCGAAATCCAGTCGGCAGCCACTTCGGGCGCCATGCCGCTCGCATCGGTCGATCGCATATACGGAGGCGACAATTCGAAATGGCTGAAATTCGCCAATACACTGAAACTGCGTATGGCGATGCGCATCAGCAGTGCTGAACCCGCCTATGCACAAGAGAAAGCCGAAGAGGCTGTTGCTTCCGGTGTCATGACTTCGACATCCGAAAGTGCTTACGATAAAATGGCAGGACGTTATCCCAACGGATACTACCAATGCTCAACAGGCTGGGGAAGCTACGAAGTCAAGGCCAATGCTTGTATTACGTCCTACATGAACGGCTACAACGACCCGCGCCGCGCTGCTTATTTCACGCAACAGGCGTATAATGACAAAGGCGGCTATATGGGCGTTCGGTCGGGTATTGCCGGGTGCGTTCCCGCGACGTTCCGCAACTATTCAGGTACGATTTACGAAGCGAGCGACGGACAGACGAAGCCTATGCCTGTTATGTACGCAGCCGAAGCTGCTTTTTTGCGAGCCGAAGGTGCCCTGAAAGGTTGGAATATGGGTGGTACGGCTAAAAAGTTCTATGAAGAAGGCATCCGCTTGTCATTTGAAGAATGGGGTGTTTCGGGTGTCGAAGCCTATCTATCCGATGCCTCGAAAACTCCCGAAAACTATACCGACGTTGCCTCCGCTTCCAATAATATTGCAAATCGTTCTACGATTACGATCGCTTGGGACAGCGTTTCGACAGACGAGAAACATCTCGAACAGATTATCACGCAAAAGTGGATAGCCAACTACCTTAATCATCTGGAAGCTTGGAGTGATTTCCGTCGTACCGGTTATCCTTACATCTTTCCGCCGAAGGATAACCTCTCGGGCGGCGAATGCTCTAACGAGCGCGGTCAGCGACGTCTGCGCTTCACGCTGAACGAATACACCAACAACAACGCCAACGTAAAAGCGGCCATACAGATGCTCGGAGCCAAACGCGATGGGGACGGGGTAGACCTCTATTGGGCGCTTCCGTCGGGTAGCAAATATTAACCAACCGTTGAAAAATGAAACCGAATATGAAAAGAATAATTAACATATCGCTCCTCGGTGCATTGACCTTTTTCGCATTCGTCCGTTGCAGCGACTGGACGGAGCCCGAGGCGCTGCAGTACGACCATCCACTGACCGAATCGTCTTACGGCGAAGAGTATTACAAAAATTTACGGGCCTATAAGGCTCGTACGGATCATGTCAAAGCTTTCGCTTGGTACAGCGACTGGACAGGTACGGGTACGGATATTTACGGACGTCTGGTCGGCCTCCCCGATTCGATGGATTTTGTTTCGATGTGGGGTAATAACTTCAATCTCTCCGAGTCTAAACAGAAAGACCTGCAGGAAGTCCAGACAAAGAAAGGTACGAAAGTGCTCATGTGCTGGATTGTCGATAACATCGGTGTTCAGACGACTCCTCCCGAAGTTGTAGAAGCCGGGACTCAAAAAGAGTTCTGGGGCTGGGCTGGCGAAGCCGCCGATGACGCAGTGATCGAAGCCGCCATCCGTAAATACGCCCGGTCGATCATCGACACGATGTACAAGTACGGATTCAGCGGTTTTGACCTCGACCTGGAACCCCACTACGGATCGCCCGGCAACATCGCCAGCTATCCGGATCGTCTGCATATCCTGCTCGACGAACTTTCCAAAGAGATGGGGCCGGCTTCGGGTACCGACCGGATGTTGTGCGTTGATGGCGAGCCCGATTGGCTGCTTCCAGAAACGGGTTTGTTGCTTGACCATTTCCTCCTCCAAGCCTATTATGATTCTAACTATCCGGCAACGGATGGGCGTCTTAATGCATTGTTCAATACGTTCAAATCCGTGATGACCCGTGAGGAAATTATTCGCAAAACGATTTTGACCTCGAATT
Source organism: Alistipes sp. UBA1686 (assembly GCF_002320215.1). Classification (NCBI taxonomy): domain Bacteria; kingdom Pseudomonadati; phylum Bacteroidota; class Bacteroidia; order Bacteroidales; family Rikenellaceae; genus Alistipes; species Alistipes sp. UBA1686. The sequence goes on from NZ_DCKA01000013.1 coordinate 263,310, forward strand.
TCGAATCTTTCGGAGGAACGGGCGGCCCGACTTACAGGCTTCGCGACGGATCGTCCGTCAACCAACTCAAAGCCTATGCAATGTATAGCTACCCGGATGTCAATGCCAAGATTGGCGGTATCGGAGCATTTCGCATCAAATTCGACGAGAATTACAAATATTTGCGGGAAGCCATCCAAGTAGCAAACCCCGTTATTAAATAACCTTAAAAAGGAACATGTCATGAAAATCAATCATATATTGAAAGGATCGATACTCGGTATGGCATTCTTTGCACTCATCGGATGCGAAGATGCAGATTATCAGCCGATAGAGAACCTTCTTTACATTAACGAAGCTGCTTCGGACAACAAATTTACGCAGCAAACGGAAACGCTGACTATAACGGGAAAAACTACTACCAGCCTTACCGTTCGTTTGGCGCAGGCGATTGACCGGGATGTGCATATTACGCTCGGCATTGCTCCAAAATATGCGGATGCTTACAATTCGGAAAACGGCACCTCCTATACAATCATTCCGGAGCAATATCTTACCTTTACGACCGAAACGACCATTGCAGCCGGCCAAATCGCATCGTCCCCTGTTGTGCTCACTATCGACGAATTTTCTACCGACAACGGCGAGGCTTACTGCATTCCACTAGAAATCGTTTCTTCGGATGCTCCGGTAGCGACCACTAAAACTTCGAGCCACATCCTCTACCTGCTGACCAAACCGTTGTTGCAGAAGGTTCCGGAAATGACTGCATCTACCCTTCCGGCCGGTGTGGGAAATTGGGGAATCTCAACATCCGAATGGACACTTGAAGGCTGGATATGGATGAGCGCATTCCCGATTAACAACCAAGCATTTTGGAATGCAGCCGTATCGCAAGGAACGGAAATATATTGCCGCTTCGGGGACGCTGCGGTGCCGTTTAATCAGATACAAATCAAGACCGGCGGCTCGGAAATGCAGAGTAACACGGTATTCACACCGGAAACATGGTATCACGTGGCATGCACCTACGGGAACAACACGCTTACATTGTATGTAAACGGGGCATTGGATAACTCGAAGGAGATTGAGGTCGCCAACTACGTGATTGACAACCTCCAGCTCTGTTCTTCCGGTTCCTACTGGAAGTGTAACGGCCGGCAGGCTCAAATTCGTTTCTGGCGTAAGGCTCTGTCGCAAAATGCGATTGTGGATGCCATGAACCGGACTGTCCCGGCTGATTCTGAAGGATTATTCGGATACTGGAAACTCGACGAAGGTGCAGGCTCGGTATTCCACGATTCGACTTCTAATGGATTCGACCTCACCTGTGAGAAAGCTCCAGTATGGTCGGAGGTCGGGGTGAATTTCAGCGCCCCAAACAACTAATTTCCACTCATAAACACTCGAAAGGATTATGAAACAATCATTAAAAATATTTGTATTTTTCAGTGTAGCTATTTTCGCACTGACGAATTGCGAGAATCCGACGATTGACACCCAATTACCCTATTATTACCACGAAACGATTGCCTACCTACCTGCTTCGGGTACACAATCCGTAGAATTCCAGCATACTCCGAGCGGCATCAAGGAGAAAGAAATCCTCTTCACGGTCGCACGAAAGAATAACAATGCCGACAAGATGGAATCGGAATTGCAAAAGGAGTGTACCGTCGTGTTGGAAGCGGCAATCGATGGGATAGAACCCGAATACGTTACGTTCCGCGATGGTATGACACTGACCATTCCTGCCGGTGAAACAGAGGTTTCCTCCGCCTTTGATATCGACTGGTCGTTCGCGGCTGAAACCGCAACAGTTGTCGAATGCACGATAACGATCTCAATCGCGAATATAAATGTTCACCCATCGGAAGAGAAATCTCAATCCATCTATAAGATCACAAAGAGCGAATTATCGAACATTTACACGACAGCTCCAAGCGGGACGTTGGTGGAAGACCAGCAGCAGTGGATAGTAGAGTGTACGAATGACGAAACTCTCTCTAATTGGAGTGTGACGTCCAAATTGACGAATAATGACAAGAATGATTATGTGTGGTATGATTCTTCGTTTCTCGCAATCAAGGTCAATTTGGGAACGGTGAAAGCGCTGACCGGTGTAGCTTCCTATTCCAGTTACGGAAGTAATTACGCACCCTCTTCGTTGATTATGGAAACCAGCACAAACGGAACCAATTGGACTCCAGTCGGCTCGAAAATCAAGGTAACCCCATTATGCTTCCTTCCATGATCCGGTGGAAGCTCAATACATACGTCTGCAAATGTTCGGAACCAGTGTATTGTCTTCCGAGATATATGCATGGGTAAAATAAGCATATATCGTATTTTTCGAAAAAGCCGGACGATCTTTTTGATCGTCCAGTTTTTTGTCATTTGTTTATCCGCGGAATTGGTCATGGGTGTTAAACTAATACCTGTTTATATTATGGCGGTAGTTTCCGGACGACGAGGTTGTCAGCTTATCATGATTTAATCGTTTGGATAACACGTTGTTCGTGGCCAAAATAATAATTTGATATCTGAAATGAACCGTATTTCAAAAAAATGTAAAACCCGATGACGGATAAATTACGTTCACCCCTTCGGTGGGTTCCGAGTTTGTACTTTGCGATGGGGCTTCCGTTTGTGGTTCTGAACATGGTTTCGGCGGTTCTGTACAAGGATCTGGGTATCTCGGATGCTCAGATCGCGTTCTGGACGTCTCTGATCATGTGGCCATGGACGATCAAGTTTCTGTGGAGTCCTTTTCTGGAGCTTTACCGGACGAAGAAGTTCTGGGTCGTGGGGAGCCAGTTGCTGAGCGGCGTATTGTTCGGCGTCGCGGCCCTGTCGCTTCAGCTTCCGCTGTTCTTCGCGGTCAGTATTGCGATCTTTGCCGTCGTTGCTTTCAGCGGGGCCACGCACGACATCGCGGCCGACGGGGTCTATATGTCGGAGCTTTCGCCTGCGTCCCAGGCGAAATACATCGGCTGGCAGGGTGCGTTCTACAACCTTGCGAAACTTGTCGCCACGGGCGGTCTGGTGTGGCTTGCGGGGTGGCTTTACGAGGGTTTCAGCACCTCGGGGACCGCATCGTTCGACGCTTATGTCCGTTCGTGGACGGTCGTTTTGCTGCTCCTGTGCGGCACGCTCGTCGCTTTGGGCCTTTACCATCTCCGCGCGCTTCCTTCAGGCGGCACCGCTTCAGAAGGCCGCTCGCTGCGGGATGGCCTTGCCGGCCTGCGTGAGGTCATCGGTGCTTTTTTCACGAAGAGACACATCTGGTATTATATCGCGTTCATCATCCTGTACAGATTGGGCGAGGGCTTCGTGATGAAGATCGTTCCGCTGTTTCTGAAAGCCGACACGGCTTCGGGCGGTCTGGGCCTTACGAACCAACAGATCGGCCTTTACTACGGGACTTTCGGTGCGGGGGCGTTTCTGCTGGGCTCGCTTTTGGCGGGCTACTACATCGCCCGACGTGGTCTGCGGCGCACTCTTTTCACGCTGTGCTGTATCTTCAACCTGCCGTTCGGGGTCTACGCCTTGCTTGCATGGTTCCAGCCGCAGTCAATGTGGCTCGTCGGGGGTGGCATCGTCGTGGAGTACTTCGGCTACGGCTTCGGATTCGTGGGCCTCACGTTGTTTATGATGCAGCAGGTCGCTCCGGGGCGTCACCAGATGGCGCACTACGCTTTCGCTTCGGGTATCATGAACCTCTCGGTGATGCTCACGGGCATGGCTTCGGGCTTTTTGAGCGATCTGATGAGCTACCGGATCTTCTTCCTCGCGGTGATGCTCGCCACCATTCCGGCTTTTGTGATAACACACTTCGTACCTTTCACCCATCCCGATGGCCTGGCCGCCGTGGAGCAAAAACCTTGTAGCAATGAATAAACTACGATCTATCTTCCAATTGCTTGTCGCGGTGCTGTGCGCTGGCTGCGCGCACGACGGGGCGGAGAGCGTCGTAATTCCGCATCCGGTATCGGTACAAGCCGGTGCGGGCTCTTTCAAGGTCGGCGATACGCTCGCAACAGTTTTCGACGCTCCAGACAGCGTCGTGCGGCCGCTTGCGGCCTATCTGCGTACCTGCCCGCTTCCCTGCGCCATGCCCGGCGACGATGTGTCCGGCAGGGGTGCGCTGCGGTTCGAACTCTCCGACGACGGGGCGCTGCCGACCTCCGCCGAGGGCTATGCTCTCTCGATCCGTCCAGAGTGCGTCACGATCCGTTCGCGCGGAGCCGCAGGTCTTTTCTACGGGCTCCAGACGCTGTTGCAGCTCTACGACTATCACGGGGCACGGATTCCGGCGCAGGAAATCGTTGACGCGCCGCGTTTCGCATGGCGGGGGCTGCATCTGGACGTTTCGCGCCATTTTTTTGACAAGGCGTTCGTGTTGAAACAACTGCGCATGATGGCCTCGCTGAAGCTCAACCGCCTGCACCTGCACCTGACCGACGGCGCGGGTTGGCGCCTCGCCGTCGACCGCTATCCGCAACTGACCGAAACGGCAGCGTGGCGTATTGGCCGCACGTGGCGGGAATGGCAGACCGAAGGCCGTTGCTACGCCAGCGAGGGCGATCCCGACGCCTACGGCGGTTACTACACAAAGGCGGATGTCCGCGAAATGGTGGCCTGTGGCGATTCGTTGCATATCGTGATCGTACCCGAGATCGAGATGCCCGCCCATTCGGAGGAGGTTCTGGCCGTTTTTCCCGAACTGTCGTGCACGGGAAAACCCGGCGCAGGCGACTTCTGCATCGGCAACGATGCTACGTTTGAATTTCTGGAGAACGTCCTCGCCGAAACGCTCGAACTGTTTCCCTCGGCGTATATTCACATCGGCGGCGACGAGGCGTCGAAAGTCGCCTGGGCGACGTGCCCGAAATGCCGTGCCCGCATGGAACGGGAGGGCCTTTTGGGAGTCGACGAGTTGCAGGGCTATGCCGTGGGCCGTATCGAACGATTCCTGAATGCCCACGGCCGCCAGCTGGTGGGTTGGGACGAAATCCTCGACGGAGACTCGACGCCCGAAGCTGTGGTGATGTCGTGGCGTAACGAGGAGAGCGGGCGCCAGGCTGCCGCCGCAGGGCACGAAGTGGTGATGACACCGGGCGCTTACTGCTATTTCGACGGTTATCAGGATGCCCCGACCGCAGAACCGCAGGCTTTTTCGGGCTATCTGCCACTGGAGAAAGTTTACGGCTACAACCCTGCGCCGGCCGATATGCCGGGGCGCGGACAAGTGCTCGGCGTGCAGGCGAACCTGTGGACTGAGTACATCCCGACGCCCGAGCAGGCCGAATACATGCTGTACCCACGGGCTTTCGCGCTGGCCGAAGTGGCGTGGAGCCCCGCCGACGAAAAAGATTACGCCGATTTCCGGCACCGGGCGTTGCGGCTCTGCGTCGCGGCCCGCGCCAGGGGCTACACGACGTTCGACTTGGCCGCAGAGCGGGGGGAGCGCCCCGAATCACTAGTGCCCACAGAGCATCTGGCCGTGGGATGTCCGGTATCGTTCGCCATCCCGTGGAGCAAGCGTTATCCGGCCGACGGCGCGGCCACGTTGACTGACGGGCGCCGCGGTTCATGGAGCTATGGGAACCGCTGGCTGGGCTTTCTCGACAGCGACATGGACGCGACGGTTGACCTGGGTGTAGTGCGACCGATCCATGAAGTGACGGCCGATTTCATCCAATGGTATTCTGCATGGGTCTGGCTGCCCGCACGGGTCGAGATTGCGTTTTCCAATGACGGAGAGACATTCCGCAACCTCGGCACTGTGGAGAACGATTACCCCGAGGAGGAGCATCGCCCTGCATACCGCGCTTTCGGATGGCGGGGCACCGACCAAGCTCGTTATGTTCGCTACCGGGCCTTTGCGAACGGCCGTCCGGGAGGATGGCTGTTCACCGACGAGATTACAATCAATTGACAAAATGGATATTACGATGAATGAAAAATTACAAATTGCGGGCTCGAATCAACCCGATATGCCGTGGGAGGATCGTCCCGCCGGCTCCAAAGAGGTGATGTGGCGTTACAGCGCGAACCCGATCATCGGGCGTCATGCGCTTTCGACGTCGAATTCGATCTTCAACTCGGCGGTCATTCCCTTCAAAAAAGGAAAATGTAACTATGCGGGCGTTTTCCGGTGCGACGACACGAACCGCCGGATGCGCATCCACGTGGGCTTCTCGGTCGACGGCCTTCGGTGGGAGATCGAGGAGGCCGACTTCCGGCTGGAGGGTGCGG
>NZ_DCKA01000006.1:0-4760 GCF_002320215.1 Alistipes sp. UBA1686
CGAGGCCCAGAGGACGACGAAGGCATCCGGGTACTGGCGGCGCATCCGCGCGAGGTGTTCGAACAGCGGCGACAGCTCCAGCGTACGGATGTCCTCCGTGTAGTGTAGCGCGTCGGGGTGGTTGGCAGCGTGCGAAGCGATGGCGTTGGCGTCGTGGTTCACGCAGGCGATCACCTTGGCGCAAGGAGCTCCGGCATGCCGCGCAAGGTGTACCCCGGTCGAGGTGCCGCCCGCACCGCAGAAAAGGTCGATGTACAACAGTCGGATTTTATCGTTTGAATTCATTGAAATAGCTTTTTTTAACAGGTGAAATCGGCAGCCCGGCCATCATGGCCGGGCTGCCGTGTTGAATAGTGAAGGGAAGAAGACTATTGACAGCCTTCAACCGCCGTCAGTTCGGCCAGCTTTTCGACGAACGCCTGACTGAAAGGACAGCAATCGCAGACCGAACAGCACTGGTCGCCTTTCCGCAGGCAGGTTTCCCGATAGGCTGCAATCGACAACCTCCGTATCCTGTGGCGCTCCTCCTCCCTAATAGTTTCTACGGACGAAGATTTAACCCCGACGAGACGGCCATAAATGCCGTCGAGTTCTTCATCCGTAACCTCGGCGGCCATGTCGGGATAGTCGAGGATCAGCGTCTTTACAAAATTGACTTCCCGGCGGGCAATTTCCAGCTCGCCGAGGTTTATCAGTGCTTGCACATCGCTCAAATGCGACATGGCAACCATGCTTACTTGTCGTTTCATATTATTCATAATATTCATCCCAGATAACTTCATCCTCCCACACGCTGATTTCGAGACCCGAGCTAAGCTGCACGCGAACCCGCGGATAATCGTACTCCACGAATTCAACATGTCGATAGCCTAAATAGGATTTCTTCAGCGTGCCTGTTTGCCCTTCTTGCAATTCGTCATTGTCCATTGCCTTTAATTTTAACTTCATAATTTGAAAACGCCCCTATTTGCCTCTGTCCGAACAAAGTCGTCAGGAACTCATAAAATGTCGCAACCCTTATCTGGGTGGTACGATCGGGAAGAGTACATCGAAACATTCCGTCCGTTTCTTTGAATAGTCTCCATGTAGCATGATTCCAATCCGTAATGAAAACTACGGTTTTCATTACCGTAACCTCTATTGTCCGCATAGTAAAAAATAGCGGCTGACCTGTACGCCGCAAGGTGTCAGTAGTTGATGATTTCGCCATTGCCGACCGTGATTTCCCGAAGGACGCAATCGACGGTGATCCGCCGCCCGTCGATGTCGATCTGCCAGCCTTCGCAGAGGTTCCGAGCCCAGACCAGACGGGTCGTATCCATTTGCAGGCCGTAGTAGATCCGGCGGCCTTCGCGGAACGTGAAGTTATGCCGCCGGATCTTCGTCGTGATGGTCTTAACGATGTCCATACCGGTAGTTTTGTGCGACGTAGCGCAAGGTGAAACTCTTGACCGCCCTATACCACGACTGCGGCGTCTCGATCGAGCGGTTCATATGCTCCTTACAGCTATACTTGCCGTTGGCCGAAAGCGCCATGTACTCCCTGAGCTCACCCGTGATCCGCGTCCGAAACAGGTAGAACCACTCCCATTCGCAACACAGGGCGAGCTTGTCGGCATAGCACAACCGCGAAGGCCGAGCACCGTCCCGCCGGGAGTGGAACCGGGAATGATGCCGCGTGAACTCTTCCCAGCGTCGGCCGAAGATCCGCATGATCCGGGCCCCCAGCTCGACATGCGTTTCGCCTTCCGGGCCGTCCATGTTCGGCTTGCCCAGATAGCCCCAGTCATGGACGATAAACGCAACCCAGAGCCGGGGATCAGCCGGGAATCCGTACAACCGCCACCAAGCGATGAAAACCAGAAAAGGATGGATAAAGATGTTATGTGCTCCGAACAGGAGGCTTTTCGTACCTACTTTCATAATTTGCAGAATTTAATTACAACGACATGACGGCCGCCAGTTGGGCCTGACGGTATTTCGGGAAGATCCAGCCGGCGACCTTGCGGCCCTGATAAGTCAGACTGGAGTTGCGCTTGGCCTTGATACGCTCCAGAACCGACACATCGGAAGGTTCGTCGGTAAAGATGGCCAGGGCCTTCGCTGAATAGTCTACGACAAGAGCCCCGCGATGCAGACGCCGCTGGGCGATAGCTGCTTCCTCGCGGCGCTGCTTCTCGGCGGCCGCCGCACGGGCAATGACCTCTTCGACCTGTTCGGCCGCCAAGAAGGTCGGGTAAGCGAGATCCGCGAAGAATCCGCTGGCCGACTCGTGTTCATCGAAGATGAAACGCGTGCGGAAGTTCCGGAGCGACTTGAGCCCGATCAGCGTGTAGGTATAGCCGGCATGCTCGTCGAACATGATTTCGGTGACGATGCACTTCTCACAAAGAGAGTCCCCAAGCATGAAGCGTTCGACCACCTGGTGCAACGTCACGACCTGTCTGGACGTGTCGTAAACGATGCCTTTCGTTAATAATGCTACCTGTGCCATAATCGTGTGATTTAGGGAGCGGGACGATGCCCGCTCCAATAGTTACATATAATAGCGACTTGTAAAAACTACATATTGGCAAACAACTGCTCCTTCGTCCAGTCGTGAGTACCTCTCGATAAGCACTCGGACAGCCCAAGTCCTTAACCGCTTGTCATAGTAGAGCATTCTGCCAATTTCCTGAAGAGAGTAGTTGTAACCTTGTCTTGACAAGATCCGACAGATTTCCTTTGCGGCATGTTGTTTAATTCTGCGAGTGATTCTGTTAAGTGTTTTCATAATCGTGAATAGTTTAAAAGGTTAAATAGTGTGCTCCGCTGGGGCTTCGCTCCCCGCCATCCGCCGACCACATCGAGCGGAGCTGGTTAATACGTCAAAGAACTTGTTGTCGAAAACTCGCTAACATCCTCGTCACGCCCTTTACCCTTTCTATCGAACATATCATTTTCTCGAAGGTTTGCCGGGCTGTGATTTCCCTGCCGATGGATGTTTTCGAGATTTCAAAGAACGAGGGTCATCCCCTTACACGTTGCCTTCAGAGCCTTTCTGATACTCGTATGGGACGCTGACATTTTGTAATGAACATGGAGCGGCCGCCCGTTCCTCTGGAATGGGCATAGGCGGCCGCTCTCTACCGCTGAACCGGCGCAAGGGTTCCGGGAAATATTTTTGAAAAAATTTCTTCAGAGTGCCCCGGCCTGCCGGGGTAAATTTTTTCATCATAAACACAGTTCCCGAAGGGACTCCTAAGAAAATATTTCACGGGTTCATTGCCCGGCAAAATGCAGGGTCACTACTTTGTATCAGAATGGCCTGAAGGCAACGTGTAAGGGGTGACCCTTCAGGTCGCAGAAAGCTCGAATTCTGACAGTGGCCGGGTAAAACCGCAGCCCGGTCGTACCCCGAGAGAAAATACCGCTCTCCCTCGCAACGCGAGGGGTGCACTGCCGCGACGTGGAGAAAAGCGCGACTTGCAACGCCCTGCAAGTCGTGCTTTTTAGGAGCGATCAAGGCGCCGGCGAATGCCGGCGCCGAAAGAAAGCCCGCGACAAAAGGGGCCGAAGCCCCTATGCCCCATTCTCGGCCGGAGCCGTGTCGAAAAGCCTCATGCACAGCTCTTCTTCGAAGAAGCGAACGACCTGCTGCACGTCGCTCAATACCGAGAAGATAAAGGCCGGTTTCTCGCGCAGCTCCCTCAGCCAAGCCTTCAGGTAAGCTACGTTCTCGGCCCGAATGCCGCTCGACACGCCCAGGCCGAGGCCGACCAGGGCCGCCGAGAACTCTGCGACCAACTCCTCGCGGCCGTAAGCCGCCGTCGACGGCTCGCCCAAATGGCGGTCGAGACGGCCCGCCGAGCCGGTCGAGTGGGCCATTTCGTGCAGCATGGTCGAGTAGAAGGCTTCCAGGTCGTGAAACTGCTCCTGGCGCGGCAGGACGATCCTATCGTCACAGGGAGAGTAGAAGGCTGCATCTCCCGACTTCTGGAGGATCGGGCAGACCCACGACTGCGCGGCAAGCAGCCGCTCAAGCACGGGGTGCACGCTCCCCGACGGACGTGGCGTCATCGACTGACGCTCCAGGAGCTTCTGCCACTGTTCCGGGAAGCGCTCCTCGAAATCCGTCTGGTCGAGGTTCAGAACCGGATAATAGCGTAAACTGAAGCGCAGCACATACTCGGCGCGGGCGCTTTCGGGCAAGGCGTTGTATTCCTCGACCGTAAGATACCGGCGCTGACCGTCGGTCGGATTATTCGCCTGGTAAAAAGGTTTCCAGAATACCACCGGGAACTGTTTGGAGCCCTTCCTGACCGTCAGGCCGCGTTCTTTGGCCTGACGAAAGGTCAGGAATACCGGAGTCCGGTAACCCTTGACTTCCGTAAGCATGAGCAGCGTCAAAAGGTTCGTGCCGGCATACCTCTTACCCGTGATGTTGCAGGGAAGGAGGCCCTGGCCGTAGAACCACGGCTTTTGCCACGTTTGAGTCATGGATTCGATTTTCAAGACCAGCAGCTCGGCGATGTGCGCCGAGACCTTTTCGAGAACCTGTGAATGTCCCATTGATTTGTTGCAGACTTTATACTCCTGCGCCGGAGCTTTACACTGCCGAAACACTCGGAACAGCGATGCGGCTACCAGCCGGTCGCGGAGACTGCACCATAGGCAAGGACACGCAAGGAAATATTTACCGACGGCGCAGCCGGAGGGCGCTGCGCGCGGATCAATATTTCCGCAGCGTGCACGCGGGCGGCCGAGGCATCATGCCGAGG
>NZ_DCKA01000014.1:0-107439 GCF_002320215.1 Alistipes sp. UBA1686
TTGCAGGACGACATGGCTCCACTGGGTGTCTCCGAACTTGAACGGATTGGCTGACACCGGAATGTTGATCGTATTGTGCAAGTTCACGTTCAGATCGACGGCCGCGTTTATGTTCCCGGCAGCCCATCCGACGATATTGGTCGATACGGACGAGAACTGGGCATATGTCGTTGAGTATGCTGATATTAGGATGAAAAAGAGTAGAAAACGTTTCATTATAATCAACTGTTTTATGCGACAAATATATAGAAAATCAATTTATTAACGTGTATTTATGTATAATATGTTAAATAAATAAAATACATTATAACCATAAATTATGTATAAAATACAAGTATATAATGTGATATATTCTAATTTTGGCATTTATTTATTTTGATGTGTAATCAACTTATTATCTTGAATGATAATAATGTGAGCAGAACCGGTACTTTTCTGTTATTTTTTTCTACTTTTGCACAAAACGCTGGAAATATGATACAAATGACTTTCCCGGTTTCGGAAGAAGAGCACAGAAAATTTTTTACGTTGAAATATACTTTTATTCGTCAGGGTAACATAACCGTTTCGAATAGTGAGATTATGAGTAAGCTGCTTGAGGAATATATTGCAGCTCACAAAGACGAAATCGTGGAGATTCCTGATGCCGTGTATAAGAACTACGTGGAGAAAGGTCGGCGCACTGTGAAGAAACGGATGGCAACGATCGAGCGGAAGAGGCGTGATCTAAAGTAGCGGAATTCTTCCCTTCACAATTCAACATTTTCAGCCAGTGTAGGTACAGATAGCAATACGGCAGGGGATTCTGTTCCTTGCCGTTTTTCTTTACTCCATAGTGAAGGTGCGGGCCGGTGCTGCGGCCGGTGTTGCCGACCAACCCGATTACCTGACCGATATGGACAGTTCCATTGTCAGTGACCTTAATTTGGCTTAAATGTCCGTAAACCGTCGTGAATCCGTAGGCATGTGTTAGCTTGACGAATTTTCCGATTACTTTATTTTCTCCGACTTCCGCCACTGTGCCGTCGGCCGTAGCATATACCCGTTCGCCCAATATTCCCGGAAGGTCTACGCCTGAATGATGTTTGTATTCGTTCAGGATCGGGTGAAGCCGCTGGCCGTATGCTGAACTTACCGGGATATGGCGAAGATCCTCGGCCTGCAACGGCGAGATACAGGGTATCCGGGTGATTACCTTATTCGGCTGCATGAGGAGCATGATGGTTTTTTCGACCTGTTGATAGTTCGAAGCCATACTCAGCAACTTGTCGATTTTTGCTTGCCCGGAGGGAGTAAGCCCTGCGAACAAGGTGATTATGCAGAGATACACGATATTCATAGCTTCGTAAGTTTGCAACCCACAAATGTCGATCTGACAGCTTTCCCCGGAGTACCATCCTTTTTCAGCGGGTGATAGTAGTAGTGTATACTTCCGTCAGCCTTTTCGAGGTAGCAGCCGCAAATCATCCCGCATACACTTTTCCAGCCTATGTCGATATGGACATGATCGCCGTCCATATATTCGCGGTCATTGAGGTGCGCGGCATCGAGCTGCGCAATACGATTCTCCAGTTCTTTTCTCTGGCTCAGATATTCGCTATCAGTCATGGTTAATCGTTATTTTGTAAGTTGTATTTATCTGCAAGGAGTTCCAGGGCTTCCCAGATTACGCCCCGCATACATCCATGGTAGCCGGCCATCTTTAGGCGTTTGTCCAGGATGATTAGGTGTTGCTCGTCGAGGTCGATCGTGACCTTTTTCGCAAAGAGCGTTCTTTTTTTGCGGGAAATACCTTCCGTGGCAATAGCGTCTAATGACTTGAAAATGCTGTCTGATTTCATATCGCTCTTTATTTTTCAATACGCGGGCGTATTTCTTGGAAAAATGTCTCCATGTCGCAGGCCCCGTTGGATTTGGGGTCGTAATCGAATATTGAGATATGCTTGAGTTCGGCCTGCTTGAAGGCCTCGCATTGACGGATACGAGCTTCGCAGGTCTTGATGTCCAGACCATGCTCCTTAAGCATATCCTTCGCCGTTTTTACCGCTCTGGTGCGTTCGGACACCATCGTCAGCAGAATTCCCAGAATTTCAATATGTGGGTTGGCGCTCTCCTTGATCTCGTCGATGCGGTCTATGATGTTCCGGAGGCCATCGTACGCAAACTGCCCGGATGTAAGCGGAATCAAAACGTAATCTGCCGCCGTCAGTGCATTCGTTACTATCATATCGAGGGCCGGCGGGCAGTCGATTATACAGTAGTCATATAGTGCTGTAAAGCCACTGGACACGAGTTTGTTTCTCAGAACTGAATGCCAAGCCATTTGGCCGATCAACCTGAAGTTGATTGTGGCGGTTTCCATATCTGAAGAAATTATATGCAGGTTGTCGGAGATTGCATAAGGCTGGGGAATGGTCTTGCCGATGAACAGTTGGTAGATGTTTCTTTCGGACTGGGCGTTGAAGAAACGGGACAGGTTGGCCTGGTGATCCGTGTCGAGCAGGAGAACTCGCTTGTCCTCGGATGCGAGGCGGTGCGCCAGGTTGATCGCGGTTGTGGTCTTGCCAACCCCGCCTTTCAGATTTGTGATCGTGATCGTTTTCATAGTAAGCGGTTTTTGAAGGTTATTAAAAAAGATCTTGTTGTACTGCGAGTTTGCTGTATTTCTCCGTTTCGATGATGCGCTCCATGGTGCTGACATAGTATGCCTTTTTGTCGAGGACTTCGTCATTGCCGGCGATGTTGGCTATTAGCAGGTTATGCTTGCGCCAGACGTAATTGTAATTGCGGATATTGACTTTCCGCGTAAGCGCCAGCGCCGTAGCTCTCGTAATATGCATGGAATCAACCATTGTCGAGAGCATCTTATCCCGGAGTCGGTTATATTCGTCGTAACTGTTTTGTCGGTTGTTTGCCGAATAGATATTGAAGATCAAAAGGTAAGGATCTTGCTCGCCTTTCTTGAAACATTCAGCCAGACCGAACCAATGATTAGAGTTCCCTCGGAGTGCGTTTTCGGCCTCTTTGAGAATGCGGTTCCGAAAGTCGTAGTAGCGCCGGAATTTATTGCCGACACATAAGATCTTCCGGAGGGTAGAATAACTTACGACCCATTTGCCGGCATCTGCCGATCTGCAAATCTGCAAATAGATTTTGGTTGTATAGATATTCTTGAATTTTTCGAGGGAGCGCTGAAGCAATCTTGTAAAGCCGAACTGGGGAGTGACCATGCATGCAGCTACCTCGATCGGGAAGAAAAAATGTACCAATTCCCGGCGTTTGTTCTTCTCGTCCCGACTTATGGCTACATACGTGCAGAGCGGCCCCTTGCCATGTAGTGTTTTACGGAACTGATGTGACCATTTGGGGTAATCGACTTGGATAGTAGGCATGGCAATCAAAGCGGCCCGTAATTCTTCGTAATAATGTCGCAATACGCCGAAAGAGGCGAGGGGAAGTACGATCTCCACCTCGTTTCGTTCTTGGTATACGCTTACGCAGTCCATATTGGCGATTCCCGATGTTTTGTTCTTAATATTACCTTGGATTACCGGTTGGAGTAGTTCCGTGATTTTCAACAATGCCTGCAACTGGATGAATTTATAGTCGTAACGCATGTCGATAAAGAAATTCGGTTGTGTGAGCTTCGGTTGCTTTTTGATGTCGGCAGCCAATGTTTTCAGTTCTTCTTCGTCGAGCGCACAATCGTCGCTGACCACACAATACCCGATGTCTGTCTTTATCTTGTGATTCACGGCTTCGTCAATAGCGGTTATTTATGAGACGCTGCTTTCAGGTTAGAGCACTCCTTCGAGAGCGCATCGTATGTCTCGACCATCTGCATGATTGCCTTTTTGTATGATCGGGAGAAAGTTATTCCCTTGATAAGATTGAGAGTCGCTATCTCCTCTGGGGTGCTGAAGGTTATTGTGACCTTGTTCTGTGTGACGCAAGTTTTAGCAGCCATAACGCAATATTTTTTATTAATCTTTTGGAACCCATCTTCCATCAATATCTTGCTTGTACCTACACTCGTGGCGTTTCCACTCATAGTAAAGCGTGCCATCTGGGTTGTAGGCTTTGACCCATTCGATATTTCCATACTTGCTTTGAAGGGCGGATAATATTCCGCCGTTTTTGACCTGATTCTTACTGCAATTGTTCCAATATCTGACCTTGCAATTCGGGCAGTTATAGATGATTTTCTTGCCGTGGGTTGCGTTGTATTCGCAAGCCGGGCACAGACTTTTATACATGACCTTCACTGTCCTCTCGGCAGTGTCATAGGCTTTGTGTTTTCGATCCCGCTCCTTCATGTAGGCTCGGAACTCTTCGCGTGTCAGTGGTTTATTTCCGGGCATAGTTTCCTAAATTTTAAAAAGCAAGGGCGCTGAGAGGGCTTTCTGCAATGCGCCCTTGCTGCTCGAAGTAGATGTTTTGCTTGTTGGCCTTGTCATACATCGCTCGTGAGAACCTGTACTTACGACCAATGCGCGAATTGTGACCATCTACTTCGCTGCCCTCTGTAAGACCGTCACGGCGTTACCTTGAGGGCCAAGAGCTTTTCTCTTTTTTGCGGTCAGAGATTGATTTTGCTCCTGAATATGTATAAATTGAACTGTCTGTATCAAAGATTTGGGTCGCAATTTTTCATCCAGCTCATTTCGACGGTAGAGTATTTTCTCCCCGTTTGACATGGTTGTGCGGGTGTACTTCTGTATGTCGATTTGCTTGAGGTAGTAGTAGAATGTTCTGGGCGATATTCCACAGTATCGCGCAGCCTGTACGCCATTTAGGAATTCGAGCTGCTGGAGTTCCTTCATGGACATTTCGCTTCCGCGTTTGCGTTTACGTCGTTTGATAGTTTCCTGTGCCATGCTATTTTATCCTTACTATCGTGAAAGAATGATCTTCTTTACACGTTTTAGTTGAAAATTTTCTTCCGGGCCATTTTTTGAGAAATCTCTTGATCGCTTGGCGGGCGTTGGCTGCAGTATTGTCCACATTTTTGAAACTCACAGACGCATCAATGTCCAGATTCTTTAGGTAGTTCTCCCAGCTGGCTTTATGCGGAGTTCTGCAGAATGATGTTTTTTTACCCATTTTGCTTGGCTTTCAGTAGTTTTTATTATATCTTTACCCAGTTTATTGTGGTGCTTGAATGTAGTACGCATGTATCACAATGCAAAGTTGTAAAATATTTCGCCAAAATGCAAGAAAAAGAGCAAAAGATTTCGCCAATCAAGCAAAGAATTTTGCAATTTGCTGATAATCTTAATATTAGCAAACGCGAATTTTATGCGAAAATAGGCGTGTCTCGTGGTACACTGGAGTCAAAGACGGGTATTACTGAAGATGTGTTGGCGAAATTTATTGCAACATTCCCTGACGTGTCGATTGAATGGTTGATGCAGGGCAAGGGACGAATGAAAGTTGATAAAGAGGTCGTAGATAATGTTGCAACTGATACTACTGTGGGGATGATTCTTCATCGTGATGAACAGCTGATTCGAGAAAATGAACGGTTAAAAATTCATGTAGAAGAATTGGAGCGAAAATTAGGTCTGAATAATGCCCCCCCCCATGTAATAGACGCTCAATTAGCTGATATATAGAGGTTTGAATTGTTTAGATTATTGATATTATAAATACTTTTTTACTGTTGGTTTTGCAAAATAATTTCATATTATAGCTAACTTATAGGCTGATAGTTGGTTGTGCGGGGTGTGATAGATCGCCTTACAAGCAGAGGGTCGGGGGTTCGAATCCCTCAGCTCCCACAACTGAAAATCAGCCACTTACAGTAATGCAAGTGGCTTTTTTGTTCCGGGAGCATAGCTCAGTTGGTTTAGAGCGCCTGCTCGACAAGCAGGAGGTCAGCGGTTCAAATCCGCTTGTTCCCACCAATGAAAATCAGACAGTTGCAGAAATGCAGCTGTCTGATTTTTATGTGTGCTATTCTCGTGTATTTCAGCGTTTTTCAGCTGCCGGGTTAAGCCGGAAGTCAAACCGGGAAACTACTTGGCGACAACTGTGCGCATTCTGTGCTGCAAGTCAAAAATGCTTGCAAACGGAGCAGATCTGTTGATGACTCGGTGGTCAATGCGTTGGTTGTGGATGGCGAAGCCGTCTTGGAAAATGGAAATCGGTGAGGCGGGAAGGGGCGATCTGTTTTCCTCGGGTTGTCCCGGGAAAATAGCTATTCCGGGGTTTATGAGGCAGAAAAGATGGCAAAGGCGTTGTACCGAGCGGGAGCCGGTGCCTTATGCCATTCGAGACGCCTAAAACAACCCGATCTATCTCCTTCCCGAACTTTTATTCCGGCATAGTTGCAAATCTCATTTTTTTGATTTAAATTTATATGCGGAATAATACATAGTACTTAATAAATCCGGGTTCGTTTGCCGTCGATCGGTTGTCGTGCGATTGCAGCGGCCCGGAATGTTTTTATGGCGAGTGGATGGTTCCTGATTTATAATAGTATTGTGTAATATACCCGATTGCGTCACGATCTCACTGTAATAGCCTATGAAATTCATATCGGTACGAAGTACGTTGATATTTATCGTTTGTGCAGGTATCGCGATCTCTTCCCCGGCGCAATCCGGGGCAGCCCTGCCCTTGCCGCCGGATTCGGTTCGGGAGAGGGTTGCGAGCCGGACTCAGATTCAGCTCCGCCTGACGCTCGACAAGGCGATCTATTCGGCGCAAAACCATTCGATCGCCGCGATGGTCGCCAAATATACGTTTCTCTCCTCGTACTGGTCGTTCCGCTCCTACCAGGCGAGCCGGCTTCCGTCGCTCAACCTGAGCGGCGAGGTGCTGAGTTTCGACCGTTCGCTGCGCCTGTTGCAGGATTACGACACCGGAGAGATGCGTTATCTGGAGAACTACAACCTGCAAAACACACTGGGACTCGCCATCCAGCAGAATATCACCCTGACGGGCGGCACCCTCAGGCTCTATTCGTCGCTCAACCGCCTCGACCAGTTCGCCCCCAAGGAATCGAAATCCTATTATTCGCAGCCTATCACGCTTTCCTATACCCAGCCGCTCTTTGCCTACAACAGCTTCAGGTGGAACAAGAAGATCGCCCCGAAAGAGTACGAACTGGCCAAACGCACCTACATCGAAGCCATGGAGGACATCACGGTGCAGGCCGTGAGTTACTATTTCAGCTTGCTGCTGAGCAAAACCAGGCATACCATCGCCGTCAAGAACTACGGCAATACCAAATCCCTCTATTCCATCGCCGAAGAGCGGTTGAAACTGGGGAGCATCACCAACGACGAGCTGCTCCAGTTGCAATTGCGCATGCTCAACGACAGCCTGGCGATCAACGACACGGCACTGGCCGTCCGCGAACAGCGTATGCGGTTCAACTCTTACCTGCGTTACAGCGAGAACGTCGATATAGACCCGGTGTTAGACGACCGTATCCCCGCCATCGAGGTCGACTATGCGACCGTACTGGACAAGGCCCTGGAAAATTCGTCGTTCAATGCCAGCAACCAACTGCGGACGCTCAATGCCGAGGCGGGCATCGCCAAGGCCAAGGCCGAACGGGGCGCTACGGCTACGATAAATGCCCGGTTCGGATTGTCCCAGACCGGCGAGGAGTTCCGGACGGCCTATTCGAACCTGCTCGACCAGGAGGTCATCGGACTCCAGTTTTCCATCCCGCTTTTCGACTGGGGCATGGGCAAGGGGCGCGTCCGTATGGCCAAGGCGCGGGCCGACATGGTACGCAACCAGATCGAGCAGGACGAAACCGATTACCGGCACACAATCTATACGCTCATCGAACAATTCCATAACCAGCGGAACCAGTGCGTCGTGGCCGCCCGGGCACGGGAGGTCGCTGAAAGCCGCTATGCCATCGCGATGGAGAATTTCAGGCGGGGGACGGTGTCCGTTACGGACATGAATACGGCGCAGACCGAAAAAGACCAGGCCAGCCAGACCTACGTGTCGGCACTGGCCGATTTCTGGAGCTACTATTACTCGCTGCGCCGCAAGACCCTTTACGACTTCATTTCCCACACTGATATCGGCGCCGAGTTCGACCGCCTCATTGAAGAATAACCCTTGCCATGAAACAATACTACCCCTATTTGCTTTGTGCGGTGCTCCTTGCGGGCTGCGGCAAAACGAAGAACGAAAAGACGGATGCGGCACAGGATCGCATGCAGCACCGCATCGAACGCAACGAAGTCACGGTGGATACGCTGCAAAGGCGCGACTTCATGCGGGAGCTGATCAGCAACGGACGGCTGGGAGCCTCGAAGCGCAGCACGCTCTCCTTCGAGGTTTCGGGAACCATCGCGGCGATAGCTGCGAAGAACGGTTCCCGCGTAGGCGCCGGGGAGCCGATCGCCCGCATCGACACGAGCGACTATGCCCTTCAGCTGCATAAGGCGCGGCTGGCGTTGGACAAGGCGCGGCTGGGGTTTTACGATGTGTTGGTCGGGCTGGGCTATCAGGCCGGCGACACGGTCACCCCTCCGGCCGAAGTCGTGCAGCTGGCACGCATCCGCTCGGGGTATGCCGATGCCACGGCATCGTTGCTCAGCGCCCGCCGCAGCCTGGCTCACTGTACCCTGCGGGCTCCCTTTGCGGGAAAGGTCGCCGATGTGGAACAGCAGGTCTATGAGAAATCGAAAGGCGAATTCTGCACCCTGCTGGACGACAGCCGGCTGGACGTCCGCTTCTCTGTCCTCGAATCCGAATACGGGTTGCTCCGTCCGGGGCAGGAGATCGGCGTCAGCCCGTTCGCCGACCTGCGCAAGGAGGTGAAAGGACGCATTACGGCGATCAACCCTTCGATCGATGTGCACGGACAGGTGCAGGTCGATGCCGAAGTGGTCAACGACGGCACGCTGGCCGACGGGATGAACGTCCGGGTGGCGGTGCGGCAAAAGGTGCCCGGGCAACTGGTCGTGCCGAAGAGCGCGGTGGTCATCCGCGACAATCTCGAAGTGCTGTTCCGCTACAAGGACGGCCGGGCGCAATGGACTTACGTACATACCTCGCTGGCCAACAGTCGGGAGTATGTGGTCGAAGCGAATCTGGACCGCGGAGCGGAACTCAACCCCGGCGACCTGGTGATCGTTTCGGGGAACCTGAATCTGGCCGACGGCTCGGAGGTCTCGCTCGGCGGGAAACAATAACACCGCACCCATGTTACGCAAACTCCTCGACCGGCCTATCGCCGTGACGATGATCGCCGTCGTCCTGCTCATCCTGGGCATCGTCAGCAGCCGCCTGCTGCCGGTGTCGCTCGTGCCGGATGTCGACGCGCCGTATATCACGGTGCAGATCCCCGCGCAGGGGCTTTCGGCCCGGCAGCTGGATGAAACCGTCATCACCCCGCTGCGGCAGCAACTCATCCAGTTGTCGCAGTTGACCGACCTGCGCAGCGAGGCCCGCGAAGGAAGCGGCATTATCCACCTGACCTTCGAGCAGGGCTCGGACATCGACTACCTGTTCATCGAGGTGAACGAGAAGATCGACCGTTCGACGACTTCCCTGCCCCGCGATGTGGAGCGCCCGAAGGTAATCAAGGCGAGCGTCACCGACATCCCGGCCTTCTACATCAACCTCACCGTACGGGGGGATCAACCGGCCGGGCACCGGGACGAACTGCATCCCGTATCCGACCGGTTCGCGGCGCTGAGCCGTTTTGCCTCGCAGGTCATCACCAAGCGCATCGAGCAGTTGCCCGAGGTGGCCATGGTCGACCTGAGCGGCACCGTTGCCCCGGAACTGCTGGTTATCCCCGACGAGGCGAAACTCCGCCAGGCGGGCATCACCATCGCCGCCGTCGAGGGGGCGTTGCGCCGGGCGAACGTAACCCTGGGGAGCCTTGCCATCCGGGACGGGGAATACCAGTACAACGTGAAATTCCGGTCGGCGATAAACGGAAGGAAGGATATAGAGGATATTTTTCTGAAAATCAACGGCCGGTTGTTCCGCCTCAAGGAACTGGCTGCGGTCGTCGAGCATCCCCGCAAACGGCAGGGCATGGTGTTTTCGGACGGCCGCAACGCCGTGTCGCTGGCGGTCGTCAAGCAGGCGGACGCCCGGATGTCGAAGCTCAAGGACGAGCTCGACAAGCAACTCCGGCAGTTCCGTTACGACTATCCGGACGTGGAATTCACCGTCACGCGCGACCAGACCGAACTGCTCGATTATTCGATCTCGAATCTGGTGAACAACATCATCACGGGGGCATTGCTGGCCTGCGTCATCATCTTCTTTTTCATGCGCGACATGAAGTCGCCGATGCTGGTGATCCTGACCATTCCCGTGACGCTGATTGTCTCGATCCTGGTTTTCTACCTGCTGCATATCTCGATCAACATCATCTCCCTGTCGGGACTGGTGCTGGGCATCGGTATGATGGTCGACAATTCGATCATCGTCATCGACAACATCACGGCCCGCTGGATACGCGGGGAGCAGCTGGCCGGTGCCGTCACGCAGGGCACCAAGGAAGTCATGGTTCCCATGCTGTCGTCCGTGCTGACGACCTGCGCGGTATTCGTCCCGCTGATCTTCCTCAACGGCATGGCGGGGGCGCTCTTCTACGACCAGGCGATGGCCGTAGCCATCACGCTGTTCGTCGCCTACGGGGTCTCCGTCACACTGTTGCCGGTTTATTACCGCTGGTGGTACAGCCGGCAGCAGGCCTTCCGGCCTACGCCGTGGCTCGCGTTCTTCTCCTTCGACCGGATCATCGACAGGTACGACGTCATCCTGAAATGGTTTTTCCGCCGTCGCGGGCTGATGTGGGGCATTTATGTCGTCGCGGTACTGGGGCTGGCGGGACTCTTTTGGGTGATCGACAAGGAACGGCTGCCGGCGATGACTTACAGCGACATGTTAGTCCGCATCGATTGGAACGACCGCATCTCGGCCGAGGAGAACGCCCGCAGGACGGAAAACCTCGTCGCCTCGCTGGGGGATCGCATCCTTCAATCCACGGTCATGGCGGGCGTCCAGCAGTTCGTCCTTTCGCATACCGAGGAGAACGGGGTAGCCGAGGCCACGGTTTACCTCAAGTGCCATGAACCGGACGACGTGGCACCCGTTCAGGATGCCATCCGCGGCTATCTGGCGGCGAACGCCCCTGCGGCCCGCTGTTCGTTCGGCGTTTCGGGCAACGTATTCGACATGATCTTCGCCGAGCGTGAAGCCGTGCTTACCGCACGCCTGCGTTCGACGACCGGGAGCAGTGCCGACCCGGAACAGTTGCAACGGCTGCTCGGCCGCATACGGGATGCGCTGCCGGGGCAGGAAATCCCGCCGGTCGCCATGCAGGAGGACATTCTCTACATCGCACAGCCCGACCGGATGGCGTTGTACGGCGTGACCTACAACGACCTCATAGCCGCGCTGCGCAATGCGCTCAACGAGAATACGCTTTTCACGGTTACCACGGGCGACGAATCGTTGCCGGTGGTGATCGGCAACGACCTGCGCAGCCTGGACGATCTGCTCGGCAATACGTTCATCCATACCCCCGAGGCTGAAATCCCGGTCGGCATCCTGATGCGCCAGACAATGACCCGCGACCTGAAACATGTCGTGGCCGGGGCCGAGGGTAACTATTACCCGCTCGACCTCGCGCCCCGGGCCAAGGATGTCCCGGCCGTCATCGGCACGATCCGGGGCTGTGTGGCGGAGGACGAACATTTCGAGGTGAGCTTTAGCGGCAGCTATTTCTCGAACCGCGGCATGGTGGGGCAGCTTGCCGGGGTGCTTGCCGTCGCCCTGCTGCTGCTGTTCTTCATCCTGGCCGCACAATTCGAATCGCTCGTCCAGCCATGGATCATCCTCTCGGAGATCGTCATCGACCTCTTCGGGGCACTCGTCGTCCTCTGGGCATTCGGGCAGACGCTGAACCTGATGTCGATGATCGGACTGATCGTGGTTTGCGGCATCGTGATCAACGACTCGATCCTCAAGATCGACACGATCAATACGCTGCGGCGTCAGGGCATGGGGCTCAAGCATGCCATCATGGAGGCCGGGCGGAGGCGCCTGAAAGCCATCGTCATGACCTCGCTCACGACGATCCTGGCCGTAGCGCCGTTCCTGTCGCACGGCGACATGGGCTCCGACCTGCAACTCCCGATGTCGCTGACCATCATCAGCGGAATGATTGTGGGTACGCTGGTGAGCGTATTCTTCATCCCGCTGGCTTATTACGAGATTTACCGACCCCGCCGATGAACGTCCCGCGACCCATACCCCCGTCGCGGAGGGGCATCCCCGCATTTTCGGTGCTGCTGATCATGGCGGCGCTGGCGGTCATCGGGGCGGCCATGCTGCCCATGCTCAATATCCAGTATACGCCGTCGGAAGCCGGGCGAAGGATCGACATCTATTTCTCCTGGCCGGACGCCTCGGCGCGCCTGATCGAGCAGAGCGCCACCTCGCGTATCGAAGGCGCCATGTCGACCGTCGCGGGGTGCGAGAACGTCTCCTCCCGCTCGGCCAAGGGCTACGGCAATATCTCGGTCGCATTCCGTAAGGGAACGGACATGGAAGCCGCCCGTTTCGAAGTCGCGTCGGCGATCCGGAATCTCTATGGCAAGTTGCCGCAGGAAATTTCCTATCCCTATATTTCGCTCGCCACCTCCGGCAGCCGCGAATCCGAGACGCTGGTCTATACGATCAAGGCCGACCTGCCCTCCGAACGCATCGAAGAGTATGTGAAGGCCCACGTCTCGACCCCGCTGTCGCAGGTCGAGGGGGTCGGGCGGGTCGTGCTGTCGGGTGTCACCCCCTTCGAATGGGTCGTCACGTTCCTCCCCAAGGCAATGGAGGCCGCCGGGATCACGGCCTCGGATCTTGCCCTGGCATTCCAGAATTATTTCCGCAGCGACGTGATCGGTATGACGGCGCTCCCGCAAGCCGACGGCAGCGAGCGGAGCATCGTGCTGAAGCTCCGAAACCGTGCCGGGCTCGATTTCGGGGAGATTCCCGTCGCGCGCCGCAACGGCCGCATCTACTACCTGCGCGATTTCGCCACGGCGCGCTGGCGCGAAGCGCTCCCGACGAGCTATTTCCGCATCAACGGCCTCAATACGATCAACCTCTCGGTGGTCGGCGATCCGCACACGAATATCCTGAAGGTCGCCTCTTCGGTCAAGGCGGAGATGCAGCGCCTTCAAGCCTCCTTCCCGGACGAATTGTCCGCGACGCTGACCTACGACGCTTCGCAGTACGTCTCGGGGGAACTGCATAAAATCTACGTCCGCGCGCTGCTCTGCGTCGCCATCCTGCTGTTGTTCGTCTATCTGGTCAGCCGGGATTTCCGCTATCTGCTGATCATCATGGCGACGCTCGTGGTCAATATCCTGGTCGCCGTGGTCTTTTACAACCTGCTCCGGCTGGATATCCATATTTATACGCTCGCCGGGATCACGGTCTCGCTGGGGATCATCATCGACACGTCGATCATCATGGTCGATCATTACAGCTACTACCGCGACCGGCGGATATTCGTTTCCATCCTCGGGGCGCTGCTGACGACGATCGGCGCGTTGGGAATCGTCTGGCTGCTGCCTGAGGAGCAGCAGGCCAACCTGACCGACTTTTCACTGGTGATCGTCGTCAACCTGGTCGTATCCCTGCTCGTCGCGCTGCTGTTCATCCCGTCGTTGCTCGATAAGTTTCCGCTGGGGCGCAGCATGACGGGTGCGTCCGTGCGCCGCCGGAGGCTCGTCGTGCGGTTTTCACGCGGGTACGGGTGGTTTATCGCCTGGGGACGCAGGCACCGCTGGATCTTCGTTGTGGCGCTGGTATGGGGGTTCGGCATCCCGACGTTCCTGCTGCCCGACAAGATCGCCGAAAGCAAGGACAGGGAGCTCTCCGTATGGGCCGAAGCCTACAACGGCATCATGGGGAGCCAGGCCGTTTCCGAACACCGTCCCGTGATCGACAAAGTCTTCGGGTCGTCGCTGCACCTGTTCCGCACCGCGACCAACCGGTACGATAATTTCCGCACGCCGGAGCAGAAACGCCTCTATGTCAGCGCGGGAATGGCCGAAGGGTGTACCGTCCAGCAGCTCAACGAGGTCGTGCGGCATATGGAAAACTACATCAGCCGTTTCGATCAGGTCGACATGTTCCGCACGCGCATCACCTCCTACGATAACGCACAGATCGAGATCACGTTCAAACCCGAATTCGAATACGGCCCGTTCCCGGCGATGCTCAAACAGGAGCTTACCTCCGCGGCGATCAACTTCGGCGGCGCGACCTGGTACATCCGGGGCATCGACGACAACACGTTCAACAACAACGTCGTCAACAACTACCGTTCGAACCAGTTCCGGCTCAAAGGCTACAATTACGACCAGCTCTCGGCCTATGCCGACGCGCTGATCGATACCCTGTCCCGGAACCGCCGCGTCTCCAATCCCGAGATCATGGACGGCAACGCATGGTCGCTGCCCCACAACGAATTCAACATCCGCTACGACGACGAACGAATCGCCGCCGCGGGGCTCGACGTGGCCGATTATTACGGGATGCTCAGTACGATGCTTTTCAGATCGCGGCTGTCGCCGGTTTACAATGGCGAGGAACTCCAGCAGGTCGTGCTCGAATCGGGTGACCGCGACCGTTTCGACCGCTGGCATGTGGCCAATGCCCAGGTACGCATCGACTCGCGGCAGACGAAACTCGCGGCGGTCGGATCCATCGAAAAACAGCGCACGGGCGTCTCCATCAGCCGCGACAGGCAGTCGTATCAGATATTGGTCGGGTACGATTTCATCGGGTCGTACGAACTTGGGAGGCGGCTGATCGAACGTACCGTCAAGCAATTCAACGAGGAGATTCTGCCCATCGGTTTTCGGGTCGATTCGCCGTCGTCCGGGTTCTGGCAGGAGGAGAAACAACTGCAGGTGTGGCTCATACTGCTGGTCGTCGCGATAATATATACCATGTGCGCCGTCATCTTCGAATCCCTGCGCAAACCCGTCGTCATCATCCTGATGATCCCCGTCTCGTTCATCGGGGTGTTCCTCACGTTCGGCTGGTCGGATTTCGTCTTCGACCAGGGCGGGTTCGCCGCTTTCGTCCTGCTGTGCGGTATTGTGGTCAACGCCGGCATCTACCTGATCAACGAGCAGAACAACTGGGCCGATGTTTCGCACCAGCATGGGATCCGGCTCTACCTGAAGGCGTATAACCACAAGATCATTCCCATCATGCTCACCATCCTGTCGACCGTGCTGGGCCTGGTGCCGTTCCTGTACGACGGCCCGGAGGAGGTTTTCTGGTTCGCATTCGCCATGGCCGCCATCAGCGGGACGTTGTTCTCGATCGTGGCCCTGGTCGTCTATCTGCCGGTTTTCCTGCCGATGCGGCGTAAAACCTGCAACCTGCCATGACGCGGTGCCCACATCCGCTCCTGCGTTATCCGCTGGCGTTTCTGTTCGTGGTCGCCGCCTGGTTCCTGCTGGTTCCTGCGCTCGACATGCCCGTGCAGGAGTTGCAGGGGAATGTCCTCCTGTCGCTACGGGCGACCGCGGCCCTGACAGCCCTGGCGGCCTGTTACTATCTGTGCTACCTGCCCCGCCTGTATGTGAACCGTACGGATATGTATGCGATCTTGTTCCTGGGCTGGGTTACGGCAGGCAGGTTCCTGTGGCCCGGGTTGGCTTCGGCGGTCAGGTATGACGAGTTGCTGCAGGCCGCGATGCTCTACGCCGCCTTGCGGATCATCTTTACGGCCGAGCGGCGGACAATGACACTCCTGCTCATGCTTTTATGCGTACTGGGCATTTATGAAGCATGGGTCGGCATCCGTCAGATCTACGGGTTCGCGCAGTCCAACCACGGGCTGTTCAGAATAACCGGCACGCTTTTCAACCCGGGCCCGTATGCGGGGTTCATCGCCCCCGTATTCGTGTGTGCCGCGGCCTGTGTCGCCAGATACCGGTTTGCCGAACGGGCGTTGCGAACGTGGGGCTCGCTGCGGCGCCTGCGTGCCGGAGTCCTGCTGTGGGGCGTGGCGCCTTACCTGCTCGGCTGGGTTGCGGCGCTGATGACGGTCGTCGTCCTTCCGGCGTCGATGAGCAGGGCCGCGCTGGTCGCCGCCGCCGTGGGCTGCGGGGCCTTGGCATTCCGCGTGTGGAATGTCCGGGGACGCTTCCGGTACGTTTACCGTGCGCATCCGTTGCGCGTGGGGGTACTTTCGGGGCTGGCTGTGCTGCTCCTCGCGGGCATCGGGGCCGGGGCATACCATATCAAGCGCCCTTCGGCCGAGGGACGCCTGCTGATGTGGAAGATCGACACGCGGATCATGCTCCGCCATCCGCTCTGCGGGGGCGGGATCGGAAATTTCGCAGGCGCGTTCGGCGAAGAACAGGCACGTTACTTCGCCTCGGAAGAGCGTCCGAAAGCCGAAACTCAGGTCGCCGGATGCCCCGAGGCGGGATTCAACGAATTCCTGCAGACCGGGGCGGAAACTGGGGCAGTAGGCCTTGTGTTGCTGTTGCTGATAACGGGAAGCGCAATCGTGAGCCAGCTCAGGCGCGGGGCGCCCTTCGGTTACGGGCTGCTGGCAGCGGCAGTTTTCGCCTGCTTCTCCTATCCGTGGGGCGTGTTGCCATTGCGGCTGCTGTTCGTCGTATTGCTTGCCGGGACGTGCTCGAAACGGGTTGTCCCGATCCCCGGGCGGGGGCATGTCGTCGTGTTGCTGGCACTTGCGGGATGTCTCGTATGCTGGACGGGATTGTACAGCCGCTATGCCCGTCGTGTGGAAGCCCGGCGGCAATGGAGCGAGATCCGCATCTGGCCGAATTCCGGACGGTACGACTACCTGGTCGAAGACGGGCCCCGTTACCACGACGCTCTGCAGGGCGACTTTCGGTTTTTATACGACTACGGCTATGCGCTGCACAAAACGGGCAGCTACCGGCAAAGCAATGAAATCCTGCGTGAGGGGATGCGGATCAGCAGCGACCCGATGTTCTGGAATATCGCGGGGCGAAATTACGAAATGTTGGGGGATGTCGCGGCTGCCGAGCTGGCCTATCTCCATGCGCACCGTATGATCCCGGATCGGGTTTACCCGCTTTACCTGCTTGCGAAACTCTACCTTGCGGATGGGCAGACGGAAAAGGCGTTCGCCACGGCATGCCGGGTCATTGCGCATAAGCCCAAGGTCGAATCGGTACAGACGCGGGAGATGCAGGCAGAACTGCGCAAATTGTTGGAAATGCCCCCTTCGGGCGAAATACGGGAGTAATATGCGACGGGTTTTCAACTATATCTTTTGGGTATCCGCAAGTGCCTGCATGCTTTTCGCGGGATGGCTGCTCGTGCGGATTTTCTGCTGCGACCAGTTCGTCGTCCCGTCGGAGTCGATGATGCCGGCCTTGTTGCCCGGGGATCGGATCCTGGTCAATAAACTGCTTGCCGGGAGCCGCATTTACAGCAAACTCGAGTTCCGGCAGGATGTTCCGCTCCGTTCGTTCCGCATGCCCGGCCTCAGAGGGGTGCGTGTCAATGACGTGGTGGTCTTTAATGCCCCGCACGGGTACGACCGGGATCGCATAGAGTTCCGGATCAACTATGTCTATGCCAAACGTTGTGTCGGGATGCCCGGCGACAGCATTGCCATCCGGAACGGATATTTCTGTAATAATCGTTACAAGGGGGTTATCGGCGATGCCGTGCAGCAGGGACGGCTGGCTGCGATTCCGGATTCGTTGTTGCCGCCCAACGTACTGCGCGCCTTGCCTTTCGATGACCGGCGCTACGGGTGGACGATCAAAAATATGGGACCTCTATATATTCCCCGTGCCGGCGACAGGGTCGAACTCGACTCACTGAATTATGAGCTGTACCGACTTGTCGTGGAATATGAGACAGGCGGGGCGCTGACCTGCGACGGGAACCTCCTGCGGCTCGACGGCGAGGCGATCTCGACCTATGAATTCCGGGAAAACTATTATTTCTTCTGCGGCGACAATGTAATCAATTCTAAGGATTGCCGCTATTTAGGCTTTGTTCCCGAGGAGTTCATCATCGGTGTGGCCTGCCGCATTACCTATTCCGAAGATCCCCTCACCGGGGTGGAACGTCCCGGGCGATGGTGGAAGGCGGTCGAATGAACCGACGGGCGGATCATTCCTTGATTGTCAACTCTTCGGCGCGGAGTTTTGGGACGTAATGCGTGCCGTTTTCGCGGTAATAGGTGTGGCTGTCGCTGGGGCCTATGGGCACCAATTCGATCTTTTCGATGCCTTTGCCGACGGCGAGGATCAGCAGCGGTTCGTAGGCCAGGTGGAATTCCTGTTTGATCCGCTCCTTGTCGAATGCGCCGATGCAGATGCCGTTCAGGCCGATCTCCGCTGCCTGGAGCAGCATGCTCTGGGCCGAGATGCCCAAATCCATGTCGACGTAGCGGTTCTCTTCGACCGTCGAGCAGATGATGATAAAGGCATTCGGCTCGGTACCCGGAAAGGGCAGGCGGAGTGCGGGCAGGGCTCCGCCAAGGCGGATGTGCGGCAGGACTTTGTGGGCTTCGTCCGCCAGCACGGGGCGGAACCGGAGCACTTGCTGGTTGCGCGCCGAGGGGATCCTGGTATTTACCTCGATCATGCGCCGGAGCTGATCCTCGCGTACGACGAACCCGGTGTCGTAACCGCGGTGGCTGCGGTTTTTCAGCAGTAACCGTCCCAATGTCGCCAGCGGCCTGCGGTTGCTCTGCCCCGATGCCTTGCGGGCCATGTACTCTTCCATTTTTCTGCCTAAATAATCGTCTGCCATTTTTGCCCCTCCGTTTGTGACGTGAGGCAAAGATACGAAAAATAGCCTGGAAACGGTTGCTGTGCCGGCAATCTTTTTCCGGGAATTCGGCCGCTTCCCCTCCTTCATGTGTGCGGTTCCCTGTTCTCTTTGCGTGCTTCGCCTTCCTCCTTTTTCATACGGTCCCTCCGTTTCTTATCCGGTGCCCCCTCCCTCCCTGTGTAAATAAAAAGCGGGCAGCCACAGGGCTGCCCGCTCGATAGATGCGGCCGGGAGGGTCAATAACCCTCGGCTTCGGTGAAATCGTTGCTCTCGTTGAAGCGCGTCTGCGTGTAGGCATGGTTGAAACTGTCGGTCGCACGAACCACGATGCCGGTCGCTTCGGGATTTTTCAGCTTGCACTGGTATTGGTGGTAGCAGGGGCTGGTGCCGCTTTCCACCGGATGTTTCTTGACCCCGATGTGGTAGCCGCGGATCCAGCGGTCGCCGTAGTTCTGCGCCATCGCCGTCATGGCGCTCCACGTCTTGCCGCCGTCTTCGGACAGTTCGACTTTCCAGGTCGTGCCGTCCATCCCGGAAGTGAAGACGTTGGCTACGACCACGTCCGCCCCGACATCGTATTTGTAGGTCGCATAGGGGCCTGCGAACTCGGCGTTGCCGCGATAGAGCCGTATCTGGTAGTCGTCGGCGCGCTGCGAGGCCTTGAAATAGGTGTCGATGATTTTCGTGCCGTCGATCTCGTAGACCATGAACCCGTTGGGCGTGCCGTCGCCTCCGCATGTCGAACGCCAGAAATAACCGCACGTGCCGCCGTGAATGCGTTCGAAAATATTGTGCGAACGCATGTGGTAAGGCTGGAAATAGTGCGTATGGGCGCACATCAGGGTGGGGTTCTTATACCTGGAGATCATGTCGAGCACCTTTTTGCGGTTGAGGTAGCCCGTGTTGTCGCGCAGCGGGATGTGGTAGTAGAGGATTACCATTTTATCCGTCGGGACGAAGCTCAGGTCTTTCTCCAGCCATGCCACCTGCTCGTCGGTGA
Source organism: Alistipes sp. UBA1686 (assembly GCF_002320215.1). Lineage (NCBI taxonomy): Bacteria > Pseudomonadati > Bacteroidota > Bacteroidia > Bacteroidales > Rikenellaceae > Alistipes > Alistipes sp. UBA1686. The sequence goes on from NZ_DCKA01000014.1 coordinate 19,820, forward strand.
AACCGCCCGTGTATTCCGTGCCGGTGAAGATGATGTTGTCCATCGCTATGAAATGCACGTCGCCGCGGTTGAACGAGTACCAGCGCGGCCCGAGCACGTCGCGGTAGGTGTCGCCCGTATAGTCCACCGAACTCTTGTCGTGGTTGCCGATCGTGGTGAAGAACGGGACGCCCGTTTCACCGAAGGCGCGTTTCATCGAGGTGAAGGTCTGGGCGTCGCCTTTACCCAGGATGTCGCCCAGAGCGATGCCGACCTGCGGGATCGAGTATTTCGCGCTGATCTTTTTCACATCGGGTACGGCTTCCGTGCGGAACCGCTGGATATGGTCGCTGTTGTCGGGCTGCGGGTCTCCCAGCCCGAAGAGCAGGAACCGTTTGTCGCTTTGGGTGAGTTTGGTGAGCGTGAAGTCCGCCCGGTAGGGTTTCGAACTGCTTCCGGTGACGGAGTTGGCTGCCTGGTAGGCACCCTGGTAGGAGCCGAAGTTCGCCTGTGCCGGGATTTCGTAGCCCGAAGGTACCGAAATGAATACGTGCTTGGCGCTGGGGTCGCGCACGATCTGGTAGACGCCCTTCTTGTCGCTCGCCACGACGCTGTACCCGTCGCTCACGACGACCCCTTCGAGGGGGTTGCCCTCCTTGTCGCTTACCAGTCCGTAGAGGGTGATGCCCTTGTCGGGCGTGATCTCCGTCGTGCCGTTTCCGTTGCCGTCGTCGGGCTTGGGGAGCTCGGTGAGCATTTTGTCGTCTCCCTCGCACGCCATCATCGTTGCGGCTATCAGGGCCGTGAGCGCGAGGCTGAGCGTCCTGCGGAGCCGTGTGAAGATTGAATCGTTTTTCATAGTCTGTTTTACTGTCAGCCCGACCGCCGGTTCGGGCGGTCGGGCCGGTGATTGTCAATTACCAGTTGGGGTTTTGCGGAATGTTGGCCCGCTGCAACTCTTCGGTCGGGATCGGGAAGAGGTAGTGCTTCTCGAGGAATACGCGATCCTCCTTCCAGAAGCGCTCCATGCGGTAGGTTTTGCCGCCTACCGATATCTTGCCGTTGGGGTCTTCCACGGGGCGCATGCCGCAGATGCGGTGCTGCGTCTTGGGGTAGGCGCCGTATTTGTCGAAATACAACTGTGCCTTCTGGTCGTTCGACCCCTGGATCGAACTCCACTGGGCATCCTTGGCCAGTTCTTCGGGGCTGGTCGGTTCGAGGTAGAACCGCGTCGAGAAGAAGCGGCTCTTTTCGTGGTAGAGCTCCACGCGGCGTTCGCGCAGGATGTAGTCTAACAGCAACTCCTTGTTGGTCTGCGCGGCCGGCGGGATGGGGGCCATGAACGAACGGGCACGCAGCTCGTTCATCAGGTTGTAGACCTCGGGGGTGGCGCCCTTCGAGCGGGTGACCGCTTCGGCATAGACCAGGTAGATCGTCGCCAGGCGGATCAGCGGCGCATCGAAGTTCCAGTTGCCTGACATGCCCTTGGTGTAATAGCCGTCGAAATATTTGCGGGTGAAGTAGCCCGTCGACGTGGAGTTGGCGGCGTTGATGGCGTCGGCACCGGTGGCCGTGTTGATCCACTTGCCCTTGAACATGGAGCCGTGGTAGGTGATGTCGCGGTAGAAACGTGGGTCGCGGTTGACGTAGGGGTTGCCGTCGTCATAGGCCTTGGCCATGTCCTGCTCGGAGATCAGGCTGCCGTAGAGCGCCTTGTGGTTCTGCTTGAGCGCATAGATCGGATAGCCGTAGCCGTCGGGGCCGATCACCTCGTATTCGTCCACCTGATCCTGTACGGGTACCTCGCGTGCCTGTCCCTGCGCCGAAGGCGGGTACATGTCGTTGTGGTAACCCACGGTCTTGCAGTGGAGGTGGAAGAAGATCCATTCGGCCTTCTTGGCGTCGTTCATCGTGCGGTGGAACAGCTCCCAAAGACGGCTGTAAACCGCGCCGTTGCTCTGATCCGTGCCGCCCGAGTCGGTCGTCTGGCTTTTGGGCGAACCCTGGTAGAGCGAGTAGCGTTTCTGCCCCTCGGCCTCGAAATCCATCACGGCCTTGGCGGCTGCGGCTGCGGCGTCCCAGCGCGCGGGGTCGTACGACTGGTAGACCGACGCATAGTTGCGGGTGTCGCCTTTGAGCGTCGACCCGTTGTAGAGCGGCGTGGCTGCGATCCAGAGCGCCATGGCCTTCAGCGCAAGGCAGGCGCCTTTCTCCACGCGGCCGAACTGATCCATCAGGTTCTGCGCCGGGACGCGGGCATAGGCCTCGTCGCAGTCGCGGCAGATCTTCTCGACGATCGTATGGATGTTCTCGCGTTCGAACGGCGGCAGTGCGTTGGGGTTCACCGTATAGTCGACGTAGGGGCATTCGCCGTAGCTTTTCAGCACGCAGTAGTGCAGGTAGGCGCGGATGAAGAGCACCTCGCCGATACGCTGCGAAAGCGTGCCGGGTCGTGCCTCGGAATCAGGGGTGTTGTACTTCTCGATACCTTCGAGGATGACGTTGGCGCAGCGGATGTCTTCGTAGAGTTTGGGCCAGAAGGTGTGGCAGGCGCCGGAGTTGGTCGTGGCGTTGCACGAGGTGTAGAGCTGGGAACCCGGTTCCCAGTCGCCGTCGTTGAACTTGTTGGACCACCCGTTCTCGGCCGAAGAGCCTTCGCATTCGTCCGTGAGCGCCGAGTCGCTGAAGAAACGGATGTGCACGAGCGGCTGGTCGGCGGCGCGGGCGTAGAAGTAGAGCCGGTTGATCAGGCTTTCAGTCTCGTTGAAACGCGAGAATATGTCCTGATCCGTTTTGTCGCCCTGCGGGGTCTTGTCGAGGAAATCCTCGCAGGAAGCCATCAGCGTGACTGCAAAGCAGCTACAGAGCAGATATAAGATTTTTTTCATTGTCATTGGTTTTTGTTGGGTTAGAATGTCATGTTAAGGCCGATGTTGATGGCACGCTGTACGGGGAACCAGCTGCCGTCGCCGTTCTTGATCTCGGGATCCATGTCGACGTCGCCCAGGTTGTCGAACGTGAGCAGGTTCTGTCCCTGCACGTAGATGCGGACGTTCTGGATGCCGGCTTTCGAAGTCCAGGCTTTGGGCAGCGTGTAACCGATCTCGACGTTCTTCAGGCGGATGTACGAAGCGTCGTAGAGGAAGAGGCTCGAATACTGCTGTTTATTGTTGTTGTGGATGCCGTAGTGCAGGGCGGGGTATTTCGCCGTAGCTGCCGTTTCGGGCGTCCAGCGGTCGAGGTGCATCCGGCGCACCTTGCCGATACGCGACTGGTCGTAGAGCGGGAAATCCCATACGGCCGGGCCGCTCAGCTGTACGGAGCAGAGCGCCGAGCCCTGCCACAGCATGCTGAAGTCGAAGCCCTTGTAGGAGAGTCCCAGCGGAATGCCGAACTGGATCTCGGGCGTACGGGGGTTGCCGATGGCTGCGCGGTCGTAGTTGTTGACCACGCCGTCGCCGTTGAGGTCTTTGTAGACCACGTCGCCCGGCTGTACGGGGCCCCAGATGGCGAATCCGCTGCCGCCGTTCATTGCGTTCAGGCGGTCGGCCTCGCCCTGGTCGGCCACGAAGTGGTCGAAGATGTAGCAGAAATTCTCATCGAGGCGTTTGCCGGTCTGGTAACGCCACGGGCAGTCGCGGCCGTTGTTGTCGATGTAGGAGATTTCGTTGCAGTATTTTATCTTGTTGCGTGCGAACGTGAAGTTCGGGCGGATGTAGTAGCGGAAATGCTGCCCGATATGACCGTTCCAGCCGATTTCGAATTCGACACCGTGGTTGTCGACGATACCCGAGTTGACGATCGGGGCGACCTGCCCGACGATGTAGGGGAACCCGACCTTGTCATCTGCCGAGAGCGAGGTGAGGATGTCGTAGCGGTGCTCTTTGAAAACATCGAGCGTGAAGGTCAGCCGCTGGTTGAAGAACTGGGCGTCGATACCGAAGTTGAACTTGCGGGCCTTCTCCCACGTCAGGTTCGGGTTGGCGAACACGCCCTCGACCAGGTAGCTGGTATAGCCGGCCTCGGTCTCGCCGAAATAGGTGGTCATGCCGTCCGACGACTTGTAGTACTGCAGGTAGGAGAAACGGTTGCCCGAAAGCTGGTCGTTACCCACCAGACCGTACGATGCGCGCAGCTTGAGGTGGTCGAGCCACTTTACGCCCCTCATGAATCGCTCCTGCGTGATGACCCAGCCGACGGCACCTGCTGGGAATACGCCGTAGCGCTTTCCGCGGGCGAAGTTCTCCGAGCCGTTGTAGCCGATGTTGAACTCGAAGAGGTACTTGTTCCGGTAGTCGTAGGTCGCGCGGCCCGAAAATCCCATGTAGCGGAAGGGAACCTGGTTGCTGATGACCTTGTTCTGCAGGTAGAAGAGCAGCATGCCCGACACGTTGTGGTCGCCGAATTTGCGGGCGTAGTCCAGGCGCGCCTGGAAGCGTGACGTTCCTTCGGGCGAGCCGTGGCTGATGCTGTTGCTCTGCGCATCGTCCGTGGTACGCTGGTTGGCGGTTATATAGGTGCCGTTCTTGATCCAGTAGTCGGCGTTGTTCTTCCACTCGTCGATGCTGTATTCGGTGGGGAGCATCCAGGTCGAATAGCCCGGGTAGGTCAGGTTGCCCGTGCTGTGGGTCGGCACGCTGTTGTTGATGGTGTGCTGGTTGAACGTGTCGTACGAGAACTGCGCGGCGACGCTCAGGCCCTTGGTGATGAAGTCCAGGTCGTGGCTCAGTTTGAACGATCCCTGCAGGTAGCGGCGCGTACGTTTGCTGAAACCGGTGCGGTTGAGCTGCCCGAGCATGTTGTAGCGGTAGTCGTTGTCGGCATAGAGCAGGTAGCCGCCGTTCTCCTCGAAATCGGCCTGGTTGACGTCGTTGTGGTTGTTGGGCAGGATGATCGGCAGGTAGGGGGGCTGCGTGTTGGCCAGCGAGATGATGTTGGCCGCCGTGGCGCCCGGATAGTTGTATTCCGTTACGCGGGCGCCCAGGTCGACCGAGATCTTCAGCCGCTTGGTGGCGTCGACATCGACGTTGGCGCGGAAGTTATAGCGCAGGAACTTGTTGACGTTGTCGGAGTTCGAATGCTTGTAGTTGCCGCCCTGGTTGTAGTAGCTGCCGAGGATGAAATAACGGGCGCGGTCGGTGCCGCCTCGTACCGAAAGGCTGTAATCCTGGAGGATCGACGGTTTGAATGCGTAGTCGAAGTAATCCCAGTTGTAGCCCAGGCCGTCGGAGTTGTCGCCCTTGGCGCGGCGGAAGTTGCTGATCGTCTCCTGGGAGAAGAGCGATGCCGAGCCGGGATCCAGCGAGGGGTTGTCGTTGAGCATCGCCTCGTTGTAGAGGGTCGCATAGCCTGCCGAACCCAGGTAGTCGGGGTAGCGGATCGGTTCGCTGACACCGACCGACGCCTTGAAATCGACGGTCGGCTTTTCGCCCTTTCGGCCGCGCTTGGTCGTGACGATGATCACGCCGTTGGCGCCGCGGATACCGTAGGGTGCCGTTGCCGAAGCATCCTTGAGGATCGTGAACGTCTCGATCTCGTCCGGGGAGAGGTAGCTCATGTCGCGCTCGATGCCGTCGACGATCATGATGACGTCCGACTTGCCGTAGGTCGATTTACCGCGAATGTTGAGCTGCGCGGCGTCGTTACCCGGTTCGCCGCCGTTGAACTGGTTGACCAGCAGGCCCGGCATGCGCCCGGCTAGCGCATTGTTGATGTTGGCCGTGGGGGACTGCTTGAGGTCTTTGGTGGTGATCGTCGAGATCGAACCGGTGATGGTCTCCTTCTTCTGTACGTTGTAACCTACCACCACGACCTCTGCGAGCGCCTTGCTGTCCTCGACCATCGTGATGTCGATCCTCGTGCGGTTGTTTACGTTTATCTCCTGCGGGGCATAGCCGATGTAGGAGACCATCAGCGTCGCTTCGGCGTAGGGAACCGTGATCGTATAGCTGCCGTCGGAGTTCGATACGCTGCCCGAGGAGGTGCCTTTGACGACGATGGTCACGCCGATCAGCGGGCTTCCCGCGTCATCCTTGATGATACCCGAGACCTTCAGCTGCGAGGAACGCGCCTGGGTGTCCGGGGCGGCTGCCGTCCTGTCCGGAGAGGCCGTGGCGGCCCCTCCCAGACAAAACAGACACAATATCAGTGTTATAATATGATATTTATGCATAACCGTATTGTATTCTTATTGGGTTTTACTCTCTTGTCGTGATTCTGATTGTCGTTTCCGCCGAATTGGTTTTGGAAGCCTCGTCGCATACGGTCTTCGTATCTTCGACACCCTTTTCCCAGGTTTTCTGGAAGACATAGACCGCTCCGACGCTGGTCGCCTGGTAGAGCGTCGCATCGATGGTGCACTTGCAGGTGCAGTTGGTGATTGTGGTGACCTTGTCATTTTCTATGGCGACGATACCTGCCACGATCGGGCGCCACTTGTCGGTTTTGTGGTTGGCCACTACCGTAATGTTGCCGTAGTTCTCGCAACCGTCGAACACGGCATTGTTGTCACCGGCTACGGCGATACCCGCGATGTCGCGCTCGACGGCCGCCGTGAGGTTACCGCGGTTGATGCAGTTCTTCAGCGTGAAGGCTCCGGCGACCTTGCCGGCGATGCCGCCCATGTAGAAGAGGTCGTAGTCGGCCATCGTGGGGCTGGTCATGTTACCCGTGTTTACACAGTTTTCGATCAGGGCCGGCGACGCCACCTTTTCGGCAATGCCGATCAGACCGCCGACCGATGCCGTCGACGCCGCGATGTCGGCCTCGTTGCGGCAGTTGGTCATCCTGAGCGTATAACCCAGGCCTGCGTCCGATCCGACGCAGCCTACGATACCGCCCGTGCGGCGATATTTCGTGCCGTTGGAGTTGTTGAACATGATCTTGCCCTTGTTGACGCAATTGTCGAATACGCCGTAGCCGGTGGCCAGGATACCGCCCAGCGAGTGGAACTGGTGCCCGGGATCGGCGAAGGTGACGGTGAAGGTGCCTTCGTTGGTGCAGTTGCTGAACGTCCAGTTCGATTTCTCGGCATGGCCGAACAATCCTCCGTATTGGCCGGTGTCGACGGCGCCCGGGAAGTCGAAGCTGAAATTGCCTTTGTTCGTGCAGTTCACGAGCGATCCTTCCGTTTTGTCCGCGGTGCCTGCGACGATGCCGCCGATGAACTCCGTCCGGGCTGTCCCCGTGACGATGAATTCGCCGGTATTGTGGCAATCGGTGTAGACCGAACCGACGTTCGCCAGGCCGACCAGCCCGCCGAGATAACCTGCCGTGGTGACGGTTTTCGCCCCGGAGAAGGACAGTGTGGCCTTGTTGGTGACTTTGGTCAGTGCCGCGCCGTTGTTATAGACGGCCAGCGTGCCGGCTACTACCGGGGTGGCTTGCGATACGGACATGCTGCCCGCCAGCGAGAGGTTCTTTATTTCGGCCGTTGCATCGAGCGTGTGGAACAGGCCGAGTTCCTTCGAATCCTGATCCGCCAGCTTGACGGTGATCGTATTGTTCAGACCGTCGAAAGTCCCTTTGAACGGATTGGCGGCCGAGCCTGCGAAGCTGGTTTGGGTAAGGGCGCTCAGATCGATGTCGCTGACAAGGACGATCCTGCCGCCGTTGGTGTAGGCGTCGAGCGGCGCCCCTTCGGTCACCGCGTTGCCGAAGGCTACGAACTCTTCGGGGGTCGAGATGCCCTTCCAGCTCAGGCGGACGCTGAACGATGCCGTGAGCTCTTCCGCCGAAACGGCTGCGAATTCGACCGTGCCCGCACCGGTGCAGTCCGCGCCGTCGGCCGGAGCCGTGACTTTGAGCACCGAATTTTTGATGTCGAGTGCGATGTCCCAGCCTTTGAGCGCCGTGATGTCGCACGTGGCTACGTTGGTGACGGTACAGGGAATGTCGCGCTGCTCGCCGAAGGCGAATTTGTAATCGGCCTCGGCAAAGGAGATGATGGGCAACTTGGTCGAGAGTTCGACGGGGATCGACGAACCCTCGCCGGCCGTCCCGCGGACGCTCAGCGGCGTAACCTTGACGCTGCCTTCCATGGCCGGGTCGGCCTCCTCCTGCGTGGGCGCGGTGACGGTCAGCAGACCCGCATCGACATCGGCCGTGTAAGTCCATCCCTTGGGGACGCTTACGTCGAGCGACGCGGTGTTCTCGCTGGTGAATTCGAATTCCATGCTCTTCCCGTAGGAGAATACATGGGTCTTCGAGGTTGTCTCTTCGTCGAATGTGAGTGTGATGTCGTTTTCCAGGGCGGCTACGGCGAGCGTATAGGTCTCCGTGCGGCCTGCCTGCGACTGTATTTCGATGACCACGTCGCCGCTGGCCTTGGCTCCCAGGTCGGAGGCTGGGGGTGCGGTGACCGAACAGCTCCGCGAGCTGGGGATCACGGTGCATTTCCAGCCTGTGGGCGGGGTGGCCACTGTATAAGTGACGAATGCACTCTTTAAGGTATAAGTGGCCGTCGTGCCGAACCGCATGCTCTGGAGGCCCTCGATGAGGTTGCCCTCCGCGTCATAGAGCTCGAATACGATCGCACCGTCTTCTGCCTCTACATCCTCGATGCCGCAGGAACTGAACAGCAATAGCGGTGCGGCAAAAAGCATGTAAATAAGAAAATGAAGAGATTTTCTCATAAATGAAAGTTTTAGGGTTGAATATTTGGATGAATGAATGGTTCGTAGTCGTGTAAGTCCGGTCGTAGTCTTTACTTTGTCATAGGCATCTCTGTATTTTAAAGGTTGAGAAAAAGATATTAAATGAAAGACGAATAAAAATCAAATGGAGCTATTGTGGATTTCTTATTGTATTCTTTTGTGTTTATTTCAGAGGAAATTCCGCTTTGTTGTTTGTAAAAGTATGCTTTTGGAAAATGTGTATCAACAGCATCAAAATGAAATATGAATGCGTATTTCCGACAATGGGCTGGTGGAAAGCATGTTATTTCCTATACCCGGGTGTTATTATATGAATCCCGTATGAATCGCCGGTGCGCGATTTCCGGCTGTCAGACGATCTCCATGATCCGGCGTTCGAATTCGGCGGGCGGGCATTTGGCGGAGTTCCGCAGCCGGTTGCGGTAGGTGTAGACCGTATTTATGGAGATATGCAGAAACTGGGCGATTTCGCTGTTGCCCGTGATGCCCAGCCGGATCACGGCCAGCAGCCGGAATTCGGTGTTGAGGCCGGGCGTTTTCATTTGCTCCCCGTCCCGCAGCAGTGCGTTGGCCTTTTCCACGAAGTCGGGATAAAGCGAAAGGAATACCCGGTCGAATTCGTGGAAGAACGATTTGTATTCCTGCTCGATGGGCGTAGGCGAGCGCAGCTCACGCAAAAGGCGCTCCTGCCCGAACGAGAGCGCTGTTTTGTAGAGGTGTGTGCGGTGGCGTTCTAATTTGTTGATGTAGAACGTGCTGCGTTGCATGTAGTAACGCAGGTATTTGTCTTTGATGGTATTGGCCTGGGAGAGTGCCCGGGTGGCTGTTTCGTGGCGGAGGCTGCTGGCGGCGAGCTGTTCGCTGAGTTCGTGCAGCCGGGCGCAGGTTTGCGCGTGTTGCGTACGCAACTGTTTGATCTGGTGATTTTGCCTGAAGGCGAGCGAGACGGCCGCCAGTAGAAGAAGTGCGCCCGTTGCGATGGCCGGCAGTGCGGCCTTGCTTTTTCGCGGGCTTCGGAGGTGGGTGCCCCCTGCCGTTGCCGGCTCGGGGTCAGCGTTGCTTTTGCCGGCTTGGTCGCCGTTCGAGGCGTAGCGGACGATTTGCTCCGGCAGGATGTTGCCGGTTCCCGAAATTAAAAGAGGGAAATCCCCCCCCCACGCATTGTGCGGGCGGTAACGTCGTTTTTCGGGACGCAGCAGCAGATCAGAAGGCCGGTAAGCAGAGCGAAATGACGGTTCATGTCTGGTCGAGGGTTAGGTTGTGGTACTACAAATATACATTATAAAATCGAGACTGTACGGGTTGTGCCCGGGTGGCTGCGGTTTGGGGGTAATCAAAGTGCGTTGCCGGCTGCCTCGTTCCCGCGGTAGAGCCGGGCCGGGCCATCGGGGCGCAATTGCCGCCGCCGCTTGGGACGACCCCGGATGACGGGTGTGCGGTTTCGCCGGTCACCATGCCGGAGGTCGTTGCGGGGCAAGTTTGGCCGGAGATTCCGGCAGCGATGTCCCGGGTGGCCGCGGATGTGCCGTACCCGTTTTGCAGGGCGAACGGCAGTGCGGGCGGTATAGGTGCCCTCCTGCTGGGGAGGTCGGCCGAAAGAGTCCGGAATTTCTTTTCCATCGTTTTTAGGCTTTAAGATATGACAAATATATAAGTTTTATTTTAATACAAGTGTTAAAAAGAGATTAAAAGGAAATTTATTTTTGATTATTTGTTGTGTTTATGTTGTTATTTATCTTGCCTTTTATTACTTTTGTCCGCAACGTAGTCGAAGTCCGGTCAACTTCCATCCTCTTTCCATCATTCAATATTAAAGCAAGCAAATATGAAAATCATGCGATTTATCGGAATCGTCTTCGCGCTGTTTTCGGCGGGAAGCCCGTCGGATACGTCGGCGCAGGATTCCGGGAAAAAATACAAGGTCTATATGGTCTCCAATTCCCATCTCGACACGCAGTGGCGGTGGGACGTGAAAGCCACGATCGACGATTACCTATATAATACGACCGTGCAGAATCTGGCGCTGCTCGAAAAATATCCGCATTACGTGTTCAATTTCGAAGGTGCCGTCAAGTACGAATGGATCAAGGAGTACTATCCGCACCTCTTCGAGCGCATCCGGAAATTCGTAGCCGACGGGCGATGGAACATTTCGGGGGCTTCGTTCGAGGCCAACGACCCGAACATGCCGTCGTCGGAGTCGTTTATCCGCAACATCCTGCTTGCACAGGAGTTTTATAAAAAGGAGTTCGGCATCAAGTCGAAGGATATGTTCCTGCCCGACTGCTTCGGATTCAGCCAGGTCATGCCGACGCTGGGACACCACTGCGGCCTGATCGGTTTCTCGACGCAGAAATTGTCGTGGCGCACCGAGCCGCTTGTCGGCGACTCCAAAACCCCGTTTCCGATCGGGCTCTGGGAGGGGGTCGACGGTGCACGCATCATGGTGGCGCTCGAGCCGGGGCGCTATTCGTGGAACGAGTTTCCCGAAGGGGATCTGAGCGCCAACAAGGAGCTGGTCGAAAGCGCCCGGAAGTCGCCTTTCGGCATCGCTTACCGGTACTATGGCAACAAACTGGCGAACGGAGCCGGAGACCACGGCGGCTCGGCCCTGCCCCGCAGCATCCAGCTGCTCGAGGAGGGAATTACGAACGGCAAGGGGCCCGTGGAGCTTGTCAGCGCCACGTCCTCGCAGCTCTACGAGGATTATATGCCCTACGGGAACCATCCGGAATTCCCGGTGTTCGTCGGGGAGATGCCCCTCGACGTCCACGCTCCGGGCTGTTATACCTCCCAGGCCGAGATGAAGCGCTACAACCGCCGTAACGAACAGTTGGCCGATGCCGCCGAGCGTTCGGCCGTGATCGCCGACTGGATGGGAGCCGTCCCTTATCCGAAAGAGGCGCTCAACGATGCCTGGAAGCGTTTCCTCTGGCACCAGTTCCACGACGACCTTACGGGAACCAGCATCTGGGAGGCGTATACCTACTCCTGGAACGACGAATTTCTGGCGCAGGGGCAATTCTGCGATGTGATCCTCGCATCGACCGGGGCTGCGGCATCCGTAATGGACACCCGCGCGAAGGGAAGTCCGGTACTGGTTTATAACCCCGCCGCTTATTCGCGCAGGAGCCTTGTCGAGGCGACGGTCGACCTGCCTGCGGAGGCCGAAGGGGTGGCCGTTTATGCGCCGGACGGGAAGACCGTTCCTGCGCAGATCGTTGCCCGCGACGGTGCCAGGGCGACCGTGCTGTTTGCCGCCGCGATGGAACCCGTAAGCTATGCGGTATACGACGTGAGGGCCGGCAAGGCCGGCAAGGGCAAGGTGCTCAGGGCCTCGGGCAATACGCTCGAGAACTGGGTCTATAAGGTGACGCTCGATGCGAACGGCGACATCGCCTCGGTCATTGACAAGCGCAACGGCCGCGACCTGGTCGAAAAAGGCAAGGCCTTCCGCCTTGCGGTGCTGACCCCCAATGTGTCGAACCGCTATCCGGCATGGGAGATCCACAAGGCGACGCTCGACCAGACACCCGAACCCGTGGATACGGATGTCCGGATCAGCGTGGCGGAGTGCGGCGCCGCACGGGCCTCCCTGAAAGTAGAACGGCGGTACGGCGATTCCCGGCTGGTGCAGTATATCCGCCTGACCGACGGCGGGGACGACGAGCGTATCGATATCGTGGCCGACATTGACTGGAAGACGCCCGACGCCCTGCTCAAGGCCGAATTCCCGATGTCCGTTTCCGCCGAGGAGGCCGTCTACGACATCGGCATCGGCAACCAGCGCCGTCCCACCAACCACCAGCGGGCGCACGAAACATTCGCCCATCATTGGGCAGACCTCTCGGACGGGGACTATGGCATCGCCGTTCTGAACGATTCGAAATACGGCTGGGACAAACCCGCCGACAATACCCTGCGCCTGAGTCTGCTGCATACGCCTTCGACCGAGAAACGCTATGCCGACCAACGGGATCTGGATTTCGGACGCCATACGATGACTTACTCGCTCGTCGGGCACGATGGCGACCATAACCGCGCCGGGGTGGTGGAGAAAGGCGAGCTGCTCAACCAGCCGCTCCTCAGCTTCACGACGCCGAAGCACCCCGGGAAGCTGGGACGCAGGTTCTCTTTTGTCGCGGCTTCGACCCCGCAGATCGCCGTCAAGGCGCTTAAGAAGGCCGAGGACGGCAGCGGTTATATCGTCCGCGTATTCCAAACAACGGGCCGGGAGGTGCGCGGCGCCGAGCTGGCTTTCCCCGTGCGGATCGTTTCGGCCGAGGAGGTGAACGGAATCGAGGAGCCGGTCGGGGAAGCACGATTCGAAGGCAACCGGCTGCTCGTCGATGCCGGGCGTTTCGCGCCCAAGACCTATAAGATTACGCTGGCGGAGGCTCCCGTGGCCGCCCCTGCGATCGAGAATGCCTTTGTGGATTTCCCTGTAAACCAGAACTCCATTTCGAGCGACCCGTTCAAGTCCGTCGCCAAGGTGGATAAGGAGTGCAACTCCTATGCTGCCGAGCTCATGCCCGAAGTGATCGTCCATGGCGGCATCGAATACCGCCGCGGCGAACCCGACGTGAAAAACGTGCTGAACTGCAAGGAGGCCGTCACGGTCGATTTGCCGCAGGGCGATTACAACAAGGTCTACATCCTCGCATCGTCGTCCAGGGGCGACCGCAAGGCCGTATTCGACGTCGACGGCCGCAAATACGAGGCTGTCGTGCCCTATTACTCGGGCTTCCGCGCCCAGTGGGCCTGGGCCGGCAAGACCAAATCGTTCGTCAAGGACGGAACGATCGCCCATATCGGGAACCACCGGCACAAGATGAACGGCCGGAACGATGCCTATACCTTCACGTACCTTTACAGGCTCGGGTTCGATATCGCCCCCGGAGCCGGAAAGCTGACATTGCCCGAGGATGCCGACATCAATATTTTCGCCATTACGGTCTCCGGGAACCGGATCGACGGGACGCGGTGGGCCTGCGAGCCGCGTGCCCTGCCCGTGATCGAATAACGGGGAGCCACTCTATATGCGATAAGCCCGCTCCGGATGTTTTCGGAACGGGCTTATTCTCTATCCCTTTTCAGTAGTCACACGATCCGTAGCCGGGGATGCGCTATAGGGTGACGGCCCTCTGAAATGCAGGCCGGAGCGTTATTGCGGGCGCGGGGGCATTTATCGCCTGAAAAATTTTGCGATCCGGGTGGTTGCGGCGGTACCCATACGGAACCGTCCCCGGATATTTTCGCTCTGGTGCTGCCGGGCCGGGTTATGCAGCCATTCGTGGAAGTCGACGTATATGCCTTTATTGATCATGAATTCGAAAGCTGCGTTCTTCAGCCTTTTTTCTTCGTTGTAACCGGACTGGATGTTGGCGATCAGGTCTTCGAACGCGGCAAAATTGTACGGGTTGGAAACTGGGATTTCGGCTGTGTAATGTTGCTTTTTCATAACTTTTATCTTTTTTATAATTGAAGTTTTGTTTCATCAATTCTAAACGACCCAAAGTATTCGGAATCGGCTCCCTGACAGCGTGTGTATGCACTGCAATTTTGCCGGCTTGTCCGGCGGGAAAATGGTCGGTATATGTTGCGTCGAAAATAATCGGTACAGCCTGCTTTCGGATCCGGCTGTATTGCCGACAGGGGTGTTCACTGCCGCGATCGTGTCGGCAAAGGTAGGGACAATATGTTGAAATCCAAGCTTTTTGTGATGTTTTTTTTGATGCAAAAAATCGAAAAAACTTGCATCGGATTTTATTATTATATTAATATAATAATACCCTTGCCGGAAGGGGTAAGAATCCGGAGCGATTTTTCATGTCTTTTCGCTTGTTCCGTTATCGGATTAATAATGTTCTGAATTGCATCCTGGTGGAAATGGCTTTATTATTGGAGCGGAAGCCCGGTGCGGAGAATTCGGGACATACGAAATTTTTTCGCCCGATCGGCGGGAAGCCGCCTTAATTTTATACATTTGCAAAATCATGTCTCCTGCATTGCGGATAAAACTTTTTTTCGCCCTTGCGGCGTTGTGCCTCGCCTCTGCGGTAAGGGCGCAGGACGGCGCCTATGCCGTCAGCGGCCGGGTGATCGACCGCCTGACGCGCCGGCCGGTCGCCTATGCCGCCGTAGTGCCCGTCGGACAGGAACAACGCGGCGCATCGACCGATTCGCTGGGACGCTTTCGCCTCGAGCGGGTGCGGGCGGGTATTTTCCGCCTCTCGGCCTCGTCCGTGGGGTACAAGACCGTCGTCACGCCCGAATACCTCGTTTCGGCCGCCACGCCGTTCATCGAAATCGAAATGGAGGAGGATGCCACGCAGCTCGAAGCCGTGACGGTCGTGCCTTCGCCGTTCCGCGCCACGGCCGAAAGCCCCGTCGGGTTGCAGGTCATCGGGGTGCGGGAGATCGAGAAGAGCCCCGGCGCCAACCGTGACGTGTCGCGTATCGTACGTTCGTACCCCGGCGTGTCGTTCTCGCCCGTGGGCTATCGCAACGACCTGATCGTACGCGGCGGCGGCCCGTCGGAAAACAAGTTCTATCTGGACGGCATCGAAATCCCCAATATCAACCACTTTGCCACGCAGGGCGCCACGGGCGGCCCCGTGAGCATCCTCAATGCCGATCTGATCCGCGAGATCGATTTCTATACCGGGGCTTTCCCCGCCGACCGTTCCGGGGCGCTGAGCTCGGTGCTGGACATCCGGCTGCGGGATGGGAATCCCGAGAAACAGACTTTCAAGGCGACGCTCGGGGCTTCGGAGGTGTCGCTGAGCGGGAGCGGCCATATCGGCGAGAAAACCTCCTACCTCTTCTCGCTGCGCCAGTCTTACCTGCAACTGCTGTTCAAGATGATCGGCCTGCCTTTCCTGCCGAACTACATCGACGGGCAGCTGAAGGTCAAGACGCGCCTTTCGGAGCACGACGAGCTGACGGTATTGGGGCTGGCGGGCTTCGACAACATGAAACTCAACCTCGACGAGGAGGGCGAAGACGCCGAGTACCTGCTGAGTTACCTGCCCCGCATCCGCCAGGAGACCTTCACCGTCGGGGCCGCATGGCGCCACTATGCGGGCCGCCATGTGCAGACCGTGTCGCTCGGGCACACTTATCTGAATAACCGCAACCTCAAATACCGCGGTAACGACGACTCGTCGGAGGACAACCTGACGCTGCGGCTGCGCTCCGTGGAGCAGAAGACCACGCTCCGCGCCGAAAACCGCAGCTATCTGGGGTGCTGGACGGTGCGCGAAGGCGCCGAGCTGAGCTATTCGGGCTATACGAACCGTACCGAGCAACGGCTTTTCACCGATGAGGCGGCGCTCTCGGACTATCGTACCCGGCTGGGGATCGTGGGCTGGGGCCTGTTCGCCGGCGCGGATTATGCCTCGGCGGACAAGCGCTTCACGGCATCGGTCGGCGTGCGTGCCGACGGGGCCGACTATTCCGCGCGCATGGCGAGGTTCTGGCGTCAGCTTTCGCCCCGGGCGTCGGTCTCATACCAGCTCGGCAAAGGGTGGTTGCTGAGCGGAAGCGCCGGGCTTTATTACCAGTTGCCGCCCTATACGGCCCTGGGATTCAAACAGGACGGGGTGCTGGTGAACGAGGCGTTGGACTACCTGCGTGTGGGAATGTTCAGCGTCGGAGGCGGATGGCGCCTGCGCGACCGCCTGGTCGTCTCGGTCGAGGGGTTCTACAAGAAATACGGGAATATCCCGCTTTCCGTCTCGGACGGCATCCCGCTCTCGTGCAAAGGCGACGACTATGGCGTGGTCGGCAACGAAGCGCTGCGCCCGACGGCCGTCGGGCGGTCGTACGGGGTCGAGGCGATGGCACGCTGGCAGATACCCGGGAGGGTCAACCTCGTCGGTTCGGTGACCCTGTTCCGCAGCGAGTACCGTGCCGATGCCGCATCGGAGTATATCGTATCGGCCTGGGACAGCCGTTTCGTGGCGAACCTCAGCGGCACGTACGACCTGCCGCGCAACTGGAGCGTCGGGGCGCGCCTGAGCGCCGTGGGCGGGACGCCCTATACGCCCTACGATGTCGAAAAATCGTCGCTGGTCGAAGCCTGGGACGCCCAGGGGCGCCCGTACTATGACTATGGGCGTTACAACGACGGGCGGCTCGACACCTTTGCGCAGGTAGACCTGCGTATCGACAAAACCTTCTATTTCCGCCGCTGTATGCTCGGCCTTTACATCGACCTGCAGAACGTGACGGGCAGCAAACTCCGCCGTCCCGACGTGCTGATGTCGACGGGCGTGGTGGAGAACCCCCAGGCCCCGGCGGCGGAACAGCGTTACCGCATGAAGTATATCGGGCAGCAGAGCGGGTCGCTTATCCCTACGCTGGGGATCACCGTTGAGTTTTAGAGAATCCGGGGTCGTGTCTTTGGGCGATATCCGGATCCGGAGCGATAACCGGGGCGGGGCTGGGAAGCCGACCTGCCGCTGCGGCAGGCAGGGAGGTGTCGGGAGAGAAATACGGAACCGCAGGGGGCGGAGATGCCGGCCCCTGCGGTTCCGTGCGATCCGGGGCGTGCCGGTGGCTATTTCCCGCTGCCCGTGGTATTCGCGCCTTTCCTGCGATCCATCGCGAAGCTGATGATGAACGGCATGGAGAGGAATACGAGCGTGCCGACGACTACCAGCCACGTGTAGGTGGCCGGGCTGCCTACGGGCAGCTGCGACGGCGGGAAGAAGGTGACGATGAACGAGAAGAGCACGGCCAGAAACCCGATGCCCCCGACGGCCCACATGCCGGCGTTCCCGCCCGGAACGCGGTAGCTGCGGGTGAGGCCGGGCTGCGTGTAGCGCAGGCGGATGCCCGCGGCGTACATCATCATATACATCACCAGGTAGAGCCCTACGGTTAGTGCGCTCAGCAGGAAGAACGCCACGCTCACGTCGTCCATGACGATGTAGAGCGACGAGAGCAGCGTGACGATGCAGCCCTGTATGACGAGGATGTTGACCTGCACGCCGTTTTTGTTGGTCTTTTGCAGGAAACAGGGCAGTACACCCTCCTGGGCCGTCCACAGCAGGCCGCGGCTCGGGCCCGAAATCCACGACATGACGCCGGCCAGTGCGCCGAATGCCACGAGCAGCCCCATGACGTTCGAGAGCCAGCCGATGTGGTAGTGGTCGAAGACGATCTGAAACGTGGTGAACAGCCCCGACTGGAGGTTGATCTGGTCGTAGGGGGTGATGATCGCCACGGCCAGCGCACCCAGCGTGAAGAGCCCGAACGAGATCAGCGCCGCCAGGAACATGGCGCGCGGGAACTGGGTCTGCGGCTTATCGAGCTCCGGGGCATGTACGGCGTGTACCTCGACGCCGGCGAAGAGCAGCAGTATCCCGGCCAGGAATGCGATGTCGCTCATGCCCGTGATGTGCGGGAAGAGGCGCGGATGCACGTGGTGCGCCGCGTCGATATTGACGACCTGGCTGACGGTGTCGGGGATGTGCTCCAGTGCGACGGGGTTGCCTCCGGCCATCCAGATGACGGCCATGACGATTACGACGATGCCGGGAAGCACCGTGCCGATCAGAAACCCTTTGCTCGTAATGCCCGATATGGCCGAGGTGCCGCGCAGCGTGACCAGCGTGGCGCACCAGTACATGGCGATCGAGAAAAGCCCCACGAAAAGTCCGTTCTGCGCCAGGCCGGGCATCCCGATCATATAGGCGATCGAGGCTGCGGCAAAGCCCAGCACGGTGGGGTACCATACGACGTTCTGGATCCATTGCAGGAAGATGGCCGTGAACCCCAGGTGTTTGTTGAACGCCTCCTTGACCCAGGTGTAGACCCCGCCGCCCTTCGAGGCGAAGGCGCTTCCCAGTTCGGCACCTACCAGCGCCGCCGGGATCAGGAACAGGAACGTGGCGAAAAAGATGTAGAAGAACATCGTCAGCTCCTCCTGCGCCATCATCGGGAGTCCGCGCAGGCTGATAACCGCCGCCGCGGTCATCAGGGCGAGCTGTGTCGTGGTGATATTTTTACGTTTTGCCATGATGTGGAATTGTGTTTTACAACTGGCCGTCAATCAGTTTCTGTGCCGCAACGCGGCCGGGCTGATGTTTTTTCGGGCGTGTGCATGGTTTATGCGGGCGTTTCCGCGCCCCGCGGGCTCCTCTGCGCCTGCGTGTTGACCGCCTGCGGACGGGGCGCAAAAAAACAGCAGGGAATCTCACGATTGCCTGCTGCCTTCCGGAGGATTGCCCTCCTGAAACTACTAACCCAAACTTAAATAAATGAAGAAACCTCACTGCGGTTGCTGTTCCGCAGTTACCCGGTATGTTGCAAATCCCGTGCCGCGGCGCCGTGTCGGAAAGGCGTTTGTGTGTGCGGCGGGGGTGCGGCCTATGATACATGCCGGCGGGAAAGGGTATAAACAACTGCAGGATGTCCCCACGGACATCCTGCGTGTGCTGTTTCCGGTAATCCCGGGTTGTGGCAAGGGGATTATTTCTACTTGCGTTTGTCCCTCATCTCCACGGCGCCTTCGTAAGTGCCGCTGACCTTGCGGCCTTTGTCGGTCGTAAAGTCGAGTACGAAGCGGTAGTTGGTGCCGACCTTCGTGACTGTCACCGTGCCGGACGTGATGAACCCGTAAACCGATTCGTTGGAGGCGTTGCGTTCCTCGCAATAGGTTCCCATGGCCAGCATGGAGTCCATGAACTCTGTCTGCTCGCCCGGTGCGTAGGTGCCCGGCGTGCCTGTGTCGGACACCGTGTAGGTTCCTTCCTGGAGTACCATTTCTTCGGAAAGTGCGGTCGTCAGGTAGAGCGATACCATATGCCCGGCCCCTATGAGGTAGTCGTAATCGTCGTTGACCGTCGGCTGGACATCGTAGAGGTTTACGACGCAGTCGTTTGCCGTGCCGGCATCGTTGTTATAGTATTTAGCCAGTGCGCGGATGAAAGTTGCGTTCGTGACGTCGTTTTCGAGGTCGGGCAGGGGCTCGATTTTGACGGCTGTCTTGTCCTCGATCGTAATCGGGCCGGTGTAGCTGGCCGTGAACTCTTTGTCGTCGGTCGTGGTCAGCGTGGCCTTGACCGTAAAGGTCGAGCCGGACTTTGTCACAGCGATCGTTCCTGCCTTGAATTCCACTTTCGTGATATTCCCCTTGCCGTCGTTGACCATGCAGTAGGTCTTGGCCGGGTGGAATGTCGAAATGGATTTGTCGGTGGCATATTTGTAGGTGCGATCCGGTAGGACGATGTTATTCATATTCGTGGGAGTAAATTGATAGAGGTTCAGGCTCATGGTACGCCCGGCTCCGATGGTCGCATACACTCCGTCGGCACCTACGGCCTCGCCGTCGGCTAATATGACGAGGTATTCACCGTATCGGCCACCTTCGGGAATACCATAATAGCCGCCGGCTACCTGGCGGTCGAAGACGGCCGGGCCGCTCAAATCCTTGTCGGTGGCCATTTCAATCGACTTGACTTCGGAATAGACCTCTTTGTTGGATGCTGCGACGGCGATGACATAGGTGGTGCCGTCTTTCAGGTTGTCTACGGTGATCTCCCCGGCCTGTGCGATGGCTGTACCGTCGGTGAGGATTTTTTCGGCCGTCGGGACAGGCGTGCCGTCCGCTTTTTCGAGGCATACGTAGGCGGCCTTCTCCGTGTCGGCGAGGCCTACCGTAAAGGTGAGTGTCGTCGGGGCTGTGGCTCCCGCTGTCAGCGTCACCACGGGCGTCGGCGTTCCGGTTGCCATCACGATGCTATTGACTTCCGAGTAGATCCCGGTGTTGGCGACAGCTGCCGCGATGACGTAGGTGGTCGAGGGTTTCAGGTTCTCGACAAGGATATCGCCCGTCTGTGCGATGGCTTTGCCGTCACGCAGTATCTCCTCGGCCGTGGGAAGGGTCAGCCCCTCGGTCTTTTCGAGGCAGACATAGGCTGCGGTTTCTGGGTCGGTCAGGGCGGCGTTGAACGTAAGGGTCGTTGTGGTGGACTGGCCCGGTGTCAGGACGACCGCGGGATGTACGCCGGGTGCCGAGGTGGTGTGCTCGATCGAGCTGACCTTACCGTTGATGTTGCCTTTCAGGGCGACGGCGGAGAGGCGGTAGGCCGTGTTGGGTTCGAGGCCGGCGATCTCGACGACGCCCGATGCGCTTACGGACTGGCCTTCGGCGATGATCGTCGCTGCCGCAGGCACGGCTTCGGACGCCTTGGTGCAGATGTAGCTGCATTTGTCCGCATCCTTGAGTGTGAGCGTGAATTTCAGGGAGTTGAATGCGGCGTCGCCGATGGCGAGCGTGACGCTTGGGTCAGGATTTCCCCCCCCCTCGTTTTTGTCGTCGCATGAGCTTAGCAGACCAGAGCACAGCACCAACAGTGCCGTTCCCCATGACAGGAAAGATTTGATCATAGTGGTTAAACTTTGGAAATTAGTGGGTTAATACTGTTGTTCGGGCGCAGGGCCGGTCGTCTTTGGATATTCAATCGGGTTTACGGGGCGGCCGTGCAATATGTGACGGGATAAAAATAACCTTTCTGCCAATAAAATCCAAATTTTTTTTTATCCGTCTTGCCTGAAAGTGCGATAAATCGGGGGTGAGGGTGCCGGAGTGAACGGGTGGAGGACAATATATAACAAGACAGCAGGGAATCTCACGATTGCCTGCTGCCCTTGGAGGATTGCCCTCCTAAAACTACTAACCCAAACTTAAATAAATGAAGAAACCTCACTGCGGTTGCTGTCCGCAGTTGACTATCCTCTCGCAAAACGTATGCCAAAGACAAAGGCCCGGAACATGATTCCGGGCCTTGCGCCGTTGCGGGGTATTACTGCGCCCCTGCGGGATATTTTCCGTAAGGGTTACCGGAAGATGCCCGTGTAGGTCGAGGGCGAGAGGGCGCGCAGCTCCTCTTTCACGGCCTCGGCCACGTCGAGCGTCTCGATGAACGCGGCGATCGACTCGTGCGTGATATGAGCGTTGGTGCGGGTCAGGGCCTTGAGCGCCTCGTAGGGCTTGGGATAACCTTCGCGGCGCAGGATGGTCTGGATGCCTTCGGCTACGACGGCCCAGTTGTTCGCCAGGTCGCGCTCGAGGGCTTCGCGGTTGAGGATTACCTTGTTCAGGCCTTTCATTAGCGAGCGGAGCGCGATGGCCGCATGGGCAATGGGGACGCCGATGTTACGCAGCACGGTCGAATCCGTCAGGTCGCGTTGCAGGCGCGAAACGGGGAGCTTCGAAGCGAGGTGTCCGAAGACGGCGTTGGCGATGCCGAAATTCCCCTCGGCATTCTCGAAGTCGATGGGGTTGACCTTGTGGGGCATGGCGCTCGAACCGACTTCGCCCGCCTTGATCTGTTGTTTGAAATATTCCATCGAGATGTACGTCCACATGTCGCGGCAGAGGTCTATCAGGATGGTATCGATGCGCTTCATGTTGTCGAAGATCGCCGCGAGGTTGTCGTAATGCTCGATCTGCGTGGTATATTGCGAGCGGCAGAGCCCCAGCGTTTCGCCCGCGAATTTGTTGGCGAAGGCCACCCAGTCGTACTGCGGGTAGGCCGCACGGTGGGCGTTGAAGTTGCCTGTCGCGCCGCCGAATTTGGCCGGCACGGCGATGTCGTGCAGCATGGCGAGCTGTTTCTCCACGCGTTCGACAAAGACCATGAACTCCTTGCCCAGCGTCGTGGGGGAGGCCGGCTGGCCGTGGGTGCGGGCCAGCATCGGCACGTCGCGCCATTCGTCGGCGAAGGCGGCCAGTTTGTCGCGCACCTCTTCGACGGCCGGGTAGTAAACCCCTGTCATGGCGTCCTTGAGCGAGAGCGGGATGGCCGTGTTGTTGATGTCCTGCGAGGTGAGGCCGAAATGTACGAATTCCTTGTAAGCTCCCAGCCCGAGGCTGTCCATTTTTTCCTTGATGATGTACTCTATGGCTTTGACGTCGTGGTTGGTGACCGATTCGATCTCCTTCACGCGCCCGGCGTCGGTCGGTGCGAAATCGAGGTACAGGGCGCGCAGGGCTGCGAATTTCGTGCGGTCGATGTCCGCCAGCTGGGGCAGCGGCAATTCGCACAGCGCGATGAAATACTCCACTTCGACGCGGATGCGGTAGCGGATGAGCGCCTGTTCCGAAAAATAATCGGCTAATTTCTCCGTTGTATTACGGTAGCGGCCATCGACGGGAGAGATGGCGGTAAGGCTGTTGAGCGGATTGGAGTTCATGGATTTATGTATGGTTTTATTTAATACGCCACTGGCATCGGGACTTCGCCTGCGCCCGGCAGGCCCTGCCCGAAGGCTTTGCCCCGCCCGCTGGCAAAGTTCCGGCACCAAATTTACGACATTTAATTGAAATACGCATAATTTTCCCTACCTTTGTAGGGTTGTAAACCGAAAATGCAATGAATTTTCTGACAGCGATCATAGATGGCCTGGTGAGGTTCGTGCAGCGCAATCCGCTGACGACCCTGGTCATCCTCATCCTGGCTGTCGGCGCCCCGGCGCTGCTCAGGGGGATCGCACTTTTTTTTCTCTATTTCATTATGGGAGTCATCGTATTGGTAGTAGCGGCGATCCTGCTGTTCCGCTGGCGCGTCTATAAAATGCGCCGCCGGATGGAAGAACAGTTCGGCGAAGGAAACTTCGGCGCTCAGGGCTTCGGCTCGCCCTTTGCAGGGGAGCCCCGCAAGGGTCGCGAAGGCGAAGTGAAGGTATATAAAACCTCGGAAACGCCCGAGAAACGGGTCTCGCGCGACGTAGGCGACTATGTCGAATTCGAAGAGACCAAGGAGCCCGGAGAGGAGTAGCGCCATGTGGAAGATATTTGAGTTGATCGGCCGTTATTTCATGCTGATGGGAAAGGTCTTTTCCCGTCCGGAGAAGGCAGCCATCTACCGCCGGCGCATCATTTACGAAATGGAGTCCCTGGGAATCGACTCGATCGGCCTGACGGCCATTATTTCTGTCTTCATCGGTGCGGTCATCACCCTGCAAATGTGCATCAACCTCGATTCGCCGTTCATCCCCCGTTCGCTGGTCGGTTACGCCACGCGCGAGACGATGATCCTCGAATTCTCGTCGACGGTCGTGGCGCTGATCCTGGCCGGCAAGGTCGGTTCGAGCATCGCCTCGGAGATCGGCACGATGCGCATTACCGAACAGATCGACGCACTGGAGATCATGGGCGTCAATTCGGCTTCGTACCTCATCCTGCCGAAGATCGTCGCCGCGGTGGTCTTCTTCCCGTTCCTGACGATCCTCAGCATCGCCATCGGAATCATCGGCGGCTGGGCCATCGCCTACCTGACCGGCATCATGATCCCGGCCGACTATGTCGACGGACTGCTGATGGACTTCAAGCCCTATTCGATCGTCTACTCGCTTATCAAGACCGCCGTGTTCGCCTATATCATCACCTCGATTTCGGCGTTCTACGGGTACTATGCCAAGGGCAATTCGCTCGAAGTGGGCGCCGCCTCGACGCGCGCCGTGGTGGCCAGTTCCGTGGTAATCATGATCTTTAACCTGATCCTTACGCAAGTCCTGCTGATATGATACGTGCCGAGCACATTACCAAATCGTTCGACGGGCGCGTGGTGCTCGACGACATCTCGATCGAGTTTCAGACCGGGAAGACCAACCTCATCATCGGGCGCAGCGGTTCGGGCAAAACCGTGCTGCTGAAAACGCTGGTAGGGCTGCACGAACCCGATTCGGGCGACGTGTGGTACGACGATACGAATTTCACGCGGATGGATTTCCGCGAGCGGCGCGCCATCCGCAAGGACATCGGCATGATTTTCCAGGGCGGGGCGCTGCTCGACTCTTCGACCGTCGAGGAGAACGTAAAGCTGCCGCTCGACCTCTTCACCTCGCAAAGCGAGAAGGAGAAGATGGAACGTGTGGATTTCTGCCTGCAGCGCGTGCGGCTGGAAAACGCCAACCACCTCTATCCGGCCGAGTTGTCGGGCGGAATGATCAAGCGCGTGGCCATCGCCCGCGCCATCGTGCTCAACCCGCGTTACCTGTTCTGCGACGAGCCCAACTCGGGCCTCGACCCGCAGACCTCGATCGTCATCGACAACCTGATCCACGAGATCACGCGCGAGTACAACATCACGACGATCATCAATACACACGATATGAATTCGGTCATGGAGATCGGCGAGAAAATTGTATACATCCACGAAGGCCGCAAGTGGTGGGAGGGTACCAAGGACGATATCCTGCATGCCGACAACTCGGAACTCAACGATTTCGTCTTCGCCTCGGCGATGGCCAAAAAGGCCAAGCTGGCTGCAAAGTAGGCGGCCGGGTTCCTAAAAAAATTTAATTTTTTATTTGCGTAATATATATAAAGTATGTACTTTTGCGCAGTGAAAAAATAGTGCATTTTTTTATTAACAAATAAATCATAAAACTATGTCAAAGATCAAAGTTGGTATCAACGGTTTCGGTCGTATCGGCCGTCTGGTATTCCGCGCTGCATGCAACAATGCAGACATTGAGGTTGTAGGTATCAATGACCTCGTTCCGGTAGACTACATGGCTTACATGCTCAAGTACGACTCGGTACACGGCCGTTTCAATGGTACGATCGACTATAACGTGGAGAAGGGCCAGCTCATCGTGAACGGCAACGTGATCCGCGTAACCGCCGAGAAGGATCCCGCAAACCTGAAGTGGAACGAAGTCGGCGCCGAGTATATCGTAGAGTCGACCGGTCTGTTCCTGACCAAGGAGAAGGCCGAGGCCCACATCGCAGCCGGTGCCAAGTACGTCGTTATGTCGGCCCCCTCGAAGGACGACACCCCGATGTTCGTATGCGGCGTGAACACCGACAGCTACGCCGGCCAGAAGATCGTTTCGAATGCATCGTGCACCACGAACTGCCTCGCTCCGTTGGCTAAGGTCATCAACGACAACTTCGGCATCGTCGAGGGTCTCATGACCACCGTACACGCTACCACCGCAACGCAGAAGACCGTAGACGGCCCCTCGATGAAGGACTGGCGCGGCGGCCGTGCTGCCGGCGGCAACATCATCCCCTCGTCGACCGGTGCTGCAAAGGCCGTAGGCAAGGTGATCCCCGCCCTGAACGGCAAACTGACCGGTATGGCATTCCGCGTTCCGACGCTCGACGTTTCGGTCGTAGACCTGACCTGCCGTCTGGAGAAGGGTGCTTCGTACGACGAGATCAAGGCTGCCATGAAGAAGGCTTCGGAGAACGAGTTCAAGGGTATCATCGAGTACACCGAGGACGACGTGGTTTCGACCGACTTCACGGGTGACGCCAACACCTCGATCTTCGACGCCAAGGCCGGTATCGCACTCAACCCGAACTTCGTGAAGCTTGTGGCTTGGTACGACAACGAGTGGGGCTACTCGAACAAGGTCGTGATGCTGATTCAGAAGATGGCCGCTTACAACAACAAATAATCGTAAGCCGTCGCTATAATGGAAGAAGGAACCCGTGTGGGTTCCTTCTTTTTTTGTGGCTGCGGGGGGGGGCTGAGGTTGCCCTGCCAGGCAACGTGTTCCGGGACGGCGGGTGTTGTCCCGGGATGCCCGCTACCGGGCTTCGGAATCCACGCGCATCTCGATCGAGGCGCCCGACCACTGGTTGATGAGGCGTTTCTCCGCGCGGAGCCGCCGTTCGCCGTATGCGATGCGGATTTCGACTTCGAAGGGTGTCGTGTCGCCGATGTCGTTGCCGGCCGGCAGCGTATGGGGTACGATATAGATGTAGAGCAGGAGGTGGTCGCACGGCTCGGTTTCGAGGCTTGCACGGCCGTCGCCGGGAATCCCGGCGGGCTTTTCCCGCAGGTTCGAGCCGACGTCGGCGACATGTGCCTCGGCCGATGCGAAGCCGGTGCGGTTGCCCGCCGTGTCGAAGCAGCCGCACATCAGCGCGACGTTGTAGCGCCACCAGCCTTCGTAGCGGCTCGAAATCTCGATTGTGAATCCCTCTTTTGTTGCCATACGGTGCAAATATAGCGATTTTTGCCGAAGATGGAATCCGCGGCCGGAATTTCCGGAGCCTGTGCCGTGCCTCTTCTGCGGACGGGCGACCGGATATCCGGGAGTGCGGGGATGCTAAAACTATGCATTTTCTTTGCAAATGTCTTATATTTTCGTAACTTTGTGCCCTAAATGCGCTCCTATGGAGGAAACAAAAAGATATACGATTGCTTACAGGGGGCTCAGGAGCGGCCTGCACGACTTCCATTTCAAGGTCGACGGCGGGTTGTTCAGGGCTTTCGGCAGTACGGAAATCA
The DNA here is from genome assembly GCF_002320215.1 of Alistipes sp. UBA1686. Lineage (NCBI taxonomy): Bacteria > Pseudomonadati > Bacteroidota > Bacteroidia > Bacteroidales > Rikenellaceae > Alistipes > Alistipes sp. UBA1686. The sequence goes on from NZ_DCKA01000014.1 coordinate 46,716, forward strand.
AGGACGGGGACTGCGATGTCTCGGTCGCCCTGGAGCGCGGCGAGTCGATGCTTACGCTCGATGTTACCGTGGACGGGAGTGTCGTCGTGGAGTGCGACCGCTGCCTGGAAGACTGCAATGTGCCAATCCATTACGAGGGGCAGTTGCTGGTGAAATTCTCGGACGAGGTGCATGAGTACGACGGCGAAGTCATGTGGCTGCTGCCGATGGAGGACGAAGTCGACCTGACGCAGTACATCTACGAAAGTATCGTGCTGGCGCTGCCTTACCAGCGGGTGCATCCCGACGGGGAGTGCAATCCCGACATGCTGGAACGTTTCCGCATCGTTTCCGACGAGGAGTTCGGCCGTCTCGAAGACAGGGCCGAGGCCGAGGGCCGCAACGAGGGCGAATGGGCCAAGCTGGCCGCGCTCAAGGAACAGATGGAGGCCGACGGGACGCAAACAGAACAAAAGGAATAAGCTATTTCCGGCCGGGAGGCGCTTTTGTCCCGGGGCCGGGAAATATTTAGGACAGGAAATACGTTAAACTTATAATTTATATTGTAAAATGGCACATCCTAAACACAAAGTCTCGTCGACGCGACGCGATAAGAGAAGAACTCATTACAAGGCTGTCGTTCCGACGGTGGTCATCTGCTCGAACTGCGGCGCAGCTACGTTGTATCACCGCGTATGCCCCGAATGCGGGTTCTATCGCGGAAAGCTGGCGATCGAGAAAAAGGCTGCCGAATAAATCGGCAGGGTTAAAGAGTGCATCCGCGAGGCTGCCCTCTTTTTAATTTATGCAAGCACCTGTCTTTGTGTGTGCGGCCGTCCGGCCTGTGACCGGATGCCGGCAGGGAGGGGCGGGACGTGAAGTTTAACCAAATCGCACGATTATGTTAAAGATTGGTGTAGATGCCATGGGAGGTGATTATGCGCCCGAGGCTGCGGTCAAAGGGGCTGTCATGGCACTCGATGCGATCGGGCCCGACAGCCGTATCGTATTGTTCGGCGACGAGGCGAGGGTCAGGGCCGTGCTCGCGGGCGAAGGCTGTCCTGCCGACCGGTTCGACATCGTTGCCACCACCGAGGTGATCGAAATGGGCGATCATCCCGCCAAGGCATTCCAGGCCAAGGCCGATTCCAGCATCACGGTGGGCTTCGGTTACCTGGCCAAAGGGGCCATAGACGGTTTTGCCAGTGCCGGCAGCACGGGCGCCATGATGGTCGGGTCGATGTACGCCGTGAAACCGATCGAGGGGGTTATCCGTCCCACGATCTCATCCATCATTCCTACGGTGACGGGGCATCCCGCGCTGTTGCTGGACGTGGGATTGAACGTAGACTGCAAACCCGAGGTGCTGGCGCAGTACGGGCTGATAGGCTCGATTTATGCCGAAGCCGTGCTCGGGATCCGAAAACCCCGTGTAGCCGTGCTCAACATCGGCGAGGAGGAGACCAAGGGCAATACGCAGTCCAAGGCCACGTACGAGTTGCTGAAGGCCGACGACCGCATCGATTTCGTGGGTAACGTCGAGGCGTCGTACCTCTTCACGGGCAAGGTCGCAGACGTGGTCGTCTGCGACGGTTTCGTGGGCAATACGGTACTGAAGATGGCCGAGGGCCTCTACCACATCAACAAGAAACTCGGCGGCGGAAACGCTTTCTGGGACGCGATGAATTACGAGAACGTGGGCGGCACGCCCGTGCTCGGCGTCAATGCGCCTGTGGTCATCGGCCATGGTATCTCATCGCCCAAGGCGATCAGGAGCATGATCCTTTCGACCGAGCGGTGCATTACGGCGGATCTGACCGCCAAGTTGCAGCGCGCTTTCAAAAATTAATAATCATTAGGTAAAGAAAAGTTAATGGGCAAGATAACAGCAGCAATTACCGGTGTGGGTCTATATCTCCCCGATTATATCCTCACCAACGAAGAATTAAGCACCATGGTCGACACGTCCGACGAGTGGATCATGTCGCATATCGGCGTCAAGACGCGCCATATCCTCAAAGGCGAAGGCGTCGGCACTTCCTATATGGGTGCCCGCGCGGTCATCAACCTGCTGGACAAGGCGGGCGTAGACCCGATGGAGGTGGATCTGGTGATCTGCGCCACGGTGACCCCCGATATGTTCTTCCCTTCGACGGGTAATCTGATCGCCGACCAGGCGGGTTGCAAAAACGCTTTCGCGTACGACGTTTCGGCGGCTTGCAGCGGTTTTCTCTTCGCACTGACGACAGGTGCCAAGTTCATCGAGTCGGGATCGTGCAAGAAGGTAGTCGTGGTCGGTGCCGACAAGATGTCGACCATCGTCGACTATACCGACCGTTCGACCTGTCCGATCTTCGGTGACGGCGCCGCAGCCGTGCTGCTGGAACCCAATACGGAGGGTTACGGCGTGCTGGACGAAATCCTGCGTTCGGACGGCTCGGGCGAGTTGCAGCTTTACATGAAGGCCGGCGGATCGCGCTATCCGGCTTCGATCGAGACCGTGCAGAATAACTGGCACACGATCATGTGGGACGGACACGCCGTATTCAAGGCCGCCGTTTCGAAGATGGCCGACGTGTCGGTGGAGATCATGGAGCGCAACAACCTTACCTCGGACGACATCCGTTATCTGGTTCCCCATCAGGCCAACCTGCGCATCATCGACGCTACGGCCCGCCGCATGGGGCTCGACCATGACAAGTGCATGATCAATATTGACCGCAACGGCAACACCACGGCGGCGACGATCCCTTCGTGCCTCTACGACTACGAGAAGGAGCTGAAGCCGGGCGACAACCTGATCCTGTCGGCATTCGGCGGCGGGTATACGTGGGGTGCCATCTATGTGAAGTGGGCATACGACGGTTCGAAAGCCTGCCAGGTCGATCCTGCCGAGAAATAATCCGGTGCGGGCGAGAGCCCGGCCGAAAACACGGATAGGGCGGAAACTTGTACGGTTTCCGCCCTTTTCCGTGCCTGGGCTGTCCGTGCCGGAGTGGCGGGTGCAAGATTTTTTCGTATATTTGGACTTGGGCATTGCCGCTGCGGTTTCAGATTCTTTTCGGATTCGCAATGTAACTTTGTCCCGAAGAATATTTGCTGTTTATGAAAATCCTGATCGTGGAAGACGAACCCTCCCTGCGGGAGATCATGGTGCAGACGCTGCGCCGCGAACAGTATGTGGTCGAGCAGGCGTCCGATTACGCATCGGCGCTCGAAAAGATCGCCGGATACGATTACGACTGTATCCTGCTGGACATCATGCTGCCCGACGGCAGCGGCCTGCGGATACTCGAAGAGCTCAGGCGGCAGCGCAAACCTGCCGGCGTGATCATCATTTCGGCCCGGGATTCGCTCGATGACAAGGTCGAGGGGCTCGAGCTCGGGGCCGACGATTACCTGCCCAAGCCGTTCCATCTGGCGGAACTGAGCGCCCGTATCCGGAGCGTCGTGCGCCGTCACCAGCGCGACGGGCAGCAGAGCCTCGACGTGGGGAATGTCCGCCTCTACCCCGACAGCCGCCGTGTGGAGGTGGCCGGGTGCGAGGTGGAACTGCTGCGCAAGGAGTACGACATCCTCTACTATTTTATGAGCCGCCCGAACCATATGGTCGATAAGGCCACGCTGGCAGAAGCCGTGTGGGGCGACCATATCGACCAGGCGGATAATTTCGATTTCGTATACGCCCAGATGAAGAACCTGCGCCGCCGGCTCCACGACGCGCAGGCCGACATCGAGATCCGGGCCGTCTATGGATTCGGCTATAAACTCGTTGCCCCATGAGGTTGGTCTATCGCATCGTGTTGCACATGTCCTGGGCCCTCTCGCTGTTGCTGGCGGGGTGGGCCGTGTTGTTCTACCTGACGATGATCGACGAGATCAACGACGAGGTGGACGATTCGCTGGAGAACTATGCCGAGATGCTGGTCACGCGGAGCCTCGCGGGGAGGGAACTGCCTGCCGCCTATTCGGGCAGCAACAACGGCTATTACCTGCACGACGTGTCGGCGGAGTATGCCGAAGGGCGGCAGCATATGGTTTTCAGCGACGAGGAGATATTTATTCCTGAGAAAGACGAAGAGGAACCGGCGCGGGTGCTGCGGACGATATTCCGCGACAGCGGAGGACGTTACAAGGAACTGACCGTGATGACCCCGACCATCGAAAAGGACGACTTGCAGGAAGCGATCCTCTGGTGGATCGTCTACCTCTATCTGTTCCTGTTGCTGGCGATCCTGCTGGTCAACGTGCTGGTGCTTCACCGTACCCTGCGGCCGCTCTATGCCCTGTTGCGATGGTTCGACAGTTATACCGTGGGCGGGAAGAACGCCCCGCTGGTGAACGATACGAAGGTCGTCGAATTCCGGCGGCTGAACGAGGCGGCGAACCGTTATGCCGAGCGGGCGGAGTCCCTGTTCGAACGCCAGAAACAATTTATCGGCAATGCCTCGCATGAGATGCAGACCCCGCTGGCCATTTGCCGCAACCGGCTGGAGATGCTCGTGGACGACGGTTCGGCGTTGACCGAGGCGCAGCTCGGCGAAATACTGAAGGTGCAGGGGACGCTGGACTACCTCGTGCGGCTCAACCGCTCGCTGCTGCTGCTTTCGAAGATCGAGAACGGACAATTCCCCGAGACGGAACAGGTCGACTTCAACGCCCAGGTGCGGCGTACGGCCGAGGATATGGAGGAGATCTACGCCGGGCGCGAAATGCGTTTCGAACTGCATGAGCAGGGACATCTGTCTGTGCGGATGAATCCGTCGCTGGCGGCCAGCCTGGTGTCGAACCTGCTGAAAAACGCCTATGTCCACGGCGACAAGGGCGGGACGGTGTCGGTCACTGTTGCCCCGCATGAACTGCGCGTCTGCAACAGCAGCGGAGGAGGAGCACTTGACGCGGAGCATATTTTCGAGCGCTTTTACCAGGGGACGAAGAAGGAGGGTTCGACGGGGCTCGGCCTCTCGATCGTCGACGCCGTGTGCCGCCTTTACGGGCTGCGCGTGGGATACTCTTATATAAATAGGTGCCACTGTTTCTCGGTACATTTCCGGATATAAAAAACGAAAAAAACGGATCGGGGCCGATTATTTCAACTTCATTTCAGCTTTAGGTCGCAACTTTGCACTGTGAACACAAGTCAAACCTAATATTGAAACGATTATGAAAAAGCTCATGATGATTCTCGCAGGCACAGCCCTGATGGTAACTTCCGCCCCCGCATTCGCGGGCAACGACCGTCCGATCGCAGTCGGCGAACTTCCGGCTACGGCACAGCAATTTATCAAGGCGCATTTTGCCGGTGTAGAAGTCTCCTTATCCAAGGTGGACGAGGAACTTTTCGACAAGGATTACAAGGTCGTGTTCGTCAACGGCGCGAAGGTCGAATTCACGAAGAACGGCGAATGGAAAGATGTCGAATGCAAATACGGCGAGGTGCCGGCCGCCATCGTACCGCAGCAGATCCGCGACTATGTCGCCAAGAACTATCCCGACCGCAAGATCACGGCGATCGACCGCGACCGCCGCGACTACGAAGTCGAACTGGACAACGGCCTCGACCTGAAATTCGACCTGAAGTTCCGTCTGATAGACATCGACAATTAATTTAACCCCGGGATTAACCTCAAATTCGGAATCGTATGAAGAAATTCATGGTATTGGTAATGGGACTCGTGTCGCTGGGTGCGATGGCGGGTTGTGACGACGACAGTAAATCGGTAAAGGTACCGGCCGCCGTGCAGGCTGCTTTCGGGGAGATGTTCCCCGCTGCAAGCCATGTCGAATGGGAAGACTAGGGCGGGTATATGGTCGCCGATTTCCGCAGCGCGGGTATGTACATGCAGGCATGGTTCGATGCCGCCGGCAAATGGTACATGACCGAGGAGGATATCTCCTATGCCGAGTTGCCCCGGGCAGTGCGTACTGCCTACGAAGCCGGCGATTATGCCGCTTGGCATGTGGACGACGTGGATAAGCTGCTGCGCAACGGCCAGGAGACGGTCTATGTGCTCGAAGTCGAACGTGCCGAGCAGGAATTCGACCTCTATTATTCCGAGGACGGCGTGCTGTTGCGCGAAGTGCCCGACAGGGACGGCAATGACGATCACGGCGATATGCTTCCGCAGGAACTGTCGAAGGCGATCAGCGACTTCATCGCCCGGAAATACCCCGGTGCCCGTATCGTTGATGCGGAGCGGGAGAAGGGAAATACCGAGGTCGATATCATCTTCGCCGGGAAAGCGCTCGAGGTGTGCTTCGGTACGGGTGACGCCTGGCTGTGGACGAAAACCGGAGTGCGTCTTTCGGAGGTTCCGGACGTGGTGAGGCGGACTTTGCAGTCATCGCAGTACGGTACGTGGGTGATCGACGATGTTGACCTCTACGAAAGCCCCGACCGCGTGTGGTACGCCATCGAGGTGGAAGACCCGCAGTCCGAACGGGAGGCGACGGTGCGTATCCTCGAGGACGGCACCCTGCTCTGATCGTCCCGTATGCTTTTGCGGAGCCTGCATCCCGGAGGTGCGGGCTCCGTTTTTTTTGTTATAACATAGAGCTATATCGTTATAAAATAATATGATGTGTTTTTCGTACAAATTAGTAGAAACTATTGTATATTTGTATCAGGAAGAGAAAATACAAACACAAACTTAAAACAATATTACTATGTTAAGCAAAAGATTACATGACGCACTGAATGCGCAGATCAACGCCGAATTGTGGTCGGCCTATCTTTATCTTTCGATGTCGATGGACGCCGAGAACAAGGGGCTGAAAGGCGTGGCCAACTGGTTTTTCGTCCAGTTCCGCGAGGAGCAGGATCATGCCCGCATCCTGATGAACTACATCAATTCGCGCGATGCCAAGGTCGTGCTGAAGCCGATCGAGGAGGTGCGTACCGAGTGGACGTCGCCGCTCGATATGTTCAAGGATACGCTGGAGCATGAGAAGGTGGTGACTTCGATGATCAACAACCTGGCAGCCATCGCTGCCGAAGATAAGGATTTCGCATCGTCGAACATGCTCGTATGGTTCGTCGACGAGCAGGTCGAGGAGGAGGAGTCGGCACGCGACATGATTACCGCCTGCGAGGCTGTAGAGGGTAATAAGTTCGGGCTTTATACGCTCGACAAGGAACTGGCGGCCCGCGTTTACCAGCAGGCTTCGCCGCTTGCCACGGCAACCGAATAATTCGCAGCGAACCTGATTGCTGAGTCTGCCGCCCCGGTTTCCCGGGGCGGTTGCTTTTGCCGGATGTCCGGAAGTCCGTGTGTCCGGGCAGAATGGCTGGGAAAACAGTTCCTGGAAAGCTATTGGGGAGAAGCTATTCCGGGGGGGCTATTGAGAGGCATGATACCGGGGAAAGCGATTCCGAGGTATCGGGCGAGGTGTCGGGCAAGGGCGATTCCCGAGGGAGATTGCGGGGCTGATATGGGAGCGAGTTGCCGCATGCCGGAACCGTACCGGTCGGGAAGGAGGCGCGGGAATGGCCTTGTGAAGAGGGCCGGGAGCGGGATGTGGGAAAACAAGGGCCGGATGCCGGGACTCGTGCAGGGCGGATAGGGGGGCTCACCTCATCGCTTTGCCTTGTAGTCGATCCCGGCCTTGCGGGCCTGCGAATGCTGGTACGGGCGGCGGATGCGGTAAAGGCGCCCGTCCTTGACAAGCCGTGCACCGGTTTGGTGGAAAGCGAAGGGGATGTCTGCCGCGACGCATTGGCGGCGGATCGAAAGTATCCAGTCGTAATTGCAGGGGCGGGCTTCGTTGCCTGATTCGCCCCCGACGGAAACCTCTTCGATTCCGGGGACGAGGTATCGTGCGATGTCGAGCGGCCCGAGCAGCGGGGCGCAGATGACCAGCTTGTGGCGCAGGGGGGCGTCCAGCAGCAAAGGCAGCCGGTAGTCGGCCATCGCCTGGTTCTCGACCGTGCAGCCCACGGCGAGGTTTTCGTAGCCTCCGCCCCAGTCGGGCGGCAATACCTGCATGAGGCGGTCGATACGCTTGGTGATGAAGAAAAAGCGCAGGTCGCTGCGTATGCGGATCATCTCCCACGCTTCGGCGCGCCATGCGTCGGCCTCCTCGACGAGGAAATCGGACGTGAAGCAGGTGTAGACCATCTCGCCGGGCGGGACTTTGTAGCGTCCGTCGCGCGTGCGGCGCACGGGGAGGTTAAAGGCCGTTGTCCTGCGTACCTCGCGGCTGTCCTTGTCGTGCTGCGCATCCTGCCGGTAGACGTAGCAGTGCCGGCAGCCTTCGCTGAGCTTGCGGCATCCGTGCCACGGGTTCCAACTGACCGACATAACCTGTTATTTGAGTTCCATGCGCAGGCGCACCATGTGGCGGCACTCGACGCCGTTTTCGAAAAACGGAACGGGGTAGTGTTTGCTGAAATAGTCCACGTCGACGCCGCAGCGGACGAACCCGCAGCGTTCGTAGAGCGCAATCTGTCCCACGCCCAGATCGCCCGTACCGATTTCGAGAAGATGGACCCCGGCCGCACGGGCCGTGGCGACGGCGTGGCGGAGCATGGCCGTGGCGATGCCCTTGCGCTGGTGTTCGGGGACGACGGCGATATTGACCACTTCGGCCGTGAACGGCCGCGTGTGCAGGAATACATACTGGCCGAGGATTTCCCCGTCACGACGTGCGACATAGGTTGTGCCGCGGTCGGCGTAGTCGGCTACGGACTCTTCCGATTCGTCGGCCAGCAGCAGCAGGTCGCGCTGCGGCGTGTCTGTCTTTACAATTTCGAGATCCATGTCAGAAAAGCGATGCGGCGCCTTCGAAGGTCGCCAGTACGACGATATAACGCAGGGTCTTGCCCGCGAGCATCGAGCCGCCCGTGAGCCAGACGTTGCTGCGCATCAGCCCCAGCACGATGGCGATGGCCTCGCCGATCGTGGGCAGGAATGCGAAGAAGGCCATCAGCGCCCCGCGCCCGGAGAGGAACCTGCGCGCCCGTGCCAGCTGTTTTTCGCTCACGCCCAGCCGGGTGACCCACTCGCTTTTTCCCAGCGTGCCGATCCAGTAGCAGCTCATGCCGCCCAGCGTGTTGCCCAGCGATGCGGCTGCGACGCACAATACCGGGTCGAGCCCCATGTGCACGAGCACGATCATCACGGCTTCGGAGCTGAACGGGAGGATGCTCCCGGCGATGAATGCCGAGAAGAAAAGTCCCCAATAGCCCCAGTCGGCCAGTATTTGCGAAAGCGATTCCATGCCTTGGTGTCCGATTTTGTGCAAGAGTAGTCTGCCTGCGGGACAAAGATAGCTTTTTTGCCCGAATGGGCTTGCAGGAGCCCTGCAAAATGCGCTAATTTTGTCTGAAACGTAAATCTGACCGCTTATGCTTAAATCGAGACTTTGTATCGCTTTTTTCGCTTTTGCCGTGGGGTGCGCCCCTGCGCAGAAGCCGCTTACCGACTATGTGAACCCCATGCTGGGGACGGCGACGCTGTGGGACAGCGTCGACCTGGGATTCAAACCCACCAAACGGACATGGGGCGCCGAGGTCTTCCCCGGATCGTCGCTGCCCAACGCCATGGTGCAGGTCAGCCCCGTCACCAAGTTCCGCAGCGGTGCGGGGTACCAGTATGAAGATTCCGTGATCTACGGCTTTACGCACACCAACAAGGGGCACTGGAACCTTTGCCATATTCCCCTGCTGCCTGTGACGGGTACGCCCACGCCGGGCGACTACTGCTCGCCGTTCAGCCACGAGCGCGAGTCGGCCGCCCCGGGGTATTACCAGGTATTCCTCGACCGTTACGGCGTCGATGCACAGCTCAGCTCGACGCTGCGCTGTGCATTCCATAAATATACCTATCCCGCGGGTGCCGCGCCCGCCGTGCTGGCAGACCTGCAGCGTTCGAACGAGCATGTGCGTGCGTGGGATATCCGCAAGGAGGGCGACAACGTGTTCGCCGGCTGGCAGCAGACCGGCGAGAAGATGTATTTCTACGCCGTGGCGAACCGTCCCGTGACCGGGATAGAGCCCGTCGTCGAGGGCGACCGCGAGGTGCGCATCGTGCGTTTCGGCGAGGGTGACGGGGCACTGGAGCTCCGGATCGGGTTCTCGTTCGTGAGCGAGAAGAACGCCCGCGAGAACCTCGAGGCCGAGATGCTCGGCAAGAGCTTCGCCGAAGTGCGCTCCGAGGCTACGGCGACGTGGAACGACCTGTTGGGGCGGATCCGCGTCGAAGGCGGCACGGAGCGGGAAAAGGGGCTGTTCTATTCGAGCCTCTACCGTTCGTTCCTCTGGCCGGCGCTGCGCAGCGACGTGAACGGTGAGTTCACCGATGTCGACGGAAAGGTCATCAATCCCGGTTTCCGTTACTATACGGGCCCGTCGTATTGGGACGACTACCGCAATAAGCTGATCCTGCTGGGGATGCTGGCTCCCGATGTGGCGGCCGACGTCATCAGCTCCGACACGGACAAGGGCGAGAAACGGGGCGGGTTCATGCCCACGTTCTTCCACGGCGACCACGCTTCGGCGTTCGTGGCCGGGACTTACCTGCGCGGCAACCGCGGCTTCGACGTCAACCGTGCCTACAACCTCGTGCTGCGCAACGCTACGGTACAGGGCCCGAGCCGCCCCTGGCTCGACGAGTATGTCGCCAAGGGGTACATTTCGGAAATGGACGTCGAGAACCCCGTGACGTGGACGGTCTGCAAGGCGGCCGTCACCAAGACGCTGGAGTACAGCTACGACGACTATGCGGTCGCCCTCTTGGCCGATGCGCTGGGCGACAAGGAGAACCGCGACATGCTGATGAAGCGCACGTCGAACTACAAGAACCTCTTTGACCCCTCGACGGGGCTGATGCGCGGGCGCCTCGAAAACGGCGAGTGGATCACGCCTTTCGATGACCAGTATCCCTACTACGAATATATGTACCGCGAGGCGAATGCCTGGCAGCAGGCGTTCTTCGCACCGCACGACACCGAGGGGCTGATCGGCCTCTTCCCGAGCCGCGAGGCGTTCGGCGAACAGCTGGACAAACTCTTCTCGATTCCGTGGAAAGGATACGAAGTGGACAACCTCTCGTGCTTCATCGGCCAGTACTGCCACGGCAACCAGCCCGACCACAGTTTCCCGTACCTCTATTATTTCATCGGTCGCCAGGAGCGTTCGCAGGAGTTGTTGGATTACATTCTCGACCGCTTCTACGGTATGGGGCCGGAAGGGCTGGCGCTGTGCGGTATGGACGATGCGGGCGAGATGTCGTCGTGGTACGTATTCAATGCCATCGGCCTTTACACCTATTCGCCGGCCGACCCCGAATATATCGTGACCGTGCCGCTGTTCGACAAGGTGCAGGTCGCGCTGGGCGACGGCAACCGCTGGACGATCCGCCACGACGAGCAGGGACGTAAGATCACGGGCATCACCTGCGGCGGCAAGCCCGTCGACGGTTGGTTCGTGTCGCACGATGCGCTGAACAAGGGCGAACTGGTGATTACGACCTCCGAAAAATAACGGTGCAGGGCAACCCCGCGCCTTTCGCTTCCCTCGGGCGGGAGCTTGGGCTGCCGGCCGGAACGTGCCCGAAGGTGCCGGAGCCGGGAAGGTGCAGCCGGGTGCCCGTGCCCGGGATGATCGTTGCATGAAGCGGCGGCAGGAATACCCCTGCCGCCGCTTCATGTCGTTTCTATGGGGTTGGGGTGTTGTTGGGGTTGGCGGGGCCCGGCTGCTGTTCCGGCCGTGCGGGTCAGGGCTTTTCGGCCCAAATGCGGATGGTCGGGCTTTGCACGTGCACGCCGAATTCGGCGGCTTTGGCGAGTATGCGCCGCGCCAGTGCGGCTTTCTCCGTATCGGGAGCATAGCGGAAATAGGCTTCCGCCGCACGGACGTGCTCGGCGTCGACGAGCGGGAATTCGCGCGTTTCGGGGATGCCGAATGCCGAATCGGGAAGTTCGTGCCGCTCTGCGGCGGTGAGGCGGTCGTGCGGTTTGGTCTGTGTCGTCATGGCTGTTGCAGCATTGGTGTTGTTGCGGGGATACGCAAATTCCCGGCCAGCCGCCGCTTTTTTGCACAGCGGCTGCTTCGTTGCCCAATGTGCTTCGCCCGGTGACGGCGCTTTACGCGATGATTGTGGCAACGATGCGGCGGCCCGGGGCGCGGTTACGGAACTCACAGAGGTAGATCCCCTGCCAGGTGCCGAGGTTGAGCCTGCCGCGGGTGACGGGAATGGTGAGTTCGACGCCCGTGAGCGTCGATTTGGCATGTGCGGGCATGTCGTCGTCGCCTTCGAGCGTATGGGTGTAGTAGGCCTCGCGTTCGCTTACCAGCCGGTCGAAGATCGCCCCGAGGTCGTTGCGCACGTCGGGGTCGGCGTTTTCGTTGATCGAAAGCCCTGCGGAGGTGTGCTTGACGAAGAGGTGTACCAGCCCGGCGTCGGGCAGCGGCTGAAGGTGGCATAGCACCTCGTCGGTAACCAGGTGGAACCCGCGGCTGCGAGGCGTGAGGGTGAATTCTGCTTGCTGAACCATGGTGGAATATTGATGTACGTGTGCAAAGGTACGAAAAATCGCAGTGCCCCTCACGGTGGCGTATCGCCTGTCTCTGTCGGATTTTTGTCGGATTGGCCCGATTGCAGGCGGTTCGGCGGTCGGGGATAATGTCGCAAAGTATTGTAAAATCCGGTATTTATTTTGATATTCGTACAATCAAATCCGATCGTTATGTCCGCCGTCCTGAATTTCCTGTTCCCGGGGGAACCCCGGGATTCCCGCAGCTCGTGGCTGCTGCTTGCTGCGCGTGTCGTTTTCGGCCTGCTGCTGATGTCGCACGGCATCGCCAAGTTGCAGAACTTCGAGGCGCTCTCGGCGACGTTCCCCGATCCGCTGGGTGTCGGGAGCCGGGTGTCGCTCGTGCTGGCCGTTTTCGGGGAGGTCGTTTGCGCGGCCGGGTGTGTGGCCGGGTTATTCTACCGGCTGGCGCTGATCCCGATGGTCTTTACGATGTGTGTGGCTTTCTTTGCGGTACACGGCGGCGATCCCTTTGCCGCACGTGAGCTGGCGCTGGTTTACCTGGTTGTCTTCGTCCTGATGTACGTTGCCGGCCCTGGCCGCTACGCCGCCGATACGCTCATTGCACAACGGATCCGCGCGCCGAAGCGTTAGCCCCGGTTCTTGCTGAGGGTGGGGAGGATAGTAGGGGTGCCGTGAACCCGTTTCGTCCCCGGCCTCCGGCCTGTCGGCCGCCGGATGGAAACGATGAAGGCAGATGCCTTTTATCATCTGCCCTCAGCTTTTTGCGGTCATAGACCTTTTTCGACTTGTGTACCCGGCTGAAACTGACCGGGCGGTCGTGATTCCCGATCTCGGCCTCACGGCTTGCCCTGCGGTTGGCCTTGAGGTAATCACGCAGTCCGTTCGTCTTTGTTTTCATCACTACATCGGTTTTACGGGGACAAAGATAATCGGAATATTTTAAGGGGGAGCGCCCTGAGGCTAATTTCCCGCTCCGGTGCCGTATTATGCCTGCTGCAGGTCGGCGAACCAATAGGAATAGCTCTTTTCCGATCCGTCGTCAAGGCGGATGCGGTAACTTCGGCGCAAAGGCGTGCCGAGCCGGAACGGGACGGGGGTGCGGAAGATCGGCCCGTCGTAACAGAATGTGTGGTATTCGCCGTTCTCGCCGTTGGGATCGACGCCTGCAGGCAGCGAGGCGATGAATGCGGGGTCTATTTCCTGCCCGATGGCGTCGGCACCGAGGCTGTCAGCCATCGTGGTGACGATGACCGTCCTGAGCCCCGAGGCGAGGAAGTCGTGCATCACCATGCCGGAGGATTCTCCCCAGAGCGGTTCCGCGACCCCGATGCCGTGGGGTGCGAGCTGCCTCTCGCGGTATTTGCGTACGTCGTGTAGGAAGATGTCCCCGAAGATGAAGCAGGTTACGCCCTGCGCCTTGAAATGCTCCACGGCACGGGACATGGCGGCGCCGTAGTCCTCCATATTGCCTTTCGGGGTGAGGTCGACGATGTGCAGGGGGATGCCGATACTGTCGGCCTGTGCCTGCAGCAGGGCGGTCGGGATGCCGTGCATGGTCGAGCGGTGCGTGTCTCGGTTTACGGTCGTCAGCAATGCGACGATTTCGTATTTGCCCGACTGCATCGCCCGCAGCAGGGCATGGGCGGAGTCCTTGCCGCCGCTCCAGTTGAAAACCGCCTTTATCCGTTCCATGTCACATGTCCGGCGTTGTGGAAGAATCCGCAGACGAGGGTTAGGTATTCGGGCAATTTGCCGTCCGTGCCCCATTTCAGGTCGATGCCGAAGAGCTCGGCGGTAGTTTTGCCGATGTCGAATCCGCAGGCTTCGAGCGACGGGCGCACCAGTTCGGGGTGTCGGCAGGGCTTCCCGTCGGGACGTGTGCAGGTGCCTTCGGGGCAGTGGAGGCATGTCCCGACGTAGGCGAACGACAGGCCGCCGTACTGCCGTTCCATCCCGAGTAATTGCTGTTCGAGGCGTCTGCGTTCGGGCAGGATCAGCCGTCCGGCTTCCGACGAGGGGAGCCCCTGCTTTTGCGGAACGATTTTCGTAACGGTGAGCAGTGCCGTGGCGTAGCCGGAAAGGTACCTCCCGACGCTGAATCCGAAAGGGGGGCATCCCCAGCTGCGCCCGTAATTGGGGCAGGCGCGGCAGTAGCCCCCGATCCGTTCGGCATCGCGGAAACGGGCGATGTAATCGGCAGCGGGAAGTTCTGCCGAAAAATCCCGGGCCGTATATGGAAGCGAAATATCCACGTGGTAAAAATAGCGGTTTTACCGTGCCGTGGTGCCGGTTTGTGAAAATAATCCGGATTTCCGGACAATTTTTCGGAATAATCCGCTATATTTGCTTCAGATTTGGTTCTCCGCTCCCCGTCGCGGGAGGGTGTGAAAAGGGAATCGGGTGCAAATCCCGGACAGTCCCGCTGCTGTGAAGCCCCGTGACGTTCCGAATATCTCAGCCACTGCCCCGCGGGGCGGGAAGGCTTCGGGACAGGGGTCAGTCAGAAGACCTGCCAGATCGATTCGTTGTCGGAAAGCCCCGCGGACTGGGCGTCTGGTTTCGGTCGTATGATGCTTTGGGATTTTATGCAATCGGCGTTTTGCAGGGATTACTGTCCTGTTTTTCGATGCGAGGTTTATGCGGACTGCCGGGCGGATCCGGACGTATTCCCGTAAGCCGTGCGGCGGAAATTTTGAGAATTGACAAACCGGAAAGGCATGGTAATATGGAACACGATGCTGTAATGAATTTTGGGATGCGGCCATGTCTTTTGTAAATAACGATGGTTATGAATATCGTACTGTATGGAGTATCGGCGGAAATCGCCGGGAAAATCGCCGGGAAATACGGCCTCAAACTGATAAGTACACCCGATAAGTTCCAGCCTTCGGGAACCGTGGTGCTGGTGCCGCCTATGGGCACCCCGCGGCAGTTGCTCGCTTTCTACAATGCCATGCTGCGCCATGAGGACGACGTCGATGCGGTGATCGTCTGCGGTATCGAATCCTGCGAGGCGGCCAGCACGGTGCAGTATTGCACGCCCCCGGGGAAATTCTTCTCGCTGGGCGGAGACCTCGAACCCGAAGAACTGGAGTCGGAGTTGTACGTGATCCTCGATTCCCTGTTCGCGGAAGGCAACCAAATCAATTTCTAAGTCCCGGGGGCAGGTATCGCCGCAGTTGCGGTGCACCGTTCCCGGCCGGCATAATCCGGAATTATATCCTCCCGTGCGCGGGCGGAACTGTTGCGTAATTTCTGCGTGCTGGGCCGTTTCGGGTATGGGTGTCCTGAGGTCGGTGCGGGGCGCCGCATGGGGTTATACCCGCGTGCAGCGTCGTGCGGCCGCGGTGCCCGGCATGTCTGCTGTGGGCATTATTTTCATGATGCCAGAATTTTATTTTCCCACGCAATGCTTTGAAAATATGTGCTTTAGCACTTCTTCGGAGGCTAACGAATTGCGTCCCGTGACACTGCCGACATGGTGGATGACCTGGCGGATTTCTTCGCTCAGCAGGTCGGTCTGAAGGCCGCTGCCGAGCCCGTCGAGGGCCCGGCGGAGCGCATCGCCGGCGGCCGTGAGGGCTTCGTAATGGCGGTTGTTCGAAACGATTGCGTCGCCGTGGTAGAGGGCTTCCGTATCCACAAAGGAGCGTAATATCCGGCGCAGGCTCTCTATGCCGTCGCCGTTGCGGGCCGAAATGCCGATCGTGCCTTCGGGCAGGGGGCAGTCCGGTGCCGTATCCGTTTTATTTACCAGCACCAGCAGTTTCTGGTCGGCACGGAGCGGGAATTCCGGGGCAACGGGCGCACCTGCTGCAAGGCGTGCCGCGTCGGTCATGTAAATCACGATCTGCGCCCGTTCGATGCTCGACATCGTGCGCTGGATGCCCATCTGTTCCAGCCGGTCGTCCGTTGCGCGGATGCCCGCCGTGTCGAGGAACCGGAAGACGACCCCGTCGATGTTGATCCGCTCCTCGATGACGTCGCGTGTCGTGCCCGCGATGTCCGAGACCAGGACGCGCTCTTCGTTGAGCAGACGGTTGAGCAGGGTGCTCTTGCCGACGTTCGGGGCTCCCGTGATCGCTACGGCGACCCCCTCCTTGATGGCATTCCCGAGCGTGAACGAATTGCGCAGGGCGTCGATATGCGCCCCGATCCGCTGCATCGCCTCCCGCAGTTGCGCGCGGTCGGCGAATTCGACCTCTTCCTCCGAAAAGTCGAGTTCCAGTTCGAGGAGCGCAGTGAGTTCCAGCAGCTTTTCGCACAGTCCTTCCAGCGCGTCGGAATAACCTCCCCGCATCTGGTTCGCGGCGAGCGCATGGGCCGCGCGCGACGATGAAGCGATGATGTCGGCCACGGCCTCGGCCTGCGAGAGGTCTAACTTGCCGGCGAGGTAGGCGCGGATGGTGAATTCGCCCGGCCCGGCCATGCGGGCGCCGGAGGCGGTGAGCAGCCGCAGGATCTCGGAAACGATGTATTGCGATCCGTGGCAGGAGATCTCGGCGGCATCCTCGCCGGTGTAGGAGCGGGGTGCACGGAATACCGTGACCAGCACGTCGTCCAGTACGCGACCGTCGTCCACGATCTCCCCGTAGTGTACCGTGTATCCTGCTGCTGCGGCCAGCGGTTCCCTGCCGCGGAAGATACGGTCGCAGATGCGCAACGCCTCCTCCCCGCTGATGCGGATGACGGCTAATGCCCCTCCTGCGGCGGTTGCCGGGGCTGCGATGGTATCGTGATCCCGGATCATGTTATCTTCCTTCGATGCGGATTCGCTGTCCCAGACGGAGTTTATGGGCGTTTTTGATGCCGTTCCAGCGCATCAGCTGCGCTGTGGTCACGCGGTAGCGGCGGGCGATGGCGCCCAGTGTATCGCCCTTCTTGACCACGTAGACCGTACCCGAGCGTTCCTGGCGTTTCTTGTCGATGTTCGCCGGGTTGATGTACTCCTTGAGGTAGGCCGAGTCTTTGGCGAAGATCGCAGGCTCGTTGGCGATGTATTGTGTGATGTTGCGCTGCGGCAGCACGAGCGTATAGGGTTTGGTCGTGGCCGGGATGATGTCGAGTTTGTATTGCGGGTTGAGCTGCCGCAGGGTTTCGATCGGGATGTCGATCGTCGAGGCGATCTGCCCGAGGTGCATCAGCCGGTCGATGCGGATGGTATCCGTGGCCAGCGGGATCGGGGCTTCGGTGAGTTCGATGCCGTGCTGGCGGTGGTAGGCATAGGCGTACGAGGCGCCGATGAATGCGGGGACGTAGCCGCGCGTTTCGCGGGGCAGGTAGTCGTAGATGTCCCAGAACGTGCGCCCGTTGCCGCCGGAGCGGGCTATTGCCTTGTTGACGTTGCCCGGGCCGCAGTTGTAGGCGGCGATGGCCAGCGACCAGTCGTTATAGATGGCATAGAGGTCTTTCAGGTAGCGGCAGGCGGCCTGTGTCGAGCGGACTGGGTCGCGGCGTTCGTCGACCAGCGAGTTGATTTCCAGTCCGTAGCTTTTGCCCGTCGAGGGCATGAACTGCCACAGGCCTACGGCGCCCATCGGCGACACGGCCGTGGTGGAAAGCGCCGATTCGATGATCGGCAGTGCCCGCAGTTCGACCGGGAGCCCCTCTTTGAGCAATTCGTCCTCGATGAGCGGGAAATAGTACTGCGACATGCCCAGGATGCGGCTGATCGTGCCGTAGCGCGAATCGGTGTAGCGGTTGATGTAACCCCGTACGATGCTGTTGTAAGGCAGCTGGATGGGCGAGACGAGCGCCCGCAGCCGCTGGATGTAGACCGAATCGGGGGTCGTGCCTTCGGCCGTGCTGTCGACCAGGATGTAGTTGTCGAAAAATTCCTGGTAGGAATCCCCGCATTGCCGTTCGCGCCACACGGCGACCAGCGAATCGGCCTGTTCTGCCGTGAGCCCGAGCGTCATGTCGTCGTACTGCACCTCGGCGGGGTCGGGAAGTTCGGGCTCCTCCGGCTCGGGGGCGGCTTGCTGCCCGGCCACGGGGGCAGCCGGGGGTGTTACGACGGCTTCGGTCTTGTTTTTCTTCTTGTCTTTTTTGCGGGGGCGGCGGTCGAGTGCCGGGGCCGGGACGGCGACTGCCAGTAGCAGCAGTATGGTCAGGAGGGTTCTCATCGGTTAGAATTTGATGCTCATGTTGAAGCCGAATACCGGGCGGTTGCCGCCGAGCGAGGGCACGTAGGTGTAGTCGACCATCGGTTCGAGGTTCATCGTCAGGTCGTCCGAGATGTCGTAGTCCTTGAGGTGGGCATCGACGTGGGCATCGACGATCTGCAATACGTACAGGCCTGCGGAGATGATGATGCACAGGTCGCGGTTGCGCCGGAAGTTGTTGCGCAGGTTGCGGATATAATCCGCCGAATAGCGGCCGTGGAATTCGTCGGTAGGCCCGTCAGGGAATTTGTCGGGGTTCTGTTCGTACTCGTTCAGCAGCCTGTACGCCTTCTTGAAACGCTGGTAGCCGCGGTTGTTCCAGTCGATGCAGTAGATCATCGCCGCGAAACCTCCGACCACGAAGGGGACTTTCCAGTAGCTTTTGTTGTAGATCTGCCCCGCGCCGGGGAAGATGCAGGCCAGCGTTGTGGCCTTCTTGACATTCGACACGTCGTTGGTCGAGTAGTTTACCGCCGCATCGCCGATGAAATAGATGTACGAGGCGACGGTCAGTCCCAGGTAGACCTGGCGGCGGGTGTTGCTGCGGATCATCTTGGCCTGCAGTGCGTCCAGTTCGGGCGTACGCGTGAGGTTTTTGTCGGTATAGGCGTCATACTCGCGCTTGAGCGGCTTGTATGTCCTGTTTTCGTTGATGTAGAGCGCCAGCCCCGCTCCCACCGTACCGTAGAGTATGGGCAGCTTCCAGTATTGTTTGTTGTATATCTGTCCGTAGCCGGGCAGGACGGTCGAGATCCAGCAGACCTTCGAAAGCGACATCGAGTCACTCATGAGCCAGCCTTTCTTGTGCCGCATGGAATCCGGTTCGGTCTTGATGCCGGCCAGCCTGAGCTGCATGAGCGAGTCCGTGGCGCGGATGTCGTCCGTGCGCAATGCCGTCACGGCGAGCGAATCGGCCGTGAAGTCCAGTGTCAGGAGCGAGTCGAGTTCGCGCGTGAGGGCGTTGTTGGCCAGCGAATCGCTCTTGTGGCGCAGCGAATCTGGCTTGACAAACATGCCGCCGCGTACGATGGTGCGTCCCCCGCGGTGGAGCTGTGCCTCGGCGGGGAGCCACAACATGAGCGCTGCGAGCATCGGCAGCAGGTGTCTGAACCGGATACTTACCATATTATTTAATGCGTCCCGAAAACCGTTCGATGAACTGTTCGATATCCTTGTCGTCGCCGAACCCGATGACGATGCGCCCGCCGCCGTTCTTCGAGCGTTTGATGCTGATGTCCTGCGAGAAGAACTTTTCGAGTTGCTCCACCAGCCGCGAATAGCTTTCGGGATACTCCTCGTCCTCCACATTCTGTGCCGCTGCGGCCGGTTGTTCGGTGAGCGAGCGTACCAGCTCCTCGGCCTGGCGTACCGAAAGGCCTTTCTTGATGATGCGTTTGAGCACGCGTACCTGCATCCCGTCGGGGGCGCCGGCGATGGCTTTGGCGTGCCCCATCGAGATGAGCCCCTCCTTGAGCGCCAGCTGCACCTCGTCGGGCAGCTTGAGCAGCCGCATGTAGTTCGAGATGGTCGAGCGTTTCTTGCCCACCTTTTCCGAGAGGGCGTCCTGCGTCAGGTTGCACTCGTCGATCAGGCGCTGCATTCCGAGCGCGATCTCTATGGCGTTGAGATCCTGGCGCTGGATATTCTCCACGAGGGCCATGGCGTGCAGGTTCTCGTCGTCCACCTCGCGGATATAGGCCGGGAGGCTCGTCAGGTCGGCGCGCTGCGCCGCACGCCAGCGGCGTTCGCCGCTGATGATGATATATTTTCCGTCGCCGGATTTCTTGACCGTGATGGGCTGGATGACCCCCAACTGGCGGATCGAGTCGGCCAGTTCGTCGAGCGCCTCCTCGTCGAACTGCGTACGCGGCTGCGTGGGGTTGGGAATGATCTCCGTGATGTCGATCTCGGACATCTGGCTCATCGGCTTGAGCTTGGCGTCGACGGCGTCGGTGCCGAATATGGCGTCCAGTCCGCGCCCTAATCCCTTCGGTTGTTTCATTTCGGTATGTTATTTTCTCGGTTTGCGGTTGCGCTTGAGGAATTCCCGGGCCAGCGTGAGATAGTTCTCCGAGCCGACGGCGCCCGCGTCGTAAAGCATGACGGGCTTTCCGTGCGAGGGTGCTTCTCCCAAACGGATATTGCGCTGAATTATTGTGTCGTAAGCCAACGGCCCGAAATGTTCGCGTACCTCGTTCACGACCTGGTTGTTCAGGCGGTTGCGCATATACATCGTCAGCAGGAAACCCTCGATGTCGAGCGCCGGGTTGAGGCCGCTCTTGACCTTGCGGATGGTGTTCAGCAGCTTAGAAAGCCCTTCGAGGGCGAGGTATTCGCACTGCACGGGGATGAGCACTGTATCGGCGGCCGTGAGGATATTGACGGTGGTGTAACCCAGCGAAGGGGAGCAGTCGATGAAAATGTAGTCGAACCTTTCGCGCACGGCGTCCACGATGCGCTTCATCACATGGTGGGCGTTCTCCAGTTTGGGCAGCTCGGTGTCGGCTGCTACCAGGTCTATCGACGACGGCAGCAGCCACAGGTTCTTCACGTCGGGGCTTTGCAGGATAACCTCCTCGGGTTTCCTGAGCCCGGCGATGCACTCGTAGATGCCTTCGAGGTTTATGTCGAAGCCCAGTCCGGAGGTGGCGTTGGCCTGCGGGTCGGCGTCGAGCAGCAGCACCTTCTTGCCCAGCAGGGCCAGCGATGCCGCGAGGTTGATGGCCGTTGTGGTCTTGCCCACGCCGCCTTTCTGATTCGCTAAAGCGATAACCTTTGCCATGTTTCAATCGGGTTTATAATCGGGCAAATTTAATGATTTAAAATGGAAATCCATAACCGTAACCGAAATTTGCTGATCTTTTCGGGAAATGGGCTGCGGCCCCGCCGGCGCAAATAAATTTGCTTTTGCCCTTGACTTGCACTATCTTTGGACTCGGAACGAATTGATAGTAACAGCCTATTATGACAGAAAAAAAACAGGGGGCTCCCGTTCGGGAACCCATGCCTGCCGGAGAGCCTGCGAAGGCGGCGGGCAATAAGGCGGACAATAATAAGATATGGCACTACAACGGAAAATTCCCCGTGGTGGTGGACTACCTGGTTTTCTTCGGCATCTTCCTGCTGGCGCAGGGCCTGGGGACTGCCGTGGCATGGCTGGCGGGGTGCAAATGGCCCGATCCGGAGCTGCTGGCCAGCCCCGACGAGGCGATAAGCACGGCGGAGCAGATCGCCGCCGGGCATTTCAATGCCATGACCTATTTTGTGTCGATGTCCGTGACGCTCGCGGGATTCCTCTTCTACCGCAGGCGAAGGCACGGCCCCACGGTCGTGGCGCGTTTCTCCCGGCGCGGGCTGAATCCCGTGCTGTTGCTCTGGGGGGTGTTCTTCATGCTCTCGACCTCGGTCGTGCTGGAGCCGTTTCTGAGCCTGATGCCCGAGGTGCCGAACGTCTACGGGCGCGGGGCGTGGGCGATCGTGACGGTCGTGGTGATGGCCCCGCTTTTCGAAGAGGTGATCTTCCGCGGTGTACTGCTCGAATCGACGCGCGTGCGGTACGGCGTGGTGGCCGCATGGCTGCTCTCGTCGGCCATCTTCGGCATCGTGCATGTCCATCCCACGGTGGTGGTGAACGCCTTTGTCATGGGCCTGGTGCTGGCCTTCATCTACCTGCGCACCGATTCGCTCTGGTCTGCGATCATACTCCATGCAATCAACAACGGCATAGCCTACCTGGCGCTGATTGCCGGACACGGTAATTCCATGCTCATCGACATGGTCGGTAGCCGGACGCTCTACGTGCTGTTGTATATCGCGGCGCTGGCCGTCTTCGCCGTTTCGGGTTACATGATGCTCGTGTCGCTGCGCCGTCTGAAGGCCGAGGAGAAAAATCGCGGCGCGGCGTAATAATCTGGGCGGAGGCTGCGTTAGTTACGAGTAAAAACAGTATCTTTGTCCTCCGGATTATGACTTTGCGAACGAAAATAGCGGTCGTGGCGGCTACGTTATTCCTGGCCGGTTGCCAGGAACTGCCCGGCTATTTTGCCAGCGATACCACGCTGGCGCGGGCGGGCGGCAGCGAACTGAAGATGCGCGATGTCGAGTCGGTAGTCCCGAAAGGGGTTACGGGCGAGGACAGCGCGGCCTTCATGAAGGTCTATGTCGACCGCTGGGTGCGCAAACAACTCAAATTGCAGGAGGCCGAGATCCTTTTTTCCGCCTCGGCGGACGATATCGACAAGATGGTCGAGGAGTACCGGCAGGCGCTGCTGATCCGCAAGCTGGATCAGCATTACGTCGACCGCAGCATCGACACGACCTTCACGGAGAACGAGATCGCGGCCTATTACAACGCGCACAAGGCCGATTTCCGGCTCGACCGTACGTTGGTCAAAGGGCGGATCGTGCAGTTCGGCGAAGGGTACCGCCAGGCGCGCAAATTGCGGGAGCTGATGGGGACGAAGAGCGAAGCCCGGCAGCAGGATTTCCGGGACATATGTGCGAAGAACGACTTTACGGTCACCGATTTCAGCGACCAGTGGGTGGATTTCCCGGAATTTCTGAGTTACCTGCCTACGCTCCGGTCGCAGAACTACGACCCGGTGCTCGCATCGACGGCCGTGCAGGAGATGCGCGACAGCCATTCGCACTACTATTTCCAGATCGACGCCGTGCGCCGCGAAGGGGAGCCCATCCCGCTCGAACGGCTGCGGGGGACGATCCGCCGCATCCTCTTCAACCAGCGCCAGAGCGAGATCATCCGCAGCCACGAGGAGGAACTTTATAACCGGGCGTGCGAAGGCGGGAGCATAAAGATTTTCGAAAACGAGAATACAAACGATAAAGAAAAAGAATAATGTTGAAAAAAGGTATGCTGGGGGCGGCTTTCGCCCTGCTCGTTGCCGGGGCCGGGGCGTTCGCGCAGAAACAGCAGGTGATGCTCGACAAGGTGGTCGCCGTCGTAGGGTCTTCGTCCATCCTCCATTCCGAAGTGGCGGAGTATGCCCGGCAGCTCACGGCCCAGCGCCGTGCCGAAGGATATACCTCCGACCGTGACCCGATGAACGAGGCGCTCGAGGCACTGATGACCCAGAAACTGCTCTTCAACCAGGCGCAGATCGACTCGGTGAAGATCAATGCGGGCGACATCGCCACGCATGTGGAACAGCAGATTCAGAATATGATCGAAACCGAGGGGTCGATCCCCAAACTCGAGGCCAAGCACCACATGGCCATTTTCAGCATTCGCGAGAACATGCGCCAGCGCTATGAGGAGCAGTCTTATGCCTCTTCCATGCAGAGCGAGGTCGTGAGCAAGGTGTCGGTCATTCCCGGCGAGGTCGAGCGTTTCTACAAGTCGATCGACAAGGACAGCCTGCCGACCGTGGCCGAACAGTATGTCTACGCCCAGATCACCCGTTTCCCCAAGTCGATCACCGAGGCCAAGCAGCGCACGCGCGAGCGCCTGCTCGACATGCGCGAACGGATCATTACCGGCAAGGCGAAATTCGAGAACCTGGCACGCATGTATTCGCAGGATCCCGGGACGATGATGCGCGGCGGCGAGATGGATCCCACCGAGCTCAACGGACTGGAAGCGCCGTTCGCCGACGCCCTCGAGAACATGAAGCCGGGGCAGATATCGGAGGTCGTCGAGACCCGCTACGGACAGCATATCATCCAGTTGCTCGACAAGCGCGGCAGCCTCTACCATTTCCGCCATATCCTGCTGCGCCCGGTCTATACGATGGACGAGCTCAACGAAGGGGTCGTGTTCCTGGACAGCATCGCCAACCAGATACGCAAGGATTCCCTCTCGTTCGACAAGGCCGCCCTCCAGTTCTCCGACGACGCCACGTCGAAGATGAACGGCGGTATCGTCTCGAACCACGACATCCTGGAGCGTTTCAATGCCTTCGAGGCCAAGCTCACCGTGACGAAGTTCCTGCGTGAGGATTTCGCGCACTTCGGTGCTCTGGACGACTACAACGCCCTGATCCGCCTCAAACCGGGCGAGATCTCGCCGGCATTCCTGACCGAGGACATCATGGGCAACCAGCTGGCCAAGATCGTCAAACTGGTGGAGATCATTCCCACGCATGTCGCGTCGCTCAACGAAGACTATCTCCGCTTGGAGGAGATGGCGCTCAATGCCAAGCAGGAGCGGGTGTTCAAGGAGTGGCTGACCAAGAAGATCGACGCCATGTACGTTTACATCGCCCCCGAATTCCGCGACGGGGAGTTCGAGAATAAAAGCTGGGTGAAATAAACCGTGCGCAGGCTCTTTACCATAGCTGCCGTCGTGCTGGCTGCGGGCAGTGTGATTTTCGCCCGCAGCGGGATGCAGGCACCCGGCCAGGAGCCCGAGCCCGAGAAGAAACTCATCGACCTGAAGTCGGACAACATGGGCCCCATAGCCCCCGGCGACTCGGTGATCTTCCTGGTCGGCAATTTCGCCGCGCAGCATAACGGCGCTGTCATTACGTGCGACAGTGCCGTGCGTTATTCGGACATGCGGATCGAGTTCTTCGGCAATGTCCTCATCAACAAGAATACGACCTATATTTACGGCGACCGCGCCGAATACAACGGCGAGCTGAACGAGGCACGGGTCTATTCCGACATCGTCAAGGTCGTCGACGGCGATGCCACGCTCTATACCTACCGGTTTGTCTTCAACACGAAGGAGAATATCGGCCAGTTCGCCGACGGTGGCGTGCTGATAAACCGGGACAACCGGCTCGAATCGGTGCGCGGCTACTATTATGCCAACACCAAGGATCTCGTTTGCGTAGACCGCGTCGAGATGCGTAACGACGAATACGAACTCAAGGGCGACTCGGTGGTCTACAACATGGCCACCGACAACGCTTTTTTCTTCGAGAATACCAACATCTGGAACAAGGACGGCGACTACCTCTATGCCGACCGGGGCGCGTACGACAAGGCCGATACGCTTTACCGGGTTACGCGCAACGGTTATGTGCTGACCGAGAAACAGGAGATGTGGAGCGACAGCATCGACTATTTCCGCGCCAAAGACCACGTGGTGCTGTGGCGGGACATCCAGATTGACGATACGGAGCACAAAGTACTCGCCTTCGGCGATTACGGCGAGTATTGGAAGGAACCGGGCGATATATTCCTCACGCGGCGACCCTCGGTGGTGAGCTACGACCTTACACAGGGCGATTCGCTCTTCATGCGTGCCGACTCGATGTTCCTCTTTACGGTCAATGAGAATGCCCGGCGCCGGGCAGAGGAGAAGGCCGCGGCCGATTCGCTTGCGCGTATGGGGGCCGATTCCCTGCAACGGCCCGATTCGCTGGGGCAGCATCCCGATGGATTGGCCGCGACGGCCGGCCCCGAGGAGGGACGTACCGAGCCCGGACTGCATCCCGGCGACGCAGCCGATTCGCTCGCGTCGACTGGCGGGGCGGATTCGCTCGCCGCAGGTTCCGGCTCCGATTCGCGGACGCATGGTTCGCCGCGGGCGGATTCGTTGCGCATGGCCGATTCGCTCTCCGTGCCGGGCAGCCTGCCCGACTCGTTGGACAGGGCTGCCGATACGCTGACCGTTGCCCAGCGCAAGGCCCTGCTCAAGGAAGCGGCGCGCAAGGCCAAGGCCGAAAAGAAGGCCGCGGCAGCCAAAATCAAGAAGGCGCAGCTCGATTCGATAGCCGTCAGACGCAAGGAGAAGACCACGGCCAAACTGCTGTTGCAGAAGGAGCGCGAGGAGGCGCGTCTGGCCGCCCGGCGGCTGAAGGCTGCGTCGAAGCTCAAAGCCCGGCAGGCGCGTGCCGCCCGCAAGGGAAAGGTGATCCCGGTCGATTCGGCGGCCCTGCGCGAACTGGATTCGCTGATCGAGATGAACATGGCCGAACAGGATTCGCTGCTCAACCTGCTGGCAGATTCGCTGTTGTCCGACACGACAGCGATGGCGCTTCCGGCCGATTCGGTCGACTCGCTCGCCCTGCCGCGCGACAGCATCTACCGCCTGATGAAGGGGTACCGCGACGTGAGGATCTTCAGGTCGGATTTCCAGACCGTGTGCGACTCGATCGTGGCGATCAGCACCGACTCGACGATCCACCTCTATATCGACCCCGTGTTGTGGAACCAGAGCAACCAGATCACTTCGGACGTGATGGATATTTTCACCGAGCGGCAGCAGATCAAACGTGCCGAATTCATCGGCAGCCCGATGATGGCCAGCCAGCTCGATACGACACACTACAACCAGGTGGCGGGCAAGACTATGACCGCCTATTTCTACAACAACCAGATATACCGCAACGACGTCAACGGTAATGCCCAGACCATCTATTACATGCAGGACGGCGAGCCGCCCGAGATCACGATGATGGGCGTTATCGAGAGCGGCGACTGTTCATTCTATATCGAGGACAAGCAGGTGGTGCAGATCACCTACCGAACCGAACCGGTCTACAACTTCTATCCGATGGACGATATCCCGCCCACGCAGGATCTCTACCTGAAAGGCTTTAAATGGGAGGGGGCGCGGCGGCCCGTGCAGGCCGATGTGTTCGACCGCAGGATCCGACCTTCGCAGCGGAAGGAACGTACGCGGCTGCGTCATCCAGATTTCCCGATCATGATGCGCATCGAGGAGCATAAGAAACGCCTGATCGAACAACGCCGCTGGGCGGATCGCAACGACCAGGTCGACCCGCTCACCGTCGAGTGGATGCGCGAACTGGGATACGAGGTCGGGCAGCCGCGCGAACCGCAACGTCCCGCGCCGCAGGCTGAATGACCGGCACCGCAACTCTCCGCCGGTAATTCGGACGGTCTATGCAACCATACGGAAACCGTAACAAAAGGCGAAAAGCGAAAAACTTTTCGCCTTTTGTGTTATTTTTGCAGCCGGTTATTCGTCAGTTGGTTTTACACATGAAAAAAAGTCTGATTGCACTGGCATTCGGGACGCTTGCCCTGGGGATGTCGGAGTTCGTGATGATGGGCATCCTGCCCGATATTGCCCGCAGCCTCGGGGTTTCCATCCCCGAGGCCGGACACCTTATTTCGGCCTATGCCCTGGGCGTTTGCTTCGGGGCGCCGCTTACGGTGCTGGTAGCCCGGACGCGCCCGCTGAAACAGATACTGCTGGCGCTCACGGCTCTGATCGCCGTCGGGAACCTGTGCGCGTCGCTGGCGCCGAACTACTGGATGCTGATGGCGATGCGTTTCGTGTCCGGCCTGCCGCACGGTGCCTTTTTCGGTGTCGGGTCGATCGTCGCAGAGCGGGTGGCAGATGCCGGGAAGCGCACGGAGGCCGTTTCGATCATGATCGTCGGGATGACCGTCGCCAACCTGTTCGGCGTGCCGCTGGGCACTTATATCAGCAATGTGCTGTCTTGGCGCACGACCTTTGCGATCGTCGCCGTATGGGGCGTGGTGGCGCTGACGCTCGTAAGGATGTGGGTGCCCCGCATGGAGCCGCTGCCCGATACGGGGCTGAAAGGGCAGTTCCGGTTCCTGCGCAGCCTTGCGCCCTGGCTCGTGCTGGCATCGGTGATGCTCGGCAACGGCGGGATCTTCTGCTGGTACAGCTATGTCAGCCCGCTGATGATCCATACCTCGGGTTTTACGGAGGAGAACCTTACGCTGATTATCATGCTGGCCGGTTTCGGCATGTTCGCGGGCAATATCCTCGGCGGGCATCTCTCCGACCGTTTTACGCCCGAGAAGGTCGTGCGTTTTACGCTGGCCGCGGCCACCCTGACGCTGCTCGGGATTTTCTTCGGGGCACATGTCCACTACCTTTCCGTCATGCTGATGACGCTCTGTACGGCTTGTCTGTTCTGTGTCTCGTCGCCCCAGCAGTTGCTGATCCTGGAGAATTCGCGTGGCGGCGAGATGCTCGGCGCAGCCCTCGTGCAGGTGGCTTTCAACCTGGGCAATGCACTGGGTGCCTATTGCGGGGGCCTGCCGATCGCCCACGGGCTGGGCTACGAATATACGGCGTTGCCCGGTGCGGGTTTCACCCTGTTGGGGCTGCTGACGGCCGTGGTTTATATCCGTAAATATCCCCGCCATGCGAAGCGATAACGGTGCGGAGCTGTTTCCGGTGGTCGACGAAGCCGGGAACGTGATGGGGGCGGCGACGCGTGCCCAATGCCACGGCGGCGGAATGTTGCTGCATCCCGTGGTACACCTGCACCTGTTCAATTCGCGGGGCGAGTTATACCTGCAACGGCGTCCCGTGTGGAAGGATATCCAGCCCGGGCGCTGGGATACGGCCGTGGGTGGGCATGTCGACTACGGCGAAACGGTGGACGACGCATTGCGGCGCGAGGTGCGCGAAGAACTCGGCGTGACCGGGTTCGTGCCCGAACGCGTGGCGGTGTACGTGTTCCGCTCGGAGCGCGAGCGCGAATTGATCTATGTCCACCGCACGGTGTACGATGGGGAGGTCGTCCCGAGTGACGAGCTCGACGGCGGGCGTTTCTGGAGCCGGGACGAAATCTTTGAAAATCTCGGCAAAGGCGTCTTCACGCCCAATTTCGAGGGCGAGGTGGAACTGGTACTCGGGGTATAGTTTTTTTTCGTATCTTGTAACCTGGAAACCGACAATGAAGCGACTGTCCTGTATGCCGCAGGGCATTGTCCAGCACTGACCGGTGCGAGGCGCAGGGATTGGTGCCGTTCCCCAAACGCATGTCCTATGGTGATGGCTGGTGCCGGATTTTTGCCTTCCGCAGTCGTTATCCTGTCGCCGGGGTTTCCGCCGCTGATGATTACAAAGGCCGTTAGGTCTGAAATTTGATAGAAATACCGTATGCAGTCTCTCCTTACACGTTGGGCCGACGCCCTGCTCGCATGGCTCGGACTCACTTCCGCATTGAATAACGGCTGGGATCGTTGGGTGGCTTTCGCCCTGGTGGTGCTGTCCGTCGTGCTTCTCGATTTCCTGTGCCGTAAGGTGCTCGTGCGCGGGATTAGGCGCATCGTGATGCGCACCAAAGCCACGTGGGATGACGAACTGTTCAGTTCCGCCGTGTTGAGCCGGCTGTGTAATATCGTCAGCGCCATCGTGCTGGTCATCGTCCTCCCCGTAGTTTTCGATGAACAGTCGGAAGCCAGGACGATCGTCACACGACTGATACAGGTGTACATCGTCGTCACGGTCTTCCGTTTTATCAACGCCCTGCTTTATGCGGCCTTCAATATCGTCTCGGCGCGTCCTGCGTGGCAGAACAAACCGATCAACGGATTGCGCCAGACCGGGCAGGGAATCGCAGCGCTGATCTGCGGTATCCTCATCGTCTCGATCCTGATCGGCAAGTCGCCCGCCATTCTGCTCACCGGACTGGGCGCTTCGGCGGCCGTCATCATGCTGGTCTTCCGCGACAGCATCCTCGGCTTCGTCTCGGGCATCCAGCTTTCGGCGAACGACATGCTCAAGGTCGGGGACTGGATCACCGTACCCAAATACGGTGCGGACGGTTCGGTGATCGAGGTGTCGCTCACGACCGTCAAAGTGCAGAACTGGGACAATACGATCGTTACGCTGCCGCCCTACCTGCTGGTGAGCGATTCGTTCCAGAACTGGCGCGGGATGCAGGCGTCGGGCGGCCGCCGCGTGAAGCGTTCGGTGAATCTGGACATGACGAGCGTGAAATTCTGTACGCCGGACATGCTGGCCCGGTACCGCAACATAGACATCATCCGCGAATATATCGACCAGACCGAGCAGCGGGTTGAGGAATACAATGCCGTGCATGGCATCCGCCCCGGTGAACGCAAGATCAACGGCCTGCACCAGACCAACCTCGGGGTGTTCCGTGCCTATCTGGAACGATACCTGCGCGATGAGGTGCCTGTCAACAAGGGGATGACCCTGATGGTGCGCCAGCTGCAACCGACGGAGACGGGATTGCCGATGGAACTCTATTTCTTTACGGATACGGTGGTGTGGGTGGATTACGAGCGCATCCAGTCGGATGTCTTCGACCATGTGCTGGCCGTCATCCCCGAGTTCGACCTGCGGGTGTTCCAGAATCCGTCGGGAAGCGATATCGAGGCGCTGCGCTATCAGAGGCCGGAGCCGGACGTGCCGGCCAAACCGGATGTTACAGAAAAATCATCAGCATCACCTGAATGATAATTACCCGCAGGAACATGCAGAGAGGGTAGACCGTGGCGTACGATACCGACGGGTTGTCTCCCTCGATCGTGTCGTTGGCATAGTTCAGTGCCATCGGGTTGGCCATGCTGCCGCACAGCATGCCTGCGACCGACCCGAAGTCGATGCGCAGGATGCGCAGCGCGAAGATACCCAGCAATACTACGGGGACGAACGTCAGCAGGAATCCCAGCAGCAGCCATAGTGCCCCTTCGGGGCGCATGACGGTCTCGAAGAAGTGCGTGCCCGCCTCGAGCCCCAGGCAGGCGAGGTACATCGACAGGCCCAGTGCCCGGAGCATCAGGTTGGCGCTGTACGTGGTGTAGGTAATCATGTGAAGGCGCGGGCCGAACGTGCCGATCAGGATGCCGACGATGATCGGGCCGCCTGCCAGGCCGAGTTTTACGGGCAGGCTGATGCCCGGGATGCTTACGGGGATGCTCCCGAGCGTGAGCCCGAGGATCAGGCCGACGAAGACTGCCACGAGGTTGGGCTCTTCGAGGTTTTTCACGGCGTTGCCGAGTATCTTTTCCACATGCTTGATCGCTGCGGCTTCACCCACGACCGTCAGGCGGTCGCCCATCTGCAAACGCAGGTCGGGTGTGGCCAGCAGTTGCACGCCCGAACGGTAGACGCGGCTGATGTTGATGCCGTAATTGTTGCGCAGGCGCAGCGAGGAGAGCTTCTTGCCGTTGATTTCGGGGCGCGTCACGAGGATGCGCTGCGAGATGAGCTGGCTGTCGACGGCGTTCCAGTCGATGTTCTCCGTGTTCCAGTCCTTCTGTTCCTGCTCTCCGAAGATCAGGCGCAGCGCATCGGCCTCGCCCGGGGTGGTGATCACGAGGATGACGTCGTCCTTCTGCAGCGTCTTGTCGGAGGTGGGGATCGAAACCTTTCCTTCGCGCCATACGCGCGAAATGACGAAATGGTGGTGGCTCTGAGCGGCTATTTCGTGTACGCTCTTGCCGAATACGGCCGGGTTGGTCAGGTGGTAGCTGGCAATGAAGACGTTTTTCCGGTGTTCGGCGTCCGGCTCCGGCATGTCGGCGGGGCGGACGAAGAGCTTGCGGATGAAGACGATGGCCAGGATGACGCCCACCACGCCCAGCGGATAGGTCACGGCGCAGCTCAGGGCGGCGCCGCTGGAGTCGACGCCCATCTGTTGCAGCGCCTGCTGCGCCGCTCCGAGCGCCGGGGTGTTGGTCGTGGCGCCGCACAGGATGCCCGACATGTCGGGCATCGAGACGTGCAGCGTATAGCTCATTGCCACGGCCAGCCCCGTGCCGAGCAATACTACCGCAAGGGCGGGCGACATCAGGCGCAGTCCGTCGGCGCGCAGCGAGTTGAAGAAGCCGGGGCCGACCTGCAGGCCGAGGGCGTATACGAAGATGATGAGCCCGAAGCTCTCGGCATAGTTCAGCATCGCCGGGTCGATCGACAGTCCGAAATGCCCGGCCAGGATCCCTGCGAAAAAGATGAATGCCACGCCCAGCGAGATGCCGAAGATGCGTATCCGGCCGAGGGCGATCCCGATCGTCGAAATGAGCGAAATAACCACGACGGCCTGCAGGGCCGAGTGTTCGACGAATAAACTTTTAAGCCATTCCATCCTTTCCGTTTGTGAATTTGCTGCAAAAGTAGGGCAAATTTTCCAGATACCCGCCTTTTTGCCGAACCTTTTGTGGGCTCATTGTGTCTGTGTGCAACATTTTCGGTCGGCAAGGTAAATCATTTTAGCTCCATGTTATGACAAAACAGACCCCGCACTATGCAGTTCAGGATAATTTACATATCTTTGCACTACCCTACTTCACACAGGGGATGGAGGGGGTAATTAGTGACGCAAAAGGGCTTCTGTGCCGGGTGGGAGTCTGAAAACCTTACCCGGTCGCTGCCGGAAAACTTTAGGGATTGGTTGTTCCGGACAGCATCAGGGCGGTCGATATCGGCCGCCCTGATTTGTTTATTATGTACGATCTGTTTACCTGCCCGGATTACAGTTTCAGCGGTTTCCCTCGGTAAAAATCCAGTATTTTCGAACGGAATACGAATTCGTATTTCGCCTGAACGAGTTCCGACTCGGCTTTTTCCATGCGGGTCTTGGCATCGTTGAAATCGAAAATGGTCGAACGGCCCGATTCCGCCTTCTGCTGTTCGTAGGCGAACGCTACCTCGGCCGAGGCGAGGGCTACGCCGGCCGAACGGTATTTGCTGTACGCCGCGTCGGCGTTGTACCACGCCTGTTCGATCTCCTTGCGCAGCGCCAGCTCGGCTTCGGTCAGCGCGAGCCGCTGGCTGCGGGCCGAAAGCTGTGCCGAGCGGATATTGTTGCGCGTGGCGCGGCGGTTGAAGATCGGGATGTTCATCGACAGTCCGACGTATTCGCGGCTGTTATGGCGCATCTGGGCCCAGAACTTATCGCTGTCGGCGCTGTACACCCCCGTGCCGTAGCCGCCTGAAAGCGAGATGGAGGGATAGAGTGCCGATTTGGCAATGAGGACTGAATTCTCCGAACTTTCGAGCCGCAGCCGCTCCGCCTTGATATGCGGACGGTTTTCCACTGCATAGTTGTAGACCCCGTCTGCCGTGCCCAGCCGGTGCAGCGAGGCGAGCGTCACGCTGTCGAGCTCCGGAACCACGACGTCGAACCCTGCGGCGCTCTCGCGGTTGAGGGCCTGGCTCAGGTTGAGCAGTGCCAGTTGCAGGTCGTTGCGGGCCTGGGTCAGGCTCAGCTGGTCTTTGGCCATGAGCGCCTCGCTTTCGTACCGGGCCGATTCCGGCTGTTTGCCGGCGGCGACCAGTTCGCGACTCTGCGTGGCCTGCAGGGTGCTCAGGGCGAGCTGGCGTTCGGCAACGTCGGTGAGTTCCTTGTTGTAAAGTACCTCCAGGTAGAGTGTCATGACGTTGATCGACACGTCTTCGCGGGCACGTTCCAGATCCTGCATGGCTGCGGCCAGGTCGAGTTTGCCGCCTTTGACCTGGCGGTTGATGCGCATGCCCTGGAATACGGGGAGGCTGGTCGAGATGTTGAGCGAACCCGAGGTCTGGTTGTTGTCCTTGTAAGTATTGTCGCTCGAGAGTACGCGGCCGAACGATGCGTCGCCTCCGATCGAGGCGTTCAGGTCGGGCAGGCGGCTGTATTTGGCCGTCGAGAGTTCCACCTCGTTCTGTTCGACCTGCAGGGCGCGTTGCTGCACGTCGATGTTGTTGGCCAGGGCATAACCGATGCAGTCGTCGAGCGACCAGGGCGTGCCGGGTGCCGGTGCTGCGGCGGCTTGAGGTGCAGCCGGTGCGGTCTGGGCCTCCGCGGACATTGCGCAGAGAGCAGCGGCAGCTGTACAGAGAGCGGCGAATAGGGTGCTGGTTTTCATGCTGCGGTGCATTTGGGGTTATTTCTTCTTGTCTTCCTTCGCGCCGCGGACTTTGTCGTCGGCGGTCACGCCTTCGGTAAGTTCGATGTTGATGCCGTCCGAAAGGCCTATCTTGACCTCGCGTTTATCGAAGGTCTGCTCTGCGATGTCCTCGGCGCTGGTGAGCAGGTAGACATACGTTTTCTCACCCTCGAATTCGACGGTGCTCTCGGGAAGCGTGAGCACGCCTTCGCGGCTTTCGATCACGATGCTGGCGTTGGCACTGTACCCGGCGCGCACGAAGACGTCGGCGGGAATCTTCACGGCAGCCTTCACTTCGAACATGATGACGCCGTTATCCTCGGTCGCTTTGGGCGAAACGTACTCCAGGTTGGCATCCAGTTCGACGTTCTGCAGGGCGCCGATCGTCAGTTTCACGGGCATGCCTTCGTGCAACTTGCCGACGTCCGTTTCGTCGACGTTGCCCCGGAAGAGCATGTTCGACATGTCGGCTACGGAGGCGATGGTCGTACCGTCGTTGAACGTGTTGGCCTGGATCACCGAGTTTCCGACCTTGATCGGCACGTCGAGGATCATACCGTCGATCGTCGATCGGATCTGCGTGTTGCTGAGCTCCTTGTAGCGGCTGGTGATGCCGTTTTTGACGATCTCCAGGTTCTCCTTGGCGTTCTGCAGTTCCTCCTCGGCTTTCTGGAGGTCGGTGCGCCCCTGTTCGAACTCCTCGTCCGAGACGACGCCCTTGTCGTGCAGTGTTTCCGTGCGGCCGAATTCGCGGCGGGTCTGCGCCAGCGATATTTCGGCTACCGAAACGCGCGATTCGGCGCTCGAAAGCTGTCCCATCTCCGGGACGACCTTAACCGTGGCGATCACCTCGCCCTTGCGCACCATCTGGCCGGCCTCCTTGTAGACGTCGGAAACGATACCCGAAATCTGGGGCTTGATCAGCACCTCGTCGCGGGGTTCGACCTTGCCGGTGGCGACCACGAATTGTTTGAGCGTGTCGAGTTTGGGTTGTACGATCGTGTAGACTACCTTTACCGGACGGGTCTTCTGCCACAGGAACACGAACGTTCCGAGCAACAGCGCCGCAAAGAGCACACCCAGAAAGATTTTCAGAAATTTTTTCATAGCCGTAATCTATTGAATTTGATAGTTATTCTTCACGTATTGCATCTACAGCCTTGATGCTCAGGGCCCGGTAGGCGGGGATGACGCCCGCCAGCAGGCTGCCCGCGACGAGGATGAAAAGCGCCAGCATGCCTGTCCCGAACGAGATCTGCCACGAGATTTCGGCCCCCTCCTGGGCCACGGTCACCGCCTGATAATAGATCGAGTCGGCCACCGACAGTACGCCCACCGCGGCCGTGAGGCCGACCACCCCGGCGATGAAGGTGAGGATGAAACTTTCGGAGAGTATCTGCGAGATGATGGCCGTAGGCGGTGCGCCCAGGGCGCGGCGGATGCCGATCTCCTGCGTGCGCTCCTTGACCAGCACCAGCATGATGTTGCTCACGCCGACGATGCCGGCCAGCAGTGTCCCCAGGCCCACGATCCATGTCAGGAACCCGATGCCCCAGAAGAGGCTCATCACCTTGTCGAACATTTCGGCCGTGGCCATGCACCAGGCGGCTTTCTCGTCGTCCGGCGAGATCAGGTGCTTGGCGAAGATCACCGACTTGCAGGCGGTTTCGACCTCTTTGCTCGGGGTGTCCTCCCGGCCGGCGATGGCCAGCATGTGGATCGAGTTGCCCCCGCCGTACATCTGCTGCGCGAGCGAGATCGGGGCTACGACCGTGCGTTCGACGTTGCTGAACGACATGGCCGTGCTCTGGCGCCGCATGACGCCGATAATGGTGAAATAGCTGTTGTTGACTTTGATGACCTTGCCGGTCGGGTCTTCCATTCCCGGAAACAGGTCTTTCTGTATCTGGGTGCCGATGACGCAGACCTTGCGCTTCTGCGCCATGTCGACGTCGTTGATGAAGCGGCCGTAGATGATCTTCTGTGGGTTGATCTGCTGGTAGTCGGGCATGTAGCCCATCAGCGAATAGTCGCCCTTGCGTTCGTTGTAGCTGCAATGGATCTCCCCGCCCCAGTAGACGCCCGAGGCGTACTGCACCTCCTTGAGCCCCCGGACGTTTTCCACGTCGTCGTTGTTCATGCGCCACCAGCGGTTCTTGGGCATGCCCTTGTAGGGGAGAGAGGTCTGCGAAGGCTGTATGAGCAGCGTGTTGGTCGACATGTCGCCCAGCTGTGCCCGGAACAGACGTCCCAGCCCCATGCCGGCACCCAGCAGTACGGTAAGCATGAAGATGCCCCAGAAGACGCCCAGTGCCGTCATGATGCTGCGCTTGCGGTTGCGGGAGATCGTCTGCCATATCTCGTTCCAGCGGTCTGTATCGAAAAATCCCATGGCTTCTACTTGTTATAACGCAGGGCGTCGATTGTCTTGAGTTGTGCGGCCCGGTAGGCTGGGACGTAGCCTGCGATCAGGCCGGCGATGACCAGCACGACCGTCGCGCTGACCGCAACGCCCAGGTCGAGCGTCGGGTTGAGGAAGATCGACGGCGCATGGCCGCCGCCCGTCGGCGGCGTCTGGTTGAGCATGTAGTTGACCCCTTCCATCATCGCCACGCCGAATACCATACCCAGGTAACCGAATACGGCGGTTATCATCACCGACTCGGTAAGGATCAGCCTGATGATCGACACGGGCTTGGCGCCCAGCGCCTTGCGTATGCCGAATTCGGAGGTGCGCTCCGTGACCGTCACGAGCATGATGTTGCTTACGCCGACGATGCCGGCCAGCAGCGTCCCCAGGCCGATGATCCAGACGAAGATGTTGATGCCTGCGAAAACCATCATGAAATTCTTGTAGGTTTCCATCGTATTGTCGAGCCAGATGGCGCTTTCGTCGTCGGGGGCGAAGTGGTGTTCGGCGGAAAGGCGCCGGATGACGCGCTTTTCGAACTCCTTCATCGCCTCGGTGGTGTGGACGCCCTTGATGGTGATGATGGCATTGTTCACTTCGGGGCTGTTGGCGTTGTAGAGCAGCTGCCCGGTGGTCAGCGGGATGTAACACGACGAACTGCTGCGCTGGGCGTCGCCCTTGTAGACGCCGACCACGGTGAATACCGTGCTGTCGAGCTTGATCCTTGCCCCCAGCGGATCGGCGCCCTTGAATAGCAGGGACTGCATGGCCTGGTCGATGACCAGCGACTTGCGGTATTCGCGGATGTCGGCGTCGTTGACGAAGCGCCCCTTTACGATCTCCACGCCCTCGCTCTGTTCGATCTTGGGCAGCGAGCCGCGCAGCCAGACCTTGGTGTATTCGTTCCCGTAGGTTGCCGTATGGTTGTCGAACCACGAGTTGGCAGCCACTTCGTCTACCTCGGGGAATTCCCGGGCGAGGATTTCGAGGTCGCTGTTCCACAGCCGGATGCGGCGCCCCTTCTGGTAGCCCATGTAGGGCTTCGAAGTACGGCCGCCGTAGAGGTCGATCGAGTTGGTGGCGTAGTTGCCGAAATTGGAGGTTACGCCGTTCTTGAGCCCGTTGCCCGAGCCCAGCAGGATGACGAGCATGAAAATGCCCCACGCGACCGAGAAGCCCGTGAGGAACGTGCGCAGCTTGTTGCGGCGCACCGATGTCCAGATCTCCAGCAGCAGTTCCCTCATCGCTTTCCGAGTCCGGTTTCGGTGATACTGCTGATGACGCCGTCCGTAAGACGGATGATCTTGTCCGTCTGGTCGGCGATCGACTGTTCGTGCGTGACGCAGATGATGGTCATGCCCATATCAACGTTCACGCTGCGCAGCAGGTTCATCACTTCCTGCGAGGTGGCGCTGTCCAGTGCGCCCGTGGGTTCGTCGGCAAGGATGATCTGGGGCTTGTTGATAAGCGCCCGGGCGATGGCCACGCGCTGTTTCTGGCCGCCGGACATTTCGTTGGGCATGTGGTCGGCCCACTCCCTGAGCCCCAGCATGTCGAGGTATTCGAGTGCCAGGGCGTTGCGTTTGCGGCGCGAGACGCCCTGGTAGTAGAGCGGCAGGGCGACGTTTTCGACGGCGTTCTTGTAATTGATCAGGTTGAAGGACTGGAAAATATAGCCGATCATGTTGTTGCGCGCAGCGGCGGCCTGCGTTTCGCTGAGGTTCTTGATCAGCCGTCCGGCCAGGTAGTAACTGCCGCTGTCGTAGTCGTCGAGAATCCCGAGGATGTTCAGCAGGGTGGATTTTCCCGAACCCGAGGCGCCCATGATCGAGACCAGTTCGCCCTTTTCTACATCGAGGTCGATGCCTTTGAGCACGTGCAGGGGTGACCCATTATTATAGGTCTTGTTGATGTTTTCCAGCTTTATCATATTCAGTCTGCCGTTATAAAGCGGTTTGCGATGTTGAGGGTTACAATCTGTAAGCGGTGTGTGAGGCGCTTGGGACAAAGGTAATAATATAATCTTGAAAAACAATTTATTTTTATCGAAAATCAATAAAAAATTACCAAACACCAATAAATGTGGTTATAATATCGGCAAATGTAAGCAAAAAATACATACTATGCAATACAGAGTACTAAAAATCATATATTAATCTTTCCGACCTATATAATATAAAGGTGGGAAAACCCCGTTTTATGCGCATATCCCGGTAGGGTGGCCGGTGAAAATCCCCATAAATGGCGATTGCCGCCTGAGGCCCGAATCGCTATTTTTGCAGGCAAAAATTACGTTATATGTTAAAAAAATAACATAAACGGTTTATGGGTAATGCTTTTTCGTTATATTTGTTGCGTTAGGTCAAGCATATGAGGAAACTTTTACTACTGTTTTTATGCACGATTGTCCCGGCTGTCGTGTCGGCGCAGCGTCTCGACGTTACGGGACGGGTGCTTGTAAAGGATACCGGCAAGCCGATCGGACAAGCAGTCGTCGAATTGCCGCAGTCCGGATTGTGGGCCGTGGCCGATGCCGACGGAAACTTCACGGTGAAGGGAGTCCCGGCCGGGGAAACGCGTTTTGTCGTTTCCTGCCTGGGGTTCGTTACCACCGAAGCCGAGGTCGACGTGCGTACGGGGATGGGGCCGGTCAGGCTTTATGCCCCCGAGGATAACCTGAAACTGGAGAGCGTCGTGGTGACGGCCAAGGAGGCGCCCAACGCCATGGCTACGTCGCGTACGATCGGCGGCAATGCCATCGACCACCTGCAAATGGTCAATGCGTCGGACATCTCGGCACTGCTGCCGGGTGGCAAAACGGTTAATCCCGACCTGATGAAGGACAATGTCTTTTCGCTGCGCAGCGGCGGGAGCACGGCCGGCAATGCGGCGTTCGGTACGGCCGTCGAGGTCGACGGCGTACGCCTTTCCACCAATGCTTCGCTGGGCGACCCGACGGGTGCCAGCACACGCAACCTGTCGGCGACCAACATCGAGTCGGTCGAGGTGGTGACCGGAGTACCTTCGGCCGAATACGGCGACATTTCGTCGGGTGTGGTGAAAATCTCGACCCGCAAGGGCAAGACGCCCTATACGGTGACGCTCTCCACCAATCCGCGCACCAAACAGATCGCCGCCTCGAAGGGCTTCGACCTGGGGCGGAACCACGGGGTGCTGAACAGCAACGTCGAGTATACGCGGGCCACGAAGAACCCCACGTCGCCCTACACCTCCTATTCCCGCACGGGGCTGGCGCTCAACTACCAGAATACCTTCGCCAAGGTTCTGCGTTTCAATTTCGGCGTAACGGCCAATATCGGCGGTATGAATACCGAGGACGACCCCGATGCCCAGAAAGGCGAGTGGGAGAAGGTGCGTGACAATGTGCTGCGTGCCAACACCTCGCTCAAATGGCTGCTGAACAGGTCGTGGATCACGAGCCTGGACTTCGACGCGTCGCTCAACTATACCGACAACCTTGCACGCAAGCGCACCTATAACCTCAATTCGACCTCCCTTCCGGCCGTCCATGCCGAACAGGAAGGGTATTACATCGCCGAGATGCTCCCTCCGGTCTATTATTCGACCAAATACGTCGATTCCAAGCAGCTCGACTATGCGGCCAACCTCAAGGCCACGTGGGTGCGCAGCTGGGGCGACGTGCACAGCAATGCCAAGGTCGGCGCTTCGTGGCGGGCCAACGGTAATGTCGGGGACGGGGAGTACTATGCGACTCCCTCCCTCGCGCCTAACGGTTACCGCCCCCGTCCGTATACGGACATCCCCTATATGCATAACCTCGCGGCCTACGTGGAGGAGACGCTGACTGTGCCGCTGGGGGCGACCACGCTGCAACTGATGGCGGGCCTGCGTGCCGAAAAGACCTTTATCAAGAATACGCAATACGAGAATACGTCGAGCCTCTCGCCACGCTTCAATCTGAAATTCCGCATCAACGACCATCTGACTGTCCGCGGAGGCTGGGGCATCACCGAGAAGCTGCCGTCGTTCAACGTGCTTTATCCGCTGCCCGAATACCGCGATACGCCCGTGTTCGCAACCACCTATGGCTCGGGGCAGAGCGCCTATGTTTATCACACGCAGCCTTACCAGATACTCTACAACGACAACCTGAAGTGGCAGCGCAACCGCAATTCAGAGGTCGGCGTCGACCTGCGTATCGGGGGCACCTCGGTCTCGCTGGTCGGCTATTTCAATCGCACGAAATATCCCTACAAGCTGAGCGCCTCCTTCGAGCCGTTCTCCTATAACATGATGGGCGTGCCGTCCACGCTGCCCGACGGGACGGCCTACACGATGCCGGCGAACCCGGCATTCCGCGTCGACAGCCAGACAGGCGAAATCTTCGTCCGCGACAAGGACAACCCTTCGGCCGGCTGGATCGCCATGCAGACCACTTCCACCAAGCGGACGTTCGTCAAGAATACCTACCAGAACAACGGTTCGCCCGTGGATCGCATGGGGCTGGAGTTCGTCGTGGAGTTCCCGCAGATCA
This sequence comes from Alistipes sp. UBA1686, assembly GCF_002320215.1. Lineage (NCBI taxonomy): Bacteria > Pseudomonadati > Bacteroidota > Bacteroidia > Bacteroidales > Rikenellaceae > Alistipes > Alistipes sp. UBA1686. The sequence continues at coordinate 87,823 of NZ_DCKA01000014.1, forward strand.
ACCCCATCCGCACGCAGCTGCGGCTTGACGGGGCTTACGGCTATACCAAATACGTCAACGAGGGTGAGGCATGCTACTATCCCTCGATCTCGACCGGCGGCGAGTTCTACCCCTATGTGGGGGTTTATCTCGATAACGGGGGCAGCTCAAACGTCACCTACAACGGCCGGAAGCTGCACGCGCTGGATATGAACCTCACGGCCACGACGCACGTGCCTTCGATCCGCATGGTCATCTCGCTGCGGCTCGAAGCCACGCTCGTGAAGCGCTCGCAGAACCTCTCGGAGTACAAGGGACGCGAGTATGCCTTCAACGTCGACGAAGACCGTAACCCCACCGGCGGGAGCATCTACGACGGCGACAGCTATACGGCGATCTGGCCTGTGGCCTACATCGACCTCGATGGCAATCGTCATCCCTTTACCGATGCCGAGAAGAACGACCCGGCCTTCTCCTCCCTGCTGTTGCGTTCGGGCAATGCCTACTCTTTCAACGGCGACGGTTACGACCCCTATTTTTCGGCCAACCTGAGCATCACGAAGGAGATCGGCGACCATGTCTCCGTCTCGTTCTACGCCAACAACTTCACCAATTCGCGGCCCTTCGTCGCGTCGTACGCCACGGGTGTCAAGGCGGTCTTCACACCCGATTTCTATTACGGACTTACGGTACGCCTTAAATTCTGAAAACGATGAGAAAGATATTTTGCATATTGTCCTGTCTGCTGGTGGCCGGTTGCACGTCGTTCGACAGGAACCCTTACGACGGTGCGCTGCGCGAACTCCGTGTGACGGCCGTGTATCCCGAGGGATACGCCGGCTATCTGCGCGAAGGCGTCGCGGTGAAACTCTCCGACCGCAATACGGGCAATGTCTATACCGCCCTGACCGATGCGCAGGGCCACGCCGGGTTCCGCGTCGCTGCCGGGCATTACCGGCTCTCGGTGCTCGACCTGCCCGACGATTCGGCGGTTTTCAACGGTACGATCGAGCAGGTCGACCTTGTCGGCGGGGACAAGGACGTCGACGTGGCGCTGAAATTTTCCAAGCCGGGTACGATCCTCATCAAGGAGATCTACTCGGGCGGCTGCATGCAGGATCCGCCGGCGACGGGGACTTATGCCGACGACAAATATATCGTCCTGCACAACAACAGTTTCGAAACCTATTACCTCGACGGGCTGTGCCTGGCGATGGTCGCCCCCTACAACTCGAACGCCAACAATCCGTGGACGAGCACCGACCCTTCGGGCAACATCGTTTTCCGCGATTATGCCGCCATCCCCGATTGTATCTGGATGTTCCCGGGATCGGGGACGGATTTCCCGCTGGAACCCGGCGCGGATGCCGTGGTGGCCTACTACGGCGTCGATCATACGCAGACCTATTCCCAGTCGGTGAACCTCAACCGCAAGGGTTGTTTCGTGCTCTACGATATGGTGCACTATCCCGGCAACAAGCTCCATCCCACGCCTGTTCCGGGCGACCAGATCGACCAGGCGCATTACATGAAGGTGCTGAAAAAGACCGGGACGAATTCGGCCGTTGTCTATGTGATTTCGCAGAATTCGCCCGCCATGATCCTCTTCCGGGCGCCCGAGGGGTTCGATATGGATGCCTACCTGGCCGACGACCTTCAGTCGACGGTTCAGAACGGCAGCATCACCTATTCGAAGATACCGTGGGACAACGACTGGATCGTGGACGGCGTCGAGGTATGCAACATGACCGAGGCGACCAAGAACAAACGCCTGCACACCGATGTGGATGCCGGGTATATCGGTTTCTCGGCCAAGGCGCAGGGGCATACCCTGCACCGGAAGCTGGATGAAGAGGCCACGGCTGCTGCCGGCTTCGAAAGGTACGTGGATACCAATAACTCGTCGAACGATTTTTATGAGCGTGAGACACAATCTTTGCGTGATTAGCCTATGAGACGGATTTTAACGATACTGATGCTGGTTGCCGTCTCTGCTGCCGCGGCACAGGAGCGTTTCGACCATATCTTCCGCCGCAATCCCTGGAACGGCGGCCTGAACGCTGCGGGTATCCGGCAGGACTCCCTGAGCCGTTCTTATGCCGAGATCTATTTCACCAAGGAGAACGGCGGGCTTGCGGGCCATTCCGCGTCGGACGACAGTTGGAATGCCGGGGCGAAAACCGAATCGGTGCGCCACCTGAAGAAGGTCTCGTTCTCGGGCGGTTTCGGCTACGACTATTTCGACGGCCGCAACATGTGCGGCTCGATGTTTACCGAGCCGGGGTATTACCCGGTGGACATCCTCGAATTTACGCCGGGGCGCAAGGTGCGCGAGGATTACACGTTCACGGGCGGCGTATCGGCCGTGCTGGGCAACCGGTGGACGGGTGGCCTGCGCGTGGAGTTCGAAGCCCGCAACTATGCCAAGCGCAAAGACCTGCGCCACAAGAATACACGGCTGGATTTCGAATTTTCGCCCGGCGTGATGTACCATGCGGGACGCTTTGCCGTTGGGGCGGTCTATATCGTGGGTACGAACAGCGAGAAGGTCGACGCGGAAGGCGTGGGCCCCGGTGCCGACCTGTACGAGGCATTCTTCGACAGGGGACTGCTCTACGGGTCGCTGGAGAAGTGGGGGAGCACCGACATACACCTCTCGACCAACGGCGTTTCGGGATTCCCCGTCCGGGAGAATACGCAGGGGGCGGGTGTCCAACTGCAATACGGGCCGTTCTATGCCGACGTCGCCTACCGCAACAGGCAGGGCGAGACGGGCGAGAGCCGGATTATCTGGCACCTGTTCGAAACGCACCAGGTGACGGCCAATGCCGCCCTGTCGCTGGGGACGGCACTGCGCAGGCATTTCGTGCGTGTGAACCTCGACTGGCAGACGCTCGGCACCGACGAGAACATCATCACCACCGAGACCATCAACGGCGTGCAGATCATCACTATACACGGTTCGACGCCAATTTTCGGGCGCAAGGGACTTGACCTGGGAGGCGAATACGAGTTCGTGGCACCGCATACGGATTTGCGTGCCGGGGTCGGTTATTCGCAGCTCAACCGCGAATCGACGCTGATGTACCCCTATGTCAAGGGGCAGAAGCTCCACTTTACGAAGATATATGCCTCGCTGATTCGCACGTTCGGCCTCTGGGAGCTGACCCTTGCGGCGGATTATCGCCTGGGCGGTTTCACGGAGCGCGAAAAGCAGTTCGAGACCCCCGGCGTGCAGCCGGGTGAATATCCCGGGCAGCTGACCGCTTATTACGATTACGAAAACGAATACCTCACGGCCAAACGGCTGGGGGCGGCGCTCGGGCTGCGGCGCAATATCAAACGGTTCTATATCGACGTATTCGCGCGTTACGAACACGGCTTCGGTCTGGAATACGTCGCGCAGCCCAACCGGGTCGCGGCGACGCTGAGTGTAGGATATAATTTTTAATTTAAAGGATAGGATTATGAAAAGGATTTTGACATTGACGGCAGTCGCGGCGATGGTTTTCACCGCCTGCTCGAAGGAGGAAAGCCCCGGGACGGGCGACAAGCAGGTGCGCATCACCCCGACGATCGCCAATCCTGCGCTGACGCCGGCAAGCATGTCGTCCGGCACGCGGGCGACGGACACCGATTTCGAGCTGAACGACAAGGTCGGCCTCACGATCACGATGACGGCGGACGGTTCGGCGTTCGTGGCGAACAAAGAGATGTCGTTCGACGGTACGGATTTCAAGACCGAGGGTTTCCTCTGGTACGAAGATGTCAACGCCACCTCGACACTCTTCGCCTATTATCCCTACCAGGCCGGTGCCGCGGCGCCTGCGGAGTTTTCGGTAAAGGCGGATCAGAGCGGTGCGAACTACACGGCTTCCGACCTGATCGTGGCCGTGAAGACGGGGGTCAAGCCCACGCTGTCGTCCACGCAGATGACCTTCAAGCACAAAATGTCGCGGATCGTCATCAGCGTGACGAACGAATCGGGTTTCGACATCCGGGACATCGTCATCAAGGGTGCTGTCGGCACCGGGGTGCTCGATCCTGCCACGGGCGATTTTACGGCCAAGGCGGGTGCCGAGGCATCCGACGTGACCGCCAATACGGCCACTGCCGAGAAAGTTTACTACGCGCTGCTGGTGCCGCAGAACGGTGTGCAGCTCAAGGTTACGGTCACCACGGCCGATGGTAAGATGCGTACGCAGACGCTCGGCACGACCGACCTCAAGTCGGGTGAGAACCGCCGCATGGACTGCAACGTGCAGCCGGCTGACATTCAGGTGAAATTCAGCGGCCCGATCGCGGGCTGGGTCGACGGAGATGACCTGCTGCCGGACGGCGACGGCGAAGTGGAGACCCCGACCGTCGAGTGGGGCGGCGTGAAGTACAAGATCGTCACGCTCAAGGACGGCCGCACGTGGATGGCCGAGAACCTGCGCTATGTTCCCGAAGGCAAAACCATATCGAGCGATCCGAAGGACGGCAACGGGGTGTGGTACCCCTGCAACCTCTCGAAAGCCGCCGACCCGTCGTTGACTGAGACCGCGGGCCTGCTGTACAGCTATCCCGTGATGCTGGGAATGACCGGCGAGATGACGGGCACCAATTTCGACCAATACGAGGGTGCGCAGGGCATCTGCCCCGACGGGTGGCATATCCCGACGAGGGACGAGTGGCTCAAGCTGGCGGGTGTCGGCAGCGGCAGCCTGTCCGACCCGACGTCGCCCTATTTCGACAAGACGCAGAGCGGCGGTTCGATTGCCGCGCTCAACAAGGACGGTTTCAATATTGCGGGCTGCGGCTATATCAATGCGGCGAGCGCCACGGCGACCCCGGCCTATATGGCCACGGTCTCGGCTGCCGACGCTTCGGCGTTCGGCATGGGATATTTCCCCAGCTCGACGGGTTACAAGGTTACATACAATACGGCCGACGATCCGGAAAGCGGCATCAAGAACATCCAGTATTATGCCGGTATGATAACTTACAACAAGAGTTACAATCGCATGACAATCGCTTACCAGGGTGGTTATGGCGCTGCCCCGGTTCGCTGTATCAAGAACAAGGAGTGATCCTCACCCCCGCACACAAACACACACAACACAAACAACAATAAATGAAACGTAAACCTAATTATCTGAAACACCTGCTGCAATGGGGCGTACTGGCTGCCATTGTCGGCACGGTGCTTTGGGCCAAATTCAGCGACAAACCCGTCGATGTCGAGGCATATTGTCCTTTCGGCGGGTTGCAGGCCTTCGGTACCTATCTGGTGAACAATTCGCTGGCCTGTTCGATGTCGATGCTCCAGATCATGATGGGCCTCGTGCTCGCCGTGGGAGTGATTCTCTTCAGCAAACTTTTCTGCGGGTACCTCTGTCCGCTGGGCACCGTCGGCGAGTGGATGGGCCGCGCCGGAAAGAAACTGCACCTGCAGGTCGATGTCCCTTCGGGCAGCGTCGTCGACAAGCTGCTGCGCGTGGTGAAGTACGTGCTGCTCTTCACGATCCTCTATTTCACGCTCTCGTCGAGCGAGCTGTTCTGCAAGAAACTCGACCCGTTCTATGCCGTGGCTACGGGTTTCAAGGGCGAAATCGTGCTTTGGATGTCGCTCACGAGCCTTACGCTGCTGCTCTTGGGCGGTTTCGTGGTAAAGATGTTCTGGTGCAAGTACATCTGCCCGCTGGGAGCTGTCAGCAACATTTTCAAATTCACGCTGCTGTTCGTGACCGCCGCCCTCGGCGGCTGGGCACTCGGTGCGCTGGGCGTTGCGAACGCGTGGGTCTGGACGATCGGCGGCGCATGTCTTGCCGCCTATATCGTCGAGATCGCCAAGATGCGCAGCTGCACCTTCCCCCTGATGTACATCAGGCGGGATTTGAACACCTGCAATAATTGCGGACTGTGCGAAAAGAAATGTCCTTACCAGCTTCCGATCCATGACTATGTGAAGGTGAAGCATGTCGACTGTACGTTGTGCGGCAACTGCATCGGTGCGTGTGCCAAGGATGCCTTGCAGGTCAACGGCCGTCGTTCGCTGCGCTGGGTGCCCGGGTTGCTGGCCGTGGTGCTCTTCTTCCTGGCCATATGGCTGGGTTCCACCATGGAACTGCCGACGATCGACGAAAAATGGGGCGACTACGAGAAGGTCGAGAACCTGCAGACGTTCGAGATGGAGGGCTTGCAGACGATCAAGTGCTTCGGTTCGTCGAAGGCTTTTTCGGCCAAGATGCAGGCCGTGCAGGGCGTATACGGCGTCAAGACCTTCGTACGCCGCCATGGCGTCGAGGTGCTTTACGACCCGGCTGCCACCGATACGCTGAAGATACAGGCTGCGATCTTTGCCCCGACGCAGCGCAAATATGCCATGCCAGGCGAGCAGGTGCCGGTGCTCGACGTGGTGAAGCTCGGCGTCGAAGGGCTTCACGACCGGATGGACATGATCTATTTCGGCATGGTGCTCCAGAAGATCGAGGGAGTCTACGGCTTCACGTCGGAATTCGCCTGTCCGGTGGATGTGACGGTCTACGTCGATCCGGCCGCCGGTATTACCGAAAAGATGTTCGGGGAGGCGATCGACGCCAAGGAACTGGTCATCCCGGCCAAGGAGGGCGAGAAGGTGATCCCGATGCATACGGTGCTTAAAAGCTATGCGGTCGCCGGACAGGTTTCGCGCGAGGAGTTTGCGCAGATCATGTTCCGCGATGTGGAGAAGCTCGCGGGCAGGTTCGTTGCCAACCAGGAGAAATGGGGGAATGACGAGCAGTTCCCCAAGGCGGTCTACGAGATGGTATTCCCCGGTATCGAGAAGATGCCGATCCGCAATGCGTTCCCCTATTTCAAGAGCTTCCTTTCGTGTACGGACGGCATCGTGTCCGTGGATTTCGTCCTGCGGGATATGAAACCCGTGATGCGTATCCACTATGTGAAGTCGATGTGGGACGACGCGAAGCTGTGGAAAGAGGTTTTCCAGGCCGAAAAATGGACGCTGCGCATGGCTGACGGCACCTTCAAGGAGGCCGACCCGCGGCTGAGATTCACGACCGAGGGCAAGACCGTCGAAGAATAACCGTAAACTTACCGGGAGGGTGTCGGCGACGGTGCCTCCCTTTTATAAGGATGAAAGATATGAGAAGATGGATAGCCTGTCTGGCCGTTGTGCTGCTCTGTATGCAGCCTGCGATGGCCGACGAGGGCATGTGGCTGATGCACCGGCTGGCGGAGATTTATCCGCAGATGAAGGCCCGGGGACTGAAAATCAAGGATAAGGAGATTTACAACGAGAAATCGGCGGCGCTGGCCGATGCCGTGGTGGCTGTCGACGGCGGCATGGGAACGGGCAGCATGATCTCCGACCAGGGGCTGATGATTACCAACCACCATGTGGCTTACAGCGACATCTGCGCCCTGTCGACGCCCGAGTGCAACCTGCTCGAAACGGGATTCTGGGCACGCACGCGCGATGAGGAGATTCCCGTCCCCGGCAAGACCGTGTGGTTCGTGCGCAAGGTGGTCGACGTGACCGACGAGGCCAATGCGCTAAAGGAGGAGATGAAAGCCGCCGGGAAATGGGGCATGATGGCCCCGCGCCGCCTCTATGCCGAACTGGAAGGGCGCTACGGCCGGGAAACGGAGTGCGAGGTGTCGTGCTACTCGATGTGGGGCGGCAAAATGTACCTGATGTTCTACTACGACATCTACAAGGATGTGCGGCTGGTGGGTACGCCGCCTGCGTCGATCGGTGCCTTCGGCGGCGATTACGACAACTGGGGCTGGCCCCAGCACAAGGGCGATTTCGCGCTTTACCGCGTTTATGCCGACCGGGAGGGGCGCCCTGCGGCCTATTCCGCCGACAATGTGCCGCTCAAACCCCGCCGCGTGTTGCAGGTCGCCACGGGCGGCGTGCATGACGGCGATTTTGCGATGGTGATCGGATTCCCGGGGCGTACGAACCGCTATGCGTCGTCGTTCGCGGTGGCTGAGAAACAGTGTGTCCGCAACCCGATCGTCGTGGCCAACCGCCATGACCGGATGGATATTCTCAAACGCCATATGGAGCGCGATCCGCGGGTGCGCATGGAGTATTCGGATGCCTATTTCGGCCTGAGCAACTACGCCGACTACGCCAAGTGGGAGAACAAATGCCTGCGCCGCTTCGATGTCGTGGCGATCCGTGAGGCCGAGGAGGAACGCCTGCAGCGCTGGATCGAGGCCGATTCGGCCCGCAAGGCCGAGGATGGGACGTTGCTCGAAGAGCTCGCGCGCGGTTATAAGGCGCGGCAGGGTGCCGAGCGCAACCTCAATTATTTCCGCGAGGCATGGCTCGGCCCCAGCGAGGCGCTGCTCGTGGCCAACCGCGTGTCATCGTACCTCGGCAAGCTCGAACGGCTGAAGCAGGACTCGCTGATCGTGGATTCGAAGGATGCCCGGAGCGTCGTGGCCGGGAGCGGCCGCCTGCGCCGTAACTACGATGCCGCGACCGACCGCGACCTGTTGGCGCGGATGGTGGTGAACTTCACGGCCAACGTGCCGCGCGAGATGTGGGGTGCGCAGTTGCAGGCGATGTACGACAAGGCGGGAGGCGATGCCGACCGCATGGCGCGTGCGGCGTTCGACGCCTCGTTTTGCAGCGATCCTGCGCGTTACGACGCCTATTTCTCGAAGAACCGGTCGGTTGCCGAAATACGCCGCGACCCCATGGTTGCGCTTACCGAATCGGTCACAGTACAACGTTTTACGGGCGGTGTGGACAAGGCCGAGAAGCGCGGCCGTGCGCGTGTCGGGCGAAGCGAGAGCCGCTATGCCGACGTGCTTTACGATTTCCGTGCTTCGGAAGGACTGGCGCAGTATCCCAACGCCAACTCGACCATGCGCCTGACCTACGGTAGCGTGCAACCCCTGAACCCTTCGGACGGCGTGCATTACGATTCGCGTTCGACGATCGCGGGTTATATGGAGAAGTACAACCCCGATGAATACGAATACCGCGTCGACGACCGTATGCGGCGGCTGATCGCCAAACGGGACTGGGGACGCTGGGGCGAGAACGATACGCTCTATGTCAATTTCCTGACCGACAACGACATTACGGGAGGCAATTCGGGCAGCCCCGTGCTCGACGGCAAGGGGCATCTTATCGGGCTTGCGTTCGACGGCAACCGCGAGTCGATGGCCGGCGACGTGTGGTTCCATCCCGAACTGGCGCGCACGGTGTGCGTGGATATCCGCTATGTGATGTGGGTGATCGACAAGTATGCCGACGCCGGGTGGTTGCTCGACGAAATGAAGTTCGCAAAATAATCCGGTGTGCCGGTGGTAACCGCGGCATCCCGACGTGTCAAGCAGACCTGCCATATGGCAGGTCTGCTTGTTTGCGGAGGGGTGGAGAGAGTGTGCCCGGGCACACGGATTTGATCTCAGATCCCCGTTGTCCGGCAGCAATGCCTGGTATAGGGGCTGGGTAGATGCCTCCGATAAGCGTCCCGTTTGATCGGGGCGCTTCTATTTGAGCCTCAGGAAGGAGTAGCCGAAGCGTTCGCAGGCGGCTTTTTCCAGTTCTTCGCGCACCGAGGGGTGAGCGACGGCGATCAGTGCCCGCGCCCGCTGGGCGAGGTTGCGGCCGCGCAGATGCGCAACGCCGTATTCGGTCACGATGTGCTGCACCATGTGGCGGGTCGTCACGACGCCTGCGCCGGGCGTCAGCAGCGCCTTGATCTTCGATTCGCCCTTGGGGGTAGTCGACGGGATGGCGATGAAGGTTTTGCCGCCCTCCGACAGGGCCCCTCCGTACATGAAATCGTGCTGCCCGCCTACGCCCGAAATGATGCGCTCGCCAACCGAGTCGGCGCAAACCTGCCCCGTGAGGTCTACCTCGACGGCCGAGTTGATCGCCATCACGCGCGGGTTCTCGCGGATGCGGAACGGGTCGTTCGTCCATGCCACATCCTTCATCACGAGGTCTTTGCGGTAGTCCATGTAATCGTACAGCCGGCGCGAGCCCAGCGCCAGCGAGGCGACCGTTACACCCGGCATGACCCGTTTGAGCGAGTTGTCGATCACGCCGCTTTCGAGCAGCGGCAGCACGCCGTCGGTCATCGCCTCGGTATGCAGCCCGAGATGTTTGTGGCCCGTGAGCGCGGCCAGCACGGCGTTGGGGATCCCGCCCACGCCGATCTGCAACGTCGCCCCGTCGGGGATCAGTTCGGCGATGTGGTTGCCGATCCTGCGTTCGATGTCGGTGGGGGTCGCCGAGGGCACTTCGACCAGCGGGTCGTCGACCTCGACGGCCGCGGCGACGCGCGAGAGGTGGATCATGGCGTCGCCGTAGGAGAACGGCATGGCCGTGTTGACCTGCGCGATGACTGTCCTGGCGCATTCCACGGCCGAAACGGCCAGGTCGGCCGATACGCCGAACGAGCAGTAGCCCTCCTCGTTGGGGCGAGAGAGGTTGAGGATTGCCACGTCGACGGGCAGCGTCCCGTCGCGGAACAGCCCCGGGATTTCGCCCAGGAAGGCCGGGATCGATTGCCCGTAGCCCTGGGCCAGCCAGCGGCGGATGTTATTGGCCACGAACAGGCTGTTGACCAGGAACGTATCCTTGTATTCGGGGCTGCAATAGGGGGCGTCTGCCCTCCCGACGGCGAATCCGGAGTAGAGCGTGACATCGGTGAGCTCGGCGGCACGGTCGGTCATGGCACGGACGAGTACTTCGGGGATCGAGGTGCTGCCCTGAATGTAGACGTTGCTGTGCGGGCAGATGAGCTTTACGGCTTCGGCGGCTGTCGTGAATCGCATAGGCTTATCGGTGGTTTTGCCCGAAGGCGGTTAGGCGTGTTTCGAGCAGTTCGAACTGCTCGGGGCAGTTCAGTTGCGAAACGCAGACCCGGATGCCCGGCTGGCGGCTGCCGGTCGATGTGAGCGATATGGCGCAGATGCCGTAAAGGAGCAGTTCGCTCAGCAGCTCCGCGCTGGAGAGTCCGCCGTAGCCGACGGTGTAGAAGAATCCGTCGCTGACGGTTTCGTCCTGGTCTTTGTCGTAGACGATGCGGAAGCCGTGGCGCCGGAAGATCTCCTTGGTGAGGCGGGCGCGCCGGGCGTATTCCGAGGTTTCGCCCACGAAATCGAGCTGCCCGTCGGCCGCAGCGCGGAACATCGCCGCCAGGGCGTGCTGCGCCGAGTGGCTCGTGCCCGACGAGGCGGCATAGAGGAACGTCAGGACATAGGCGTCGCCCAGGCGCCCCATGCCGTAGCGCTGTTTGAGCGCGGGGTAGTGCCGCGGGTAAAGTTTGTCGGAGATGGCCGCGATGGCGATGCGCTGGCCGGCGTAGCTGAATATCTTCGAGCCGGAGATCATCAGGATGTAGTTGTCCGTGTATCTGGCCACGGTGGCCTGGTAGGGCGCTTCGAAGGGGCGTCCCAGGGGTTTGCGGAAGTCCATGCAAAGGTAGGCGAGGTCTTCGATGACGATGGCGTCGTATCGGGTAGCCAGCTCGCCGATCGTACGCAGCTCATCCTCGGTGAGGCATATCCACGCCGGGTTGTTGGGGTTCGAATAGACGATGGCGGCGATGTTGCCCTGTGCGAGGTAGCTTTCCAGCTTCGGGCCCAGTTTTTCGGCGCGGTATTCATAGATGTCGAACGACGCGCTGGGGATATCGAGGATCTGCACCTGGTTGCGCTGCACGGGGAATCCGGGGTCGATGAAGAGGATCGTATCCTTCCCGGGCGTGAGCTGCGAGCAGAGCAGGAAAGCCGTAAAACTGCCCTGCATCGACCCGACCGTCGGGATGCAGCCCTGCGGTGCGACCCCGACGTCGAGAAACGCGCGGATGAAACGCGCGGCCTGTTGTTTGAGTTCGGGGATGCCGAACATGTTGGGGTACTGCGACGCCACGCCCGATTGCAGGGCCCGGCATTCTGCTTCGACTCCCGCCTTTTCGGGCGGAAGTCCCGGTACGCCCATTTCGAGGTGCAGGAATTCCATCCCCGTCTGTGTTTCCATGATGCGGGCTATGTCGCCCGACTGGCGGATCGTCGCCTGGGCGATGTCCGCGATGTCCATGCGCTCCAGCGCGGAGTTGAGCACGGAGCGGTCTATCGGCAGTTTTCCCATTGTGCGGCCTGTTTTTGTGCGTATGCGTAGCCTGCGCGGAATGCCGCGAGGTTCGTGTCGACGATGGCGTCGCCCTTGCGGGCGAAAATGGCGCGTATGCCCGCTTCGAGTTTTTCGGGTGCGATGCCCAGGAACGGTGCTGCGGCGCCCAGCAGCACGATGTTGGCGGCACGGGGCGATGCGGCCTGGCGGGCGATGGCATCCACGTCGAGCGCCACGCTGTGCGGCAGGGAGGCTATCTCCCGCCCGAGCGTATCGGCATCGGGATAGTCGGGGATGTTGATCAGCGGGGCGGTGTTGGTGATGACCCAGCCCCCGGTCGAAAGCCACGGCAGGTAGCGGAGTGCTTCCATCGGTTCGAGCGAGATGATCAGGTCGGCGGCACCTCGCGGAATGAGGTCGGAGGCGATTTTATCCGACGAGATGCGCAGGTTCGACTGCACGTCGCCGCCCCGCTGGCTCATGCCGTGGACTTCGGCCTGCTTGATGTGCAACCCTTCGTCGAGGGCGGCCCTGCCGATGACGGTGGCGATCGAGAGGATGCCTTGTCCCCCTACGCCCGAGAGTATGATGTCGCGTTTCATGGTTTGCCTGTTTTTAGGGTTTTGCCGCCGGGTGGTCGCCGCGACGGGCGTGTCGCTATTGTTTCTGTTTGGTTGCGTTGTGCCGTTTGGCGGTCTGTATGCATTCGCGGCGGGGGATGATGACCGAAACGCCGTCGTAAGCGATCTCTTCGCGGAGCATGGCCTTCATCTCTTCGCGGGTTCGGGGCAGCGGCACTACGACGCGGATGTGGGCGGGGTCGACGCCCAGGCCGGCGCATATCTGTTCGAGGCGTCCCGTGCCGGCCGAATCCTGGCCTCCGGTCATGCCGGTGGTGAGGTTGTCCGAAATGACGACCGTGATGTTCGTCCCCTCGTTCACGGCGTCCAGCAGCCCGGTCATCCCCGAGTGGGTGAAGGTAGAGTCGCCGATGACGGCCAGGGCGGGGTGCTGTCCGGCGTCGGCTGCGCCTTTGGCCATGGTGATCGAGGCGCCCATGTCGACGCAGGTGTCGATGGCATGGAACGGCGAGAGCCACCCCAGCGTGTAGCAGCCGATGTCGCTGAATACCTTGGCATTTTCATATTCGCCGGCGACCTCTGTCAGTGCCGTATACATGTCGCGGTGGCCGCAACCCTGGCACAATGCGGGCGGACGGGGGACGACGATGCCGCTGGCGGCGAGGGTCGCGTGCGGGGCGAGCCCCAGGGCCGTGCGTACGCTGTCCGGAGTCAGTTCCCCGGTGCGGGGCAGTTCGCCCGACATGCGGCCGCGGATCTCAACGGGCGCAGGCAGGATGCCGCGCAGGGCTTCTTCGACGACGGGTTGTCCCTCCTCGATGATGAGCAGCGCCTTGCATTCCGACGCCATGCGGCGCACGAGTTCCTGCGGCAGCGGGTATTGCGATATTTTGAGCACCGGGTGCGGGCATCCGTCGGGATAGTTCTCCGCGAGGTAGTTGTAGGCGATGCCGCAGGCGATGATGCCCAGCGATTTGTCTTCAGCATCGGCGTAACGGTTGAAGGGGCTTGCGGCCGCCTCCTCTTCGAAGCGGGCATAGTCGGCGAGCAATGCCTCGTATCTTACGCGCGAATTGCCCGGCATCAGCACCCATTGGCGCGTCTGGGCGGGATAGGCGAGGCTGTTCTCGGAGCGTGCCTCGCGCGGTTCGACCATGGCGCGCGAGTGGGCCATGCGGGTCGTAAGGCGCATCAGTACGGGGATGCGGTATTTTTCCGAGAAATCGAACGCGGCCTGCACCATCTCGTAGGCCTCCTGCTGCGTGGAGGGCTCGAACGTCGGGACAAGGGCGAACTTGCCGTAGAAGCGTGAATCCTGTTCGTTCTGGGACGAGTGCATCGAGGGGTCGTCGGCCGCCACGACGACCAGCCCGCCGTTGGCTCCCGTCATCGCCGAGTTGACGAAGGCGTCGGCGGCGACGTTCATGCCCACATGCTTCATGCACACCAGGGCGCGTTTTCCGGCAAACGACATGCCCAGCGCCTCCTCCATCGCCGTCTTCTCATTGGCCGACCATGTGCAGTGGATGCCCCGCTGGGCGGTGAGCGGATGTCCTTGTATATATTCGGTGATTTCGGTCGAAGGCGTGCCCGGATAGGCATAGACACCCGACAACCCTGCGTGGAGCGCCCCCAGTGCGAGGGCTTCGTCTCCGAGTAATAATTCCCGTTTTGCCATGAGGTCGTGCAGTTATGCTGTTTTTACAAATTTAAGGAATTTTTAATTAAAAATCCACTTTTAATGATGAAAAATCACACAAAACCACATTTAATATTTAAAATATTATATAAATAAGTGTTTTTGAGAAAAATTGTAATATGCCATTCGTTCCATACAATGACGACTGGCAGGAGCGGGTATAAAAAAGCAGCCGATCCCGAAAGACCGGCTGCCCCGTTTGCGTCATTTATTCCCCGAATAGTGTTTTCAGTAATTCGGGCGTTTCGATTTCTTCACAATTTATGCTTCCCAGAAGCACGCGGCCCTTTTCGGTCAGCGAAAAGTACATCTGCCGCTTATCGTTCGTGCCCAACTCCCGGTTTACGTAGCCTTTCCCTTCGACCGAGCGGAGCACCTTCGAGGTGTTCGACGGAGTAAGCCCCAGCATTTCGCCCAGCTCCCCGCAGGAGAGACGTCCGGCTTTCGACAGGCTGCATAAGGCCATGCCTTCGTTCAGGCAGATCCCGTATGAGCGTTCGAGTGCCGCTTCGAACCGGTTGACAGCCCGTTGCAACTCGCGGATCCTACACAGTTTTTCCATTGTCTGCCGGTTTGTGTATGGCCTGTTTGCCGCAGTGCCCGACGCATTTGCCGCATTCGATACACTTCTCCGGGTCGATGACCGGAAGTCCGAATCCCGATTGTGTGATCGCCCCGACGGGGCAAACCGTCAGCAGCGGGCACCGGTGGTTCTGCGGGCAGCGGAGATTGTCGACGGTGAGTGCCATGCCTGTCTACTTGTTAAGCAGTACCTTGTCGATGGCCTCCTTGAGCGACGCCTTGGGCAGGGCACCCTGTGCGATCTGGGGCTTGCCGCTGGTGGGGATGAAAAGCAGCGTCGGGATCGAGCGGATGCCGAACGCGGCGGCGAGCTCCTGCTCCTCTTCGGTATTCACCTTGTAGATGTAGATGCTGTCGCCGTACTCGGCAGCCAGCTCTTCCAGAACCGGGGCGAGTGCCTTGCAGGGGCCGCACCACGATGCGTAGAAGTCGATGAGCGCCGGTTTGTCGCCGAGGTACTTCCACTCCGTAGGGTTCGTTTCGTAATTTGCGACTTTGGTCAGGAAATCCGCCTTGGTCAGTGCGATAGTTTTCATGGTATTCTCTTTTTTAGTGTTGTTTTCCTTGTTGCTGCCGTTTGCGCAGGCTGCCAGGCCGAGCATGCACATCGTGGTCAATAATAGTTTTTTCATGGTCATTATCCGTTTTTATAGTTCTTCTGTATCAATAACGATGCAAAGATGTAGAATATTTTCCATTAAAACAAATTTCCTGTGGAAAATAATTGTCGGATAAGAAATGAATTATTAAAATGCCGGGAGCGCGATAGTCGTTATAATAACAATCGAACCGATCCGGAACGAAAGGTTCGATTGTTTTTGGGGGTTACCACAATTCCATCTGAACAGCTTCGATATGGCACTTTTCAGGGATGTAGATGCAGCCGGGATTCTCCCGGATCGTCCGGGTAATGAAATCCCTGAATTTTCGTTCAGAATCTTCTTCGTTGAATATGTCCCTGCCGATTATTTCATTTAGGGCGACCCAGTTGAACGTATTGGCTTTGTTGAAGAATCTTCGGAACCATATTCTTATTTCTGTTCCGTTCCGCACGCGGATGCTGGAACTGTTTTCCGAATTGTTGCTTGTCTTCACCTGGAGTAAAGAGCCGTCTTCCTTGCAAAAGTCGACCGCGTCTATGGTGCTTCCCCAGCAGCAATACCAGCCATACGGGTGCAAAATTGTCGCCAGATATTCTTCGAGCAGATTGCCGACCATCCCCTCGATTGTCATCATGATGGAGTGCCCTTTTTCAAGAGTGTCTGCGAAATTGTCGTCGATATCTTCTCTTCGGGTTCGGAGAATTAATTTTACGGCGGGATCCGGTTTTGTTTGGGATTTTTTGCCATGCCGTTTCGACGGCCTGCCATTGTATCCTGAAAAGTATCGTGAAACCCATTTCTTGACATATTCTTTGAGGGGGATGGGCTCGTCCTGGTTAAACCCCAATGCTGGTAGATTGCGTATATCGCTAAAGGCCACACTCAGGACGACTCCTAATTCTTTCGTGTAGGCGTCTTTTGCAAAAGTTTTCGCAAGCGAGATCGCTTTTTCGCCTGAAAAATCATCGAATTTAGTCGTTTCTTTCATTGGGGGATGTTTTTCTGATAAAGTTAATGATTTTTTACTTTATTTATGGCGTTATCCCCGGGTTTTCTTTTCCAATCGGTTTGCACCTTGGTTTACATAAACGGTAAGAACCGAGGGAAAACAGGCTTGAAACGAGGCGCGGAAAAACCACCTGTATTGCCGAAAGAGTTTGGTTTCAGCGATGTAACTCGCTAAAAAACAATAGAGGGAGCAATTTTCTTTGCTCCCTCTTCGTGACACCGACAGGACTCAAACCTGTAACCTTCTGATCCGTAGTCAGATGCTCTATTCAATTAAGCTACGGTGCCGAATTGCGAATGCAAATGTAGGGCGGTGCTGATTGATAGATAGTTACGGCTGTGAATTTTGTCGATGATTTTCTCTTTTTCGTGCTCTTGTTCGGTGCGGTTTAAACATTGGTTTAAACATTTCGGGTAATTCGTTTATCCCAAAGTTGGGTTAATAAATTAAGTGAATTAGTTGATTGTTTGATAAATAGAAAAAGTGACAAACTACGTCGAAAGGGCAATTATATAGCCCCTCGTTTTTAGTCTGTCACTTGTCCTTGTCAAAGGAAAACGCCGCATTTTTTCGGCCTCTCTCCTTAATCTTTATAGATACGATGCAATTCAACTCCACATTTTCAGGGTATTAATGTTGTGAGTTGCTCTTGTAAATAGCTAGTAAAATCTTTTGATTTGGCCATATTTATAAGATTTGCTTCTGGATGCTCTATTTTATATTGATTAATTGAGTTTAACATAAAATTTAAGATAGTTTGGAATATCCTACTATCGTATTGCGATAAATCAAAATTGACTATTTGATCATATATAATCGAATTTGTAGTTAAACTGAAATATGGAGCAAGCCATGCAACATGCAATTTAAAATTAGCAATGACGCCTTTTTGTTGTCGATTTGCTATTCCAACTATATAATTGTTGGTTTTACTCGTGATTAAACAGCAGTTTAAATAACCTTTAAAATTTCTTTGAGAATTAAATATTTCTTCGTAAATAGTATTATTTCTTAATAACGCAGTGGGTTTTGATCTCGCGGTATGAGGATCGCTGAATATTATTGCCCGAATTGCCTGTGCTGTATATTGTATTGAATATATTTTGCTTGATGGTTTACCTTGATTTTTATAATAATTTTTACGTCGATCATAATAATATCCTTCGTTTAAAAAGTATAATTCTAGATCGCGCTGAACTGTTTTTGTTGCCCGTAGTAAAGCTGGTGCAACCACATTTTGATAATTAGTAGATGCAATAATATTATCAATGATTTCTTTGTCTGTATTAATGATTACTTTGACAAGAACAGCTCGGTCATCACTTAAATCTCCGCTATGTGAGTTGAAGATTGAATAAGATGTTTGTAGGCCATTCACGATCTGAACATTCTCTAATGTTAATTTTTTTCCTAATTGATTAGGATTTTCTGCAATAATAGTGATGCCATTATTAAACCACCAAAAATCCTTATCTAAACCTTCCGCTATAGTGGTTTTTATTCCTTTGTTAACGTCAACTTCTCCTTGAAAATGTCTAATATTTGATTCAAATAGATCATCTCGGATTGAACCCGTTTCAGAGGTTAAGAAAGACTTGTAATTCCCTAATTTCACCACTCCAACATAACCTATGTCCTCACCAAAACTAGTTGATAATGGTGTATCTTTAAATTCTAAAACCAACCGATTGTTTTTTGTTGTTTGATATAGTTGGATGAGTTCTTTGCAACTATAGTTTTGAAAAAAAACATCATTAATGGAAAAATTACTCTTTGTTACTTCAAGTAATTGTTCTTTTTTACTGATAAAAGACGATGATATTTGTATTTCAGATGCCGCACAAACATATAGGATGTTAACTGTTATTCGTCCTCCATTAGTTGCTGTTTTAGTCCAAATATCTTTAAGAATTTGAGTCCGTTCAACAATTTCTGGGTTAAATCTTGTGAGTAATTCGTCTTGTGTTTTCGTTAAATTAAGTAATGCGGGTATTGTTGTAATTAAACGATCCAATGCCGTTTCTTTGAATGAAGATTCTTTTTTACATTGTGTAATAATAAATTTGACATTTGTTGATTTATTGAATCTAATATCGTCAACATCATCAAATGAATCAATAGCTATATTATTTACAAGAATAATAATAGAATCTATTCCTCCATCATTCCCTCCGTCTACGATAGAATTAACAATGCTATCATATGAAATGTCGTAAAGTTTGTTAATTTGCAATAATGCAAATCGTTCAAATAGTTCGGAATCATTTAATTCCAACTCATTTTCTTGTTTGAATCGGGCAATGCACCCATCAAGGATAACCCTATCGTTACTATTCATAGCAATTATTTTTTTCAAAATTAACAAGAAAGGCGGAATAATGCAATTTTTAATTTATAAACATTCTTAAGTAGTTTTCGCAGAATCCCGCTAACGGGAATTTCACCACCTCGTTCCGTCCGTCGGGCGTGGTGTAATGAAATAATATAGCGTTCGCTCTGACAAGGCAGTCGAATAAATTTACCGTTTCGCTCATGCCTTCCATCTTTATCTCGTTGGCGATTATTATTCCTATTATATCGTTTATCTCTTCAAGGTCGCTTTTCCACCCGATTATTCATTGTTTGTTTTTTACAAGTGCGATTTCAACGGGTTTATTTATGTCCGCTGTTTCGGGTGAGAAAACAAAGTAAAACATTTCGGGACAAATCTCATTTTGAGGTTTTACGACTATTAAGCCTATTCCCTCTGTCTTGCTCCATTCGACCAACTTACATATAGCTTGTTTGTTCTCTCATGCTTTGGTCATTCATTCAGTTTTCGGTTGTTTGTATCTGTTCATTTTAGCTAAAATTTATATTGTTATTTATCTTTATAAAGATAAGATTATTAGCGGAATAAACAAAATAAGAAAGTGACAAACTCTGCAAAAGGGTCTTATAGACTAACCTTTTCACAAAGTCTGTCACTCAGAATAGAAAGGACAAACCTACGCAAACGGTTTAATTTATAGACCGTTTTTCAAAGTCTGTCCTAATATTTTGTCTTTTTTTATTTTAGATTTTTCTCGGTT